>DATNMN010000215.1:0-5261 GCA_035602295.1 Candidatus Dormiibacterota bacterium | reverse complement strand
TCGATGAAGGTATCGGGGACGGCCATTATGGTCACTGGGATCCCAAGTGGTGCCAGCGCTTCGGACACCGCTGACCCGAAGCCACCGGTCGCGACGTTGTCTTCCAAAGTCAGCACGACAGGATGCCGGCGGGCCCAGCTCTCTATCCGGGGATCGAGCGGTTTGATGTAGCGGCAGTTGATGACCGTCAGCGGCAGGCCCTCCCCTTCAAGGATGCCCGCGGCTTCTATCGCCACCGAGACGAGCTTGCCGGTCGCGAGCAGCAACGCGGCGCTTCCCTGCCGGCGGACTTCCCACTCGCCGACCGGCAGGATCCGCACCGGTTGGGATTCGCTCTCTCCGGCCGCACCTTTCGGGTAGCGGATCGCGAACGGGCCCGGGCCTTCCCACTCGATTGCCGTGTGCAGCAGGTCGCGTAGCTCCTGCGGGTCACTCGCGGCAGCCAGAGTGAGGCCCGGCATCGCTCGAAGGAAGGTCAGGTCGAAGAGGCCTTGTGCGGAGGGCCCATCATCGCCGGTGATCCCTGCCCGGTCGAGGACAAACGTCACCGGCAGCTTGTGCAGGCAGACATCCATCATCACCTGGTCGAGCGCGCGCTGGAGGAAGGTCGAGTAAATCGCAACTACTGGCCGGAGCCCGGCCATGGCCAGGCCGGCGGCGAAAGTTACCGCGTGCTGCTCGGCAATCCCGACGTCGTAGAAGCGATCGGGGAAACGTTCCGCAAAGGGACCCAGCCCGGCGCTGCTCCCCATGGCCGCGGTGATCGCGACCAGTCGCGGCTCGCGCTCGGCCTCCGCGAGCAACGCCTCGCCGAAGACGTCGGTGTAGCTGACCCGGCGGCTCAAGGGCTTGGCGGTCAACAGGTCGAAGGCACTGACGCCGTGCAGGTGGTCGATCTCGTCTTCCTCGGCCGGCCCATAGCCGCGGCCCTTGGTCGTGATCACGTGTACCACGGCCGGCTGGCCCAGGCGGCTGACCTGCCGCAGCGTGCGCTCGATGTCCTCGATGTTGTGACCATTGATGAGGCCGGAGTACTTGATGCCGAGATATTCGAAGAAGGTACGGGGCGAGACCAGCTCCTTGAGACCTTCCTTGATGCGGCGGCCGGCTTCGATGGCCTTGTCGCCGGCGGGCACGCCGCGCAGTATCCGGTCGACGCGACTCTTGGTCCGGTGATAGCTGGGGTTGAGGACGGTCAGCTGTTGCGCCAGGTGTTGGGCCAGCCCGCCCACGGTCGGGGCGTAGGACCGGCCGTTGTCGTTGACCACGATGATCACCGGTGTCTTTCGATGGCCGATGTTGTTCAGCGCCTCGTAGGCCATGCCGCCGGTCAAGGCACCGTCGCCGACGACCACGACCACGCGGCCCGCGTCGGGCTGGCGGCGAGCAGCCTCGGCCATCCCTGAGGCGTAGCTGAGCCCGGTGGACGCATGGCTGTTCTCGATGAAGTCGTGCTCGCTTTCGGTGCGGTTCGGGTACCCGCTCATTCCGCCCAGCTTGCGCAGCCGCGCAAATCCATCGCGCGGGCGTGTCAAAAGCTTGTGGACGTAGGCCTGGTGCCCGGTGTCCCAGAGGATCCGGTCCTTCGGGCTATCGAAGACGCGGTGCAAGGCCAGCGTGAGCTCGACCACGCCAAGATTGGGACCCAGGTGGCCACCGGTCTTTGAGACGGTCGTGACCAGGAACTGGCGGATCTCCTCGGCGAGGGCGCGCAGCTCGGCGTCGCTCAGCGAGCGAAGATCGGCCGGCGTGCCAATCCGGTCAAGGATAGGTGTCGTAGAAACCTCGTCCATCTCCTCTATTCGAGTCTAGCGAAGAGCCGGCGACCTCACTCCCGGATTAAACGGGCGTCGCGCGTGTTTGGTTTCTGCCCATTGACTACCACTCGCCGAGGCGCTACCATGCCGAGGGCCACTCGGTGTGGCGTAAGAATTCGTTAAGCGGGGGCAAAGGGATAGGTGGAGGAGATGCGCGGTAAATTCCGCTTTTCGTTGGCTGCAATCGTATTCATGGCGGTGGGCGTTCTGGTGCCCACGCCGGCTTCCGCTGTGGGCACGCCCACATTGGTCGCCGCCGGCTTCGACAGTCCGAGAGGCGTCGAGTTCTTCAAGGGCAAGCTGGTAGTGGCTGAGGCCGGTCACGGTGGGACGAACTGCATCGCCGGCACGCCAACCATCTGCTTCGGCCGCACGTCGCAGATCTCGTGGGTGAACATGGCGAATAAAACGCACACTCCGCTCGTCGACCACCTGTTCTCAGCCGCCGAGTTCTTCGATCCCAGCCACGGCGAGGCCCTGGGAGTGGACGGGATTTCCGCACGTGATGGCAAGATCATGGCAATCCTTGGCGTGTTCCCGCAGGCCTTCGAGCACTACCAATGCGCCACAGGTGACACCGGATGCCAGGCGGACGTCGCGGCGGCTACGCAGCAGGCGGGAGCCCTGATCTCCGTAAAGGCAAACGGCTCCTGGCGGAAGATTTTCGGTGTCGGCGCGTTCGGTTTCGACTCGACGGCCGATAGGTTGCCCCAGGAGCACGACTCGAATCCTTACGGCGTCCTGGCCGCCAATGGCGGTTCGTACGTCGCCGATTCCGGGTCGAACACGCTGAACTTCGTCAGCAGCGGCGGCCATATCACCGTCCTCCACTATTTCCCATGGCGCGACGACACGACCCCCGGCGCCTTCCCAACCGATGAGGTGCCTACATGCATCGCGAAGACTGGCGGGGGACTTTGGGTCGCCACGCTTGCGGGCCACCTCTTTCGGATCCACGGGACCTCGGCGACGCTGGTCCCCAACGATCTCTTGAAGCACGTCACCGGCTGCACGGCTGATCAGCAAGACAACGTCTACTTCGTCAATATGTGGACCACCTTTGGCCCGCCGAGCCCATTCAGCGGCGACATCGTGAAGTTCAATGCGGACGAGGGAACGTCATCGGTCATCGCCGGTGGACTTACCTTCCCGAACATGGACGTGATGGGACCCGACGGCAATCTCTACTTCAGCGCCGGCGCCGTCTGTCCGGCGACGGGAGGCCAGGGATTCTGCGCCCAGGGCGGCACGGTCTGGAAACTCGCGTTGCCGCACGACGACAACGAGGGCGACAGCAACAATAACAACCGCCACAACTGAGTAGGGCTGGGGCCAACACGCGGGGCTGGTGCTCAGCTTCTGAGCCACCAGCCCCCGACTCGGTCTTGCCCTTGGACTCCACCCGGACTAAACTCGGCAGCAAACGCTGGGCAGCGGGAGGAGGAAGGGCTCGATGGAGACGCCGCTTACGCCACTCGAGTTCATGCGACGGACTCGGCGGTTGCACCCGCAACGCGAGGCCGTCGTCGAGGGCGACCTCCGGCTCACTTACGAGCAGTTCTTCGACCGCTGCGACCGCTGGTCCACGGCGCTCCAGCGGATGGGTGTCCGGCAGGGTGACCGGGTCGCCTACATCGCGCCGAATGTCCGCCAGCAACTCGAGTCCTTTTACGCCGTGCCGCAGACCGGCGCTGTCCTGGTGCCGGTCAACTACCGGCTGACGGCCGACGACTTCGCGTACATCATCGACCACTCCGGAGCAACCGTCGTCTGCGCCAGCGAGGACTACCTCGAAAACGTGGACAGCATTCGTGACCGCATTGGAGGGGTGAAGCAGTTCATCGCGCTGACGGGCTCACGCAAAGGATGGCTGGACTACGAGAGCATGCTCACGACCCAATCCCCCGACGTCGCGCGGCCCGAAATCAGCGAGGGCGATCTCCTCACCATCAACTACACCAGCGGCACAACGGCGCGGCCGAAGGGCGTCATGATCACCCACCGCAACGCCTACATGAACACGGTGGGAACGCTGCTTCACCTGCGGCTGGGAATCGGCGACCGGTATCTCTGGACCCTGCCGATGTTCCATGCCAATGGATGGACGTTCGTCTGGACCGTGACCGCCGCCGCAGCCACCCACATCTGTCTCCCCCGGCCCGATCCGGGTGAGGTCTTCCGGCTGATCCGCGATGAGCGCGTGACCTGGCTCTGCGCGGCGCCAACGGTGCTGATCAGTCTCGCTAACGCCCCCGCCGATCTCCGCCGCGATGTTCCCCGCGGTGTGCACGTCGCGACGGCAGGTGCGCCACCGGCGGCGGCCACGATCGAGCGGCTCGAGGGTGAGCTGGGCTGGGAGGTCACCCAGGTCTACGGCCTGACCGAAACCTCCCCATTCATCTCCGTCTGCGATCCGTTGCCCGAGCATGCCACGCTATCGGCGTCGGAACGCGCCACGATCAAGGCGCGGCAAGGCGTGGAGCTGATCACCTCCGGCGACCTTCGTGTCGTCGATACGGAGACTGATCAGGAAGTGCCGCACGACGGGAGCACGATCGGCGAGATCGTGGTCCGCGGCAACGTCGTCCTCAAGGGTTATTACCGGGACCCCGAAGCAACGGAGAAGGCGATCCGAAACGGCTGGTTCCACACCGGCGACGCGGCGGTCGTGCACCCCGACGGCTATGCCGAGATCCGCGACCGGCTCAAGGACGTCATCATCAGCGGCGGCGAGAATATTTCCTCGGTCGAGGTCGAAGGCTGCTTACTGCGTCACCCGGCGGTTCAGGAGGTCGCGGTCGTCGGTCTACCGCACGAGCGCTGGGGCGAGGCGCCCTGCGCCTTCGTGGTCTTAAAGAGCGGTCAGATGGCGACCGAGACGGAGCTCCGAGAGTTCGCGCGAGCCCGACTCGCCCACTTCAAAGTCCCGCAGTGGTTCACCTTCGTCGAAGAGCTCCCGAAGACCGCAACCGGGAAGATCCAGAAGTTCGTCCTGCGCGGTCGCGCCCCGGCGATCGTCCGGCAATAAGCGACGGATTAGGGGGCCGGAGCCAGGTCGGTGTAGTCGTTGATGATGACCTGGTGGCTACCGCTTGAAGAGGTATCAAGACCCCAACTCTTCGAGTACGGCGTCGTTTGCTGGGAAAGGACGTTGCCGGACGCGTCTCTTGTGATAAAGGTGCTCGTCCCCTTTAGAGTGACCCCGACTAGCCGCGATGCCTGGCTGCTGAACTTCGGGAGGAAGAGGTTCAGGCTGACCTTGTCGAAACTGTATGTCTTTTGGATGATCTTCCCGGCGCCAACGTCGTCCTTGATGACGTCGGTGAATTCCTTGAGCGCGTCGCCCGTGGCGCCGCTTTCTGCCAGCTGGAAATCGTGGGCACGACGCGCCTCCGATTCGATGATGAGGTCCAGCACGACGTCATGCGCCCACTTGTCAGCGTT
>DATNMN010000214.1:0-2385 GCA_035602295.1 Candidatus Dormiibacterota bacterium | reverse complement strand
GCGCTAGCCCTCTCCAAGGCAGGGCATCAAGTCACCGTGATCGATAGCAACCGGCGAGCCTTTGACCGGCTCGGCACTGACTTCCCGGGTGAGATGGTGCTCGGTAACGGGATCGACGAAGACGTCCTGCGCCAGGCGGGGATCGAGTCCGCTGACGGCTTCGCCTCACTGACCAATGGCGACAACCGCAACATCATGGCAGCCCAGATAGCGCTCCAGATCTTCAAGGTCCCGCGGGTTATCACCCGGATCTATGATCCGATGCGGGAAGCCGTCTATCGCGAGCTCGGCCTCAATACGGTGTGCCCGACACTCTCGGGGGCCCGGCAGATCCATGCCATGCTGAAAGGATGACCAGCCCATGTATGTAATCGTGATTGGCGGCGGCAAAGTCGGTTACTACCTGAGCAAGCACCTGCTCGATCGGGGCTACGAGGTCACCTTGATCGAGAAAGATCCTCGCCGGGCGGAGGTCCTTAATTCTGCCCTGGGTGAGATCGTGATGGTGGGCGACGGCGACGAGATGGCCTTCTTATCGACCACCGGCATGGAGCGCGCCGACGTCGTGGTGGCGGTAACCGGCGACGATGAGGACAACCTGGTCGCCTGCCAGCTGGCCAAGCGCAAGTTCAACGTGCCGAAGACGGTCGCCCGGGTCAACAACCCGGCCAACGTCCGGATCTTCAAGACCCTCGGCGTCGATGTGGCGCTGAGCGCCACCGAAGTTCTGCTCGACCTGATCGAATCGGAGCTGGCCAGCAAGGAGCCGGCGAGCCGCACAGCCGCCCAGCCCTAGAAAAGAAAAGAGCCGGCGCTGGACCGGCTGTTCAATTCCGACTACGCAGCGTTAAGCTTTGCCGATCTTGTAGATCTTCGTGCCGCAGGTTGGGCAGGTTCCGGTGGTGGCCGGCTTCCCGTTCTTCATCGTGATGTGCTGCGGGTCTTTGATGTCGACCTTTTTCTTGCACTTTAGGCAATATCCGCTAACGGCCATAACACTCTCCTTTTGCTGGCTACTGGAAGGCCCGGGCGCCCCCAAAATCGGCCTGATGATAGCACAACCTCTCCAATTCGCTTTGTATTCAAAAAAGTCGCCGAAAAGCGGATCAGGTCAACCCTTGGGCTCGTAGCGCGACATGATCACGCTGGCGTTGTGGCCACCGAGCCCGAAGGAGTTCGAAAGCGCCACGCCGACGTTGGCGCGCCTTGCCTGGCCGGGCACGTAGTCGAGGTCACACTCGGGGTCCGGCGTCTGCAGGTTGATGGTGGGCGCGATCACCTGGTCGCGGATCGTTAGCGCAATGACAACGGCTTCCACAGCGCCGGAGGCGCCCATCATGTGGCCGGTCATCGACTTCGTACTGCTGACCGCCAGCCGATTGGCGTGCTCGCCGAATACGCGATGAATGGCGTCGGTTTCGAACTTGTCGTTCAGTGGTGTGCCGGTACCGTGCGCATTGATGTAGTCGATCCGCTCGGGTGCGATCTCGGCCTTGCGCAAGGCCCGCTGCATCGTCAGCACGGCGCCGTCGCCCTCGGCCGGTGCAGCCATGTCGAAGGCGTCGTTGCTCGAGCCATAGCCGACCACCTCAGCGTAGATCCGCGCGCCGCGCTGCTGGGCGTGTTCCAGCTCCTCGAGCAGAAGCGCCCCGGCCCCTTCCGAGATCACAAAGCCGTTGCGATCGCGATCGAAGGGGCGAGACGCCTGGGTTGGGTCCTCGTGTTGGGCGAGCGCCCGCATGGCGCAGAACCCGGCGTAAACAACCGGGATCAGCACGGCTTCGGATCCACCGGTCACGATCGCTGACGCATCGCCCCGACGGATCGTCTCAAAGGCCTCTCCCACGGCGCCACTCCCGGTCGCGCAGGCAGAGACCACCGCCATGTTCGGGCCACGCAACCCAAGCGCAATCGCGATATGCCCGGAGGCGGTGTCGACCAGCATGTTCTGAATAAAGGTGGGGCTGACCCTTTTCAGCCCGCGCTCCAGGAGGATACGTTGCTGCTCGAGGAAGACCCCAAGGCCACCTGCCGCGCTCCCGAAGATCACGCCGACGTCGTCGAGTAGACCGTTCTTTACGAGCCCGGCATCGGCGAACGCCTCCTGGGCTGCGACCATCGCCAGCTGGGCATAGCGGTCCATTCGGCGGAGCTCCTTTGGTTCGATCCGGCCGGTGGCATCGAAGCCCTTCACCTCACCGGCGATCTGCACCGGGTATTCGCTGGCGTCGAAGAGCGTCACCTTGCCGATCCCCGACTGCCCTTCGAGCATGGAGGCCCAGGTACTGGGCGCATCGAGACCAACCGGCGTCACCGCCCCCACGCCTGTCACGACGACGCGCTTCATCCCAATGGCGACGGGGTGAGGACGCGCGCGACCTCGCG
>DATNMN010000213.1:0-2832 GCA_035602295.1 Candidatus Dormiibacterota bacterium | reverse complement strand
GGTCCGCGGGTCGACGGCGATCACGGGGCGCCGGTCTTCCGGGTCAAGGCCTTCGTCGAGAAACCGGATCTCAAGACCGCCGAGCGATACGTCAAGGGTGGTGGGTACCTCTGGAACCTCGGGCTCTTCAGCTGGCCGGTGGAGGTCCTCTTCAGCGAGATGGCCGCGCACGCCCCCGAGCTCTCTGCGGGGCTCGAGCGGGTGAAGCGGTTGCGAGCGGCGGGCCGGCCGGACGAGGCCGATGCCGCCTACATGACGTTGCCAATGGAGGCGATCGATTACGCCGTGCTGGAAAGGACCCACAACCTCCTGGTGGTGGGGGCGACGTTCGAGTGGCACGACCTCGGATCATGGGCCGACCTCCACGACATCCTGCAGCAGGACCAGGCGGGTAACTTCGTCGAGGGCGATTCCGTCCTGATCGACACGAAGAACTGTATGATCCACTCCCCCAAGAAGCTGGTGGCCGCGGTCGGCCTGGAGGACATGGTCGTGATCGAGACCGAGGACGCCATCCTGATCTGCCCCAAGGCGCGGTCCCAGGACGTGAAGTTAATCGTGGAACGCCTCAAGCAGATGGGCAAGACGGAATACCTTTGACCGTCAGTACACTGTGGCCGTGGCAAAACGCGCGCTGATCACCGGGATCACCGGCCAGGACGGGTCATACCTCGCCGAGCTGTTGCTGGACAAGGGATATGAGGTGCACGGCGTGGTGCGCCGGTCGTCGAGCATGAACCGCAGCCGGATCGATCACCTCGAGCATGCGCACCCGTCGCACCTGGAGGGGGCCCGGTTCACCCTCAACTATGGCGACATGACCGATTCGGGCGGCCTCAACCGGCTCGTCATGACGGTGCAGCCCGACGAGATCTACAACCTCGCCGCCCAGAGCCAGGTCCACATTTCATTCGACCAGCCCGAGTACACAGGCAACACCGATGGGCTGGGCACGACCCGGTTGCTCGAAGCGATTCGTGCCACCGGACGTCCCACACGCTTCTACCAGGCATCGACTTCGGAAATGTTCGGTCTGACACCGCCGCCGCAGAACGAGCAGACGCCGTTTTATCCACGCAGCCCGTACGGCGTCGCCAAGCTATATGCGCACTGGATGACCGTCAACTACCGCGAGGCCTACGGCATGTTCGCCTGCAACGGCATCCTCTTCAATCACGAATCGCCCCGGCGCGGCGAGAACTTCGTCACGCGCAAGGTGACGCGCGGAGTGGCGGCCATCGTCGCCAAGCGTTCGACCAAACTCCGCCTCGGTAACCTCGAATCCAAACGCGACTGGGGCCACGCCCGGGACTACGTCGAGGCGATGTGGATGATGCTGCAGCAGGACAAGCCCGACGACTATGTCATCGCCACCGGCATCCAGTGGAGCGTCCGCCAGCTGGCGGAGTTGGCCTTTGGGCTGGCGGGGCTCGATTGGGAGAAATACGTGGAGGTCGATCGCGCCTACTTCCGACCCGCCGAAGTTCCGGACCTGTGTGGCGACCCGAGCAAAGCTCGCGCCCGGCTCGGCTGGCGGCCAAAGATCGGCTTCGAGCAGATGATCCGCGAAATGCTCGAGTCGGACCTTACCGCGCTCGGCGTACGACCGGCCGACGTGCTCCGTAGCCCAGTACGATAGGGGCAACCGTGGCGAACGTCGAAATCACCTTCGGCACCGATGGCTGGCGCGGCATCATCGCCGATGACTTCACCTATGAGTCGGTTCGAATCGCGACCCAGGGCATTGCCCAGTACCTGACCAGCCGGCCGAACCCGTCCGCGATCGTTGGCTACGACACGCGCTTCGCGTCGGACCTCTTCGCCCGGGAGGTCGCCCAAGTGCTGGCCGCCAACGGGGTGAAGGTGTTCATCATCAACGCCCCGGCACCGACCCAGGTGGCGACCTATGCCATCCTCGAGAAGAAGGCGAGCGGCGGTCTTGTGATCACGGCCAGCCATAACCCGTACTACTTCAGCGGGCTGAAATACAAGCCGGAGTACGCGGGATCGGCGTCGCCCGAAGTCACCGCCCGGCTGGAGCAAGAGATCCAGCGGGTGCAGCGCGGTGGGCGTGTGAAGCAAGTTCGCTTCGACGATGCGCAGCGCGAGGGGAAGATCGAGGTCTTCGACCCCCAGCCGGCTTATGCCGCGCAGATCAACCGTCTGGTGGACCTGGGCCCCATCAAGGCGGCCGGGCTCAAGATCCTCCATGAACCCATGTATGGCGCCAGCCAGGGATATGTGCGGGCGCTGCTGTCCGGCGGCAAGACGACCGTTGAGGAGATCCACGGCGAGCGAAACCCGGGCTTTGGCGGCATGCACCCAGAGCCGATCGCCCAATGGATGCCGGAGGCGATGGAACGGATGCGTAAAGGCGGGTTCGACCTCTGCATCGCCAACGACGGCGATGCCGACCGGGTGGGCATCATCGACGAACGGGGCACCTTCATCAACCAGCTGCAGGTGATGGCGCTCCTCATGATGTACCTGGTCGAGAAGCGAGGGCAAAAGGGCGATGTCGTTCGCTCGCTGACCTCGACCTCGATGGTCGACAAGCTGGGGGAGCGGTTCGGGGTCAAGGTTCACGAGCTCAAGGTCGGCTTCAAATACATCGGTCCCAAGATGGAGGAGACCAAGGCGATGCTCGGCGGCGAGGAAAGCGGCGGCTTCGCCTTCCGCGGCCACATTCCCGAACGCGATGGGGTCCTCTCCGGTATCTCCTTTGCCGACATGATCGTCAAGTACGGTCAGCCGCTCTCGAAGATCATGGAGCACCTGACCGAGCTGGTGGGGCCGCATTTTTACGCGCGTCATGACCTGCACCTGGACCGC
>DATNMN010000212.1:0-5598 GCA_035602295.1 Candidatus Dormiibacterota bacterium | reverse complement strand
GAATTGCGCACCCCGATCACGGTGGCCATCGGTCATGCCGAGCTGCTGCAGCGGTCAACCGATCCGTCCCGAATGGCCTCGGATGGCAGGGTCGTGCTCGAGGAGCTGATGCGCCTGCGCCGGCTCTCTGATCGGCTCCTCATGCTGGCGGCGGCGGACGACCCCGATTTCCTTCACAAGCAACCGATCGAGGTGGAGCCGGTGCTGGTCCGCGCGCTGCAGCGCTGGTCGCCGACGCCCAGGCAGTGGCGGCTCGGGACGACCGACGAGGCGGTGGTCGACGCCGATGCGGACCGGCTGGCCCTGGCCATCGACGCCCTGGTGGAGAACGCCGTCAAGCACACGACCCCCGATGACTGGATCGAGCTCGCGGTCCGCCGCAATCATCGGGTCGAGATCACGGTAGCCGACTCGGGTACAGGCATCTCGGCGGCAGACCTGGACCGCATCTTCGAGCGTTTTGCCCGCTCGGATATCAGCCGCCAGCGCGACAACGAGGGGCTTGGCCTGGGGCTGGCGATCGTCAAAACGATCGCAGAGGCGCACGGTGGGACGCTCAGCGTCCGAAGCGACGTAGGCAAAGGAACCGAGCTGACGATCTCGCTCCCCTTCGCGGTAAGTGTCGGGGAAGGGACTAGGGGCTCGCCGACGCCGATGCCGACGCCGATGCCGACGCGCTCGGCGTAGGCGCGGGTGTCACGGATGGCGCCGCACCCACCGTCGCCGGCTGATCGAACCCGAACCAGTGCTGAACAGCGAGCCCGTAGAAGAGCACGGCGATCAGGAGGATCAGCACGATGACCGTGATGATGACAACGGCTGGGCCCGCTCCCGGTTCGGGCTCTTCCTCGACGACGGCCATGCGCGGATTGTCCCATGGTCGCTCGAACGGAAACAACGGTTCGCGGTAGGCTGCGGGGCCTTTCTGACAGTTTTGTAATCCGCCACGCCTTTCCAAGTCACGTACCGAGCCTCAGACTTAGGCCCGGGACGTAGACATCGCCTGACGTGAGGTAGACGCATGCTCCGGAGGGTCTCGTTTGTCGCCGCGGGGGTGGTGATCGTTGTCGTCGCCATGGTGGCCTTCGTCGGGCTTTTCATGTTGCCAAGACCGGGCCCGCTCGCAGGGCCGCCGACAACGCTCCACCTCGAGACCGTCGCCGCGGTGGGACAGGCGCTCGAGTGGCCGCGGCCGAACGATCCGCATCCCGACTGGGTCGGCTACCTGCCGACCACAACCTGGACGGTGCCGGCCAACTCCACCATCCAGGTCCAGATCGACCAAGAAGATGGAGCGACGGGCCTGCGCAACCCGTTCTGGGGCAAGGTTTTTGGCACCGAGGGCGGCAACATGCACGTCACCTTTTTCGACGACAAGGGCAATCCGCAGGAAAGCGACATGACCTCCATCGATCCGACGCAGGCCGCCCACACCTTCGCCATTCCCGACCTGGGCGTTTTCGTCCCGCTGCTGGGCGTCAATGCGAACGCGCCCGCCGGCAGTACCAACGTCATCACATTCTCGTTCAAGACCAAAGGTCCCGGCAGGTACCGCTGGCAGTGTTTCGTTCCGTGTGCGGCCAAAACGATCTTCGGTAACGGCGGGCCCATGTCGACGATCGGGTACATGGGCGGCACGCTGATCGTTACCTAGCGATGGCAGCTTTCCACATCGAGGAAGCCGACCGGCCGCACATGGTGCGGCTGCTGATCATCTGGGTGATCCTGTCCGCGATCGGTATCGTCGCCGTCCTGCAGATCAACTATCCGCCATACGACCAGTCGATCCAGGGACAGGACCAGGCCAGCACGCTCAAGCTCTTGACCGCGTTGGCCACACCGGTCTTCATCGGCGTGGTCATGTTGATCATTTACTCGGCGATCTATTTCCGGCGGACGACGCCGGAGCTGGTCGATGGGCCACCGATGCTCGGCAACACGCCGGTCCAGATCGCTTGGGTGACGATCAGCGCTATCCTCGTCCTCTTCCTGGCGGTCGTCGGGATCGCGACGCTGTCCAGCGAGAACGTCGCACAGTTGGTCGGTGCGCCTGGCCGGTCGATCGGCGGCGGCCAGACCGGCAGCGGCACCACCGGGGAGGAGAACAAGGAAATCCACGTCCAGGTGATTGCGCAGCAGTGGTACTTCACCTACCGCTACCCGGATTACGGCGGGGTGGAGACCACTCACCTCTATCTTCCGGTCAACCATCCGGTCGAGCTGCACGTGACCTCACTCGACATCATCCACTCGTTCTGGGCGTACCAGCTGGGTGTGAAGGCCGACGCCAACCCCGGCGTCGACAACATCTTCCACGTGACCCCGCAGAAAACCGGCGCTTTCCAGGTGCGCTGCTCAGAGCTCTGCGGCTTGTGGCACGGCCACATGGTGGATTCCCAGGGCCAGGTCGTCAGCCAGAGTGACTTCGACACCTGGATCGCCCAGCAACAGACGGATTTCCAGACGATCGCGAAGGCGGTGCCGAGTTACGCCCCGTACTATTTCCCGTTGCCACTGGTGAAAGGGAGTTGAGCATGGTTGTGTCCGAACGGAGGTTGTCGCTCCCGAACAATCCCATCACCGGGATCCTCCTTGCGATTCCGGCCTACTTCTTTGGCGTATGGCTGGGTACGCTGTTCGGGAACATCGACGATCAGAACACCGGGGTCATCCTCGGCTACCTGTTCGCCACGGTTGCATTTCTCGCCGGGGTCGGCTTCCTCAACTATCCGTTAGAGCGGCTCTTCGGCTGGCGGGTCACCCCCGTCACCGATCCGGCTGAGAATCGCGGCATCGGTCGCTACCTTCGGCTGAGCCTCGATCACAAAGTCATCGGGCTCCAGTACCTGGTGACCATCCTTCTGATGCTGCTCTTTGGTGGCATCGGCGCCATGCTGATCCGCACCAGCCTGCTGGTGCCGGACGCCAGCATCACGCCGTCAGGCAACTACATTCCGCTGATCGGACTGCACAGCGTGATGATGATCTTCATCACGAGCGCCGTGATCGTGGGTCCCTTCGGCAACTACCTGGTGCCGCTCATGATCGGGGCGCGGCGTATGGCGTTCCCGCGCCTGGAGGCGCTTTCTTTCTGGGTGGTGCCGCCGGCCGCGGTGATCCTCGCCGCCGCCACCTTCTGGGGTGGCTTCCCGACTGGTTGGACCGGCTACCCGCCATTGTCCGAGCAGGCCGGCCAGGGGATGGACAGCTACATCGTCGGCTTCGCGCTGATCGCGGTTGCCCTGGTCACCTCCGGCGTGAACATGCTGGCCACCATCATCGGCCTGCGTGCGCCCGGGATGACCTGGACCCGGCTGCCGATCTTCGTTTGGGGGATCTTCACCACCTCGATCCTCGGCCTGCTGGCGGCTCCCGTGCTGGCGGCCGCATTGATCATGCTGGCCATGGACCGCTCGCTGAACACGTCCTTCTTCATCGCCTCTAATGGGGGGAGCAATTACCTGTGGGAGAACCTCTTCTGGTTCTTTGGCCACCCCGAGGTCTACATCTTCATCCTGCCGGCGTTCGGCATCATCATGGAGATCGTTCCGCACTTCGCCCGCAAACCGCTGTGGGGTTATCGCACCGCCGTCGTCGGACTGTTCGGCGTCGCCCTGCTCAGCTGGTTCGTCTGGCAGCACCACCTCTTCGTCAGCGGCATCGCGCCGGTGCTCCGGCCCTTCTACATGCTTTCCACCGAGCTGATCTCGATCCCCACCGGGATCATCTTCCTCGTGACCCTGGGCACGCTCTGGCGGGCGCGCGTCTGGTTCACCGTGCCGATGTTGTTCTGTCTCGGTTTTCTTTTCAACTTCCTGATCGGCGGTATCTCGGGTGTCTACCTCTCTGACGTGCCGACCGATGTGACGCTGCACGGAAGCTACTTCTCGATGGCCCACTTCCATTACACGATCATGGGTGGCGAGATCTTCGCGTTGATGGCCGCCGCTTACTACTGGCTGCCGAAGATGACCGGCAAGATGCTGAGCCCGACCATCGGGCGCATCCACTTCTGGACAATGTTCATCGCCTTCAACTCCACGTTCTTCCCGCTGTTCATCATTGGCTTGCTGAACATGCCGCGCCGGGTCTCAACCTATGATCCGGCTCTCGTGGGACTGAACCGCTGGGTGACGGTTTCCGCCTACGTGCTCTTCGGGTCGATGGTGCTCTTCGCCGCCAACCTGATTTACTCCTGGTTCTTTGTCAGCCGGCCGGCGCTGGCCAATCCGTGGCATGCCCGGTCTCTCGAGTGGCAGGTGCCGACCCCGGTTCCCGCGCGCAACTTCGACCGTGTGCCCGTGATCGTCGCCGGCCCCTACGACTACGGCATTCCGAACGCCCGGCCGGTGGCGGATCTCGGCGGCATCGTGGGAGTCACCGGTGGCGGTTAGAACCCGCTACGAGGCCGCCGCCGATGCCGAGGCGCTGCTCGATACGCGCCTGGTTGCCATCGGCACCTGGCTGTTCCTCGGGGCCGAGATCTTCTTCTTTGCCGCCTGGTGGTTTGCCTTCTTCTACTTGCGGGCGATCAACAACAATCAAGGCTGGCAAGCGCAGGGCGTGGGTCCACCCAGCAAAGGTTATGGGGCGGTGGTGGTTGGCCTTGCCGTGCTGACCGCAATCACGTATTTCCTGGGCTCGCGCCAGGCGTCGCGCGACCTCCTCTTTCGCTTGCTCACACCGATCGCCCTCGTCTTTGGGATTGCGACGTCCCTCTTTCAGGGGTATGAAATGTGGCACCTCGGGTTTGGTCTGACGCAGGGCGGTTTCCCGGCCGTCTTCAGCGGCATGACGGGATCGTGGGTCATCCAGTTCACCCTGGCGACCGCCTGGCTGGGCAGTATCGTGATGCAGGCAGGTCCGGCCGGTGACACGATTGCGCGCCGGAAGCCAGCAGGCTCCTTCGCCTGGATCCTGCTGTTCCTCGCCGCCGTCGGCATCGTCAACTACATCCTCCTGTACCTCGTCGCGTAACCGGGCGATGCCTGCGCCCGCGAGCTGGATGAATCCGCTGACCTGGCCCATCGAACCGTGGGTCCTGCTTGGCGTCGAGGTCACCGCCATCCTCTATCTATGGGGCAGCCGAGTCCCCTCCCCCGCTCGCGGGGGAGGGTCAGGGTGGGGGCCTTCACGCTGGCGCGCCGTCGCATTCTGGTCCGGCCTCGGGACAATTCTGCTCGCCCTCGACACGCCAGTGGAAACGCTAGCTCGTCAACTCTTCTGGGCGCACATGACCCAGCACCTGCTGCTTATCATGGTCGCCGGCCCCCTGCTGGTGGTCGCTGCTCCGTGGTTCCAGATCTGGCGCGGTCTGCCGCTCGCGCTGCGCCGACCATTGGCCCGGCTTGTTGTGAAGCACCCGGTCCTGGCCGCGCCGCGCCTCGGCTTCCACTGGCTCAGCGCACCGACCGGCGCCTTCATCGTTTCGACGGCCAACCTCTGGTTCTGGCACTGGCCCGCGGCGTACGATCTGACGCTGCGCAGCCACGTGGTTCATCACGTCGAGCACGGGCTCTTCCTCGGTCTTGGGATCCTGTTCTGGTCTCAGGTCATCGACCAGCATCCATTCCATGCGCGTCTCTCCCAGTTCAATCG
>DATNMN010000211.1:0-2879 GCA_035602295.1 Candidatus Dormiibacterota bacterium | reverse complement strand
TCGGCCAGCCGCGACTCGACCCGGGCCGGGTCACGCTCCGCCCGCAATCGCTGAAGTCCTTCGACCTGGTCGCGCTCGTGCCGGGGGCCGATCTTCACGATCTCGACCGCCTCCTCCTCGCCCTGGAAGCGATTGACGCCGACCACGATGCGACGGCCCTCCTCGACGGCTCGCTGGAAGCGGTAGGCGCTCTCCTGGATGGCCTCCTGGGTGAAACCGGTCTCGATCGCGGCGATCGCCCCGCCCCGACGGTCGACCTCCTCGATCAGTGAGGTGGCGCCCGCCTCGAGCTCGCGGGTGAGCGCCTCGACCAGGTAGCTGCCGCCCATCGGATCCGCGACGCCGGCGACGTTGGTCTCGTGGGCGATGATCTGCTGCGTCCGCACCGACAGGGTGGCCGCCATTTCCGAAGGCAGGCCCAGCGCCTCGTCGAAGGAATTGGCGTGTAGGCTCTGGGTTCCCCCGAGGACCGCACTCATCGCCTGCAGGGCCACCCGGACGATGTTGTTGTGCGGCTGCTGCGCCGTCAGGGTGCTCCCACCGGTCTGGCTGTGGAATCGAAGCGCCTGCGCCCTTGCATCGGTCACGCCATACCGCTCCTTCATCAAGCGAGCCCAGAGGTTGCGCGCCGCCCGGAACTTGGCCACCTCTTCGAAGAAGTCGGAAAAGACGGCGAAGAAGAACGACAGCCGCGGCGCGAAATCGGCGACCTGCAGGCCGGCGGTCCTGGCCGCGTCGACGTAGGCGATCGCATGGGCCATGGTGAAGCCGAGCTCCTGCACGGCGGTGGCGCCGGCCTCCCGCAGGTGGTAGCCCGAGATCGAGATCGTGTTCCAGTTGGGCAGCCGCTCGTGGCAGTAGGCGAACAGGTCGGTGGTGAGCCGCATCGATGCGCGCGGCGGGAAGATATAGGTCCCGCGAGCCGCGTACTCCTTGAGGATGTCGTTCTGCACCGTGCCCTGCAGCCGCTCTGTCGACACGCCCTGCTGTTCGGCGACCAGCTCGTAGAGGAGCAACAAGAGTGCCGCCGGGGCATTGATCGTCATCGACGTGCTGACCTCGCCCAGCGGGATGTCCTGCAGGAGGGTCTCCATATCCTTGAGGGAGGAGATTGAGACCCCGACCTTGCCGACCTCCCCCCGAGCCATCGTTGCGTCGGCGTCGTGGCCCATCTGCGTCGGGAGGTCGAACGCCACCGACAGGCCGGTCTGGCCCTGCTCGAGCAGGTAGCGGAAGCGGCGATTGGTCTCGGCGGCGCTGCCGAAACCGGAATACTGGCGGATCGTCCAGGGACGGCGGCGGTACATCTCGGGGTAGATGCCGCGCGTGAAGGGATACTCACCCGGCGGCGACGCTTCCGGTCCACCGTCAGCGGCCCGGTAGACGGCCTTCAGCGGCAGACCGCTATCAGTCGTTGGCCCCGGGGGACGGGCTTTTGGCTTAGGCGCCGGGCTGGCCATCGGGCTCCACGAACTCGGTGAGCACGCCGCAGACGCTCTTGGGATGGACGAAGCCGATGCGGGTCCCGTGCGTCCCCGGCCGAGCCACCGCATCCAGGAGCTGGGCGCCCGCGGCCCCGGCTCGTTCGAGTGACGCCGCGACATCGTCGGTGGCATAGGCCACGTGATGCACGGCTTCGCCCCGATCCTGTAGGAACTTCCCGACCTTCGACTCTCGGTTGAGCGGCGTGATGAGCTCGATCCGGCTTTCGCCAATTGGGATCAGGGCCACCTCGATACCTTCGCGCTCGAGCCGCTCCCTTGTGCTCACGCGCAGTCCGAGCAGCCGTTCGTATACCTGGATCGCCTGGTCGAGATCGCGGACGGCGATCCCGACATGGTCGATCCGGCTTAGCATGCCGTTGATTCTAAAGCCGGGTGCTTTCCCCGCCCTTGACAAGGTGTGGACCCTTTGTAGTAGGCTTCAGCACGGCTAGTTACGTTACGGTCCGACTCCCTCTCTTTACTCGGCGTCCTCTCCAGCCAAGGTAGACGGCGCATCTGATCCAACTGAGGGGAAGGAGGTTGGACCGTGAACCGCACCGTTGGCATACGCGTGCGTCGGTCTGTCGGACGCGGGGCGATTTTCGCGCTTGGCGTCGGAGGAGCACTCTCGGCGGCACCGCATCAACCGGCTCTGGTGTCGGCGTCCGTGGCGACCTTGCCCGTGACCAGCTCCATGGTCGAGCCCGATGATCCACTGCCTCGGCAGCCACGGGCCGCCGTCATGATCTACGTTCTGGAGACGCCGCCGCCGGAGCCGCCGGCGATGCTCCCCATGGCAGCGCCCGCTCCCCTACGCGTCGCATCGACCCGGATGTCGAGCAGCGCCCTGTCCGTAACGGCCGCCCCGGTCTCGGGAGCGGCCAACGGGTTTTCCTACGGCTATTGCACCTGGTGGGTCGCCCACAAGCGCCCCATTCCATGGCGAGGGAATGCCTACCAATGGTGGTGGAACGCGAGATCCTTCGGCTTCGCCGAGGGAGCGACGCCGCGGGCCGGCGCCATCATGGTGCTGGGCATCAGCGGCAGCTCCCCGCAGGGCCACGTCGCCTTTGTCGAGTCGGTCAACCCGGACGGCTCCTTCGTGGTGTCGGAGATGAACTGGTGGGGCGTGGCCGGCGGCGGCTGGAACCGCGTCGACTACCGGACCGTGACCTCCATGCGTGGCATCCTGGGCTTTATTTACTAAGCCTTCAGGGGCGCTATCGTGGCGAGGATCTTTTCGATCTCGGCATCTTGCGCGACGAGATGGTCCTGGATCTGCAGGGCCGTGTGCAGCACGGCGTCGGCATCCTCAAAGGTAGCCTCGGCCCGCTTGTCGCTGGCGGCGGCAAGAACATTCTGGCCGACGATGATGATGCTGAGCAGCACCAGCTG
>DATNMN010000210.1:0-9848 GCA_035602295.1 Candidatus Dormiibacterota bacterium | reverse complement strand
TGGAAGAAGGCCGTGGTCACGCTCGCCGAGGGTCAGAAGATCGAAAGCATGTTCCAGGGTGTCTGATCCATGCCACTAAAGAAATACAAGCCCACCTCGCCCGGCCGCCGCTTCATGTCGGTCAGCGCCTTCGACGACCTGACCAAGGGCAAGAAGGCGGAGAAGCGCCTGCTGGTCTCACTCAAGACCGATGCCGGGCGCAACGCCCAGGGCAAGATCACGGTTCGTCACCAGGGCGGCGGGCACCGCAAGTTGTACCGGATCATCGATTTCAAGCGCAACAAACTCGGCATCCCGGCGACCGTCGCCGCGGTCGAGTACGACCCGAACCGCAGCGCCCGGATCGCGCTGCTGCACTACGCCGATGGCGAGAAGCGCTACATCCTGGCGCCCGTCGGCCTGACCGTGGGTGACAAGGTGGTGAGCGGGCCGGAGGCGGACATCCAGCCGGGCAATGCGCTCCCGCTGTCCGCCATCCCGCTGGGCAGCACGGTGCACAACATCGAGCTCAAGCCGGGACGCGGTGGCCAGGTGGTCCGCTCGGCCGGCATGTCGGCGCAGCTGCTGGCACGCGAGGGCGATTACGCCCAGATCCGGATGCCGTCCGGTGAAGTCCGGCGCATCGCCGTGCTCTGCTACGCCACCATCGGCCAGATCGGCAACGTCGAGCACGAGAACGAGAACGTCGGCAAAGCCGGCAAGAACCGCTGGCGGGGCAAGCGCCCGTCGGTCCGCGGCATGGCGATGAACCCGTTCGACCACCCGCACGGGGGAGGCGAGGGCCGCTCCGGCGCCGGCGGCCACCCGCAAACGCCGTGGGGCAAGCCAACGCTCGGTTATCGGACACGGCGCAACAAGAAGACCGCGAACATGATCGTCCGACGCAGACCACCCAAGCGGAAGAGTAAGGGCTAACACATGTCACGTTCAACCAAGAAAGGACCGTTCGTTCATCCGTCTCTGATGAAGAAAGTCGTGGCGATGAACCAGCAGAAAGAAAAGAAAGTGATCAAGACCTGGTCGCGGGACTCGAGCGTCTTCCCCGAGATGGTGGGACACACGCTCGCGATCCACGACGGGAAGAAGCACGTGCCGATCTTCATCACGGAGAACATGGTGGGGCACCTGCTGGGCGAGTTCGCGCCGACGCGGCGCTTCCGTGCCCACGGGCATCACACCGAGAAATCCACCACGCTCAAGTAATCATGGAAGTACAAGCCAAGGCCAAATGGGTAAGGACGTCACCTCGCAAGGTGCGGCTCGTCGCGCAGACGCTGCGCAACCTGCCCGTGTCCGAAGCGCTGGTCGCCTGCTCGTTCATGCCGAAGTCGGCGGCGCGTGACGTCGCCAAGGTGATCCGATCGGCGCAGGCGAACGCGGAGAACAACTTCAACCTGGTCCGAGACGACCTGGTGATCAAGGAGATCCGAGTCGAGCCGGGCCCAATGCTGAAGCGCGGCCAGCCGCGCGCCATGGGCCGCCTCTTCAGCATCTTCAAACGCACCAGCCATATCACGGCCATCGTCGAAGACCGGCCGGGCGCGGTTCGGCGGCGCACCGCCGCCCTGCCGCGGGCACCGCAACCGGCCGCCCGCCCCACACCGACCTCCAATGCAGCCGCTGCCGCGCGGGCCGCCGCCAGCGAACCGGCGACCACCGAGTCGGACGAGCGCCAGGCCCCGGCCAAGCCCAAGCGCGGCAAGGCCGAGCCAAAGGCGCAGGCGTCAACCGCGCCCGAAGCGGGTAAGAAGACACAGGCCAAAAAGACGGAGACCAAAAAGAAGGACGAGGCCAAGAAGGACACCAAGGAGAAGAAGGGCAAGTAGTGGGACATAAAGTTCACCCGAACGGCTTCCGGCTGGGCGTCTACCGTAACTGGGAGGCGAAGTGGTTTGCTCCCGACAAGGAGTACAAGCCGCTGTTGCTGGAGGACGTCCGTCTTCGCCGGATGCTGATGGCCCGCCTCAAGAACGCGGGCGTGGCCCGGATCGAGACCGAGCGCTCGTCGTCGGCGCTGACGATCACGCTGCACACCGCCAAGCCCGGCATCGTCATCGGCAAGGGCGGGACCAGCGTCGACCAGCTGCGTGACGAGCTGGAGAAGACCACTGGCAAGCGGGTCCGGGTGACGATCCAGGAGATCAAGAAGCCGGAGCTCAGCGCCCAGCTGGTGGCGGAGAACGTCGCCGCCCAGCTCGAGAAGCGCATCGCCTTCCGCCGCGCCATCAAGCAGTCGCTGATGAAGACCATGCGCGCCGGCGCGCAGGGCGTGAAGATCCGGGTCCGCGGTCGTCTCGGCGGTTCAGAGATGGCCCGCGTCGAGTGGAACCGCGAAGGTCGCGTCCCTCTCCACACGCTGAAGGCCGACATCGACTTCGGCCAGACCGAAGCCAAGACGACCTTCGGACGGATCGGCGTGTCCGCCTGGGTCTACACCGGTAACTTCCCGACCGATGTGCCGCCGAAGCCGGCGGCCGCCGTCGAGGAGCCGGTCGACGCCGGCATCCCGGTGGGCGACGTGCCCTCGCCGCTCGCGGAGTTGGTTCAGGTCGTCGCGCCTTCGCCGGTCGCCGTCGAGACCGCGCCGGTCGCTGCGCCAATAGCTGCGCCGGTCGCGACCGTCGAGGCACCGGCCAAGCCGAAGCGCGCCACCCGGACCGCGAAGGCGACGACCGCCGCCGATGGCGGCGAGACACCGGCGCCCAAGCGGGCCACCCGCGCCCGTGCGACGACGACGGACAAGCCAGCCGCACCAAAAACACCGCGTGCCCCCCGCGCGACCAAGAAGAAGGAATAGAGATGTTGCTCCCAGCCCGCGTCAAATACCGCAAGCTCCATCGAGGGCGCCGGACCGGCGTCGCCACCCAGGGCGCCGACCTGGCGTTCGGCGAGTTCGGCCTGCAGGCCTCTGAAGCGGCCTGGATGACGAACCGGCAGATCGAGGCGGCCCGCCGCGTGATGACGCGCTTCGTTCGGCGCGGGGGCAAGGTTTTCATTCGCGTCTTCCCCGACAAGTCGGTCACCAAGAAGCCGGCCGAGACCCGCATGGGTAGCGGCAAGGGCGCGCCCGAGGGCTGGGTGGTCGTCATCAAGCCGGGACGCGTCCTCTTCGAGATGGGCGGCGTCACCCCGGAGATGGCCAAGCGCGCCTTCCAGCTGGCGGCCTACAAGCTGCCGATGAAGACCCGGACGCTCGGGATCAAGTCGGGGGTCAAGGCGGCTGCCGACGTGAAGATCAAGGGCCCGGCCGAGCTCAAGCCGGGTGAGGTGGGTGAGGGGATCCCCGGCGCCGTCGCGGGCGCACCCGCGGCTGCCGCTGGCGCCGCGGCGAAGGGCCCGAAGGCCGCTCCTGGGGCTGCGCCGTCGATCAAGGCCGCGCCCGGCGCCGCTCCGAAAGCCGCTCCTGGCGCTGCCCCGAAGGCCGCCGCCGCGGCACCGGCCAAGCCGGCCAAGGGTGGTAGCAAGAAATGAAGATGAAAGACCTCCAGGGCTTGTCGATGCTCGACCTGCAGAAGAAGCTCAAGGATTCGCGCCAGGAGCTGTTCAACCTGCGCTTCCAGATGGCGACCGGCCAGCTGCAGAACCATCGCCAGATCCGGCACGTGCGCGAGGACCTGGCCCAGATCCTGACCACGATCCACCTGACCGAGCGCAACCCCGAGCCGGCCGCCGCGCCGCAGGCACCGGCGCCCAAGCCGCGTCGCCGTCGCGCAGCCGCCACTGAGGAGAAGGCATGAGCGACGAACAGGCAACGATCGATCGCGCCATGCGCAAGACCCGGACCGGCACCGTCATCAGCGACAAGATGGATAAGACGGTGATCGTCCGCATCCAGACCCTCAAGGAGCACTCCAAGTACAAGAAGCACATTCGGCAATCGACGAAGTTCAAGGCGCACGACGAGCAGAACCAGTGCAAGGTCGGCGACCAGGTCCGCATCATGGAGACCCGGCCGCTGTCCCACGACAAGCGCTGGCGGGTCGTGGCCATTGTGGAGAAGGCGAAATAGCCGTCGTCATGGTGCAGCAAGAGTCGCGGTTAAAGGTGGCGGACAACACGGGAGCGCGTGAGATCCTGGTGATCCGGGTCATGGGTGGCCACTACCGCAAGTACGCCTCCATCGGCGACGTCATCACCGCGGCCGTCACGGTGGCAACCCCGGGCGGCCAGGTCAAGAAGAGCGAGGTCGTCAAAGCCGTCGTCGTCCGCACGGCACGAGAATTCCGCCGCACCGACGGCTCGACAATCCGTTTCGACGAGAACGCGGCCGTCATCCTCGGCCCGCAGAACAACCCGCGCGGTACCCGGATCTTCGGGCCGGTGGCGCGCGAGCTTCGCGACAAGAACTTCATGAAGATCGTTTCCCTGGCGCCGGAGGTTTTATAAGGTCATGAGCAGGCTTCATCTCGACATTCATCGCGACGACACCGTGCAGGTCATGTCCGGAAAGGACCGTGGTAAGCGCGGCGTCGTCGTTCGCACCGTGCCCGCGTCGGGCAAGATCGTGGTCAAGGGCGTCAACGTACTGAAGCGTCACCGGAAAGCGAATCAGGAGAAGGGTGGCACCAAGGTGATCCAGGGCGGCATCGTCGACTTCGAGTCGCCGCTCTCCTACTCGAACGTGATGCTGGTGTGCAACAAGTGCGACAAGCCAACCCGCATCCGCAAGACGGTGCTGCCGAACGGCAAGAAGGCGATCGTCTGCGTGAACTGCGGCGAGATCTACGAGCGCGTGAGGGACAAGGTATGAACGTCGCCGCCAAATCGAAAGGCGTCAAGCCCGCCGCCGGCCCGAAGGGTCCCAGCGTCGTCGCCAGCCCGGCAGGGACGGAGCTCCGGCTGAAGCAGCGCTACCAGGACAAGATCCTCCCGGCACTGATCCAGCGTTTCGCCTACACCAACGCGCTGCAGGCGCCGCGCCTGGTGAAGGTAGTGGCCAACATCGGGATCGGCGAGTCGATCTCGAATCCCAAGGCGCTGGACGCCGCCACCGCCGATCTGAAGAAGATCACCGGCCAGCAGCCGGTGGTGATGAAATCGCGCAAGGCGATCGCGAACTTCAAGCTGCGCGCCGGCCTGCCGATCGGCATCAAGGTGACGTTGCGCGGCGCCCGCATGTACCAGTTCGTCGACAAGCTGATCTCGGTCGGGCTGCCACGAATCCGCGACTTCCGCGGCATCTCGCCGACCGGCTTCGACGGGCACGGCAACTACACGATGGGACTGCGCGAGCAGCTCATCTTTCCCGAGATCGAGTACGACAAGATCGACAAATTGCGGGGCCTCGAGGTGACATTCGTGACGACGGCTCGCACCGACGACGAGGCGCGGGCCCTGCTGACCGAGCTCGGGTTCCCGTTCAGGAAGTGAGGTATCAGGACTGAGTGGCTAAGAAATCAACCGTCAACCGCGGGCTTCGCCCCCACAAGCATGCCGTGTCGCAGCACAACCGCTGCAATCTGTGTGGACGCCCGCGCGCGTACATGCGGAAGTTCGGCATCTGCCGCATCTGCTTCCGCAGCCTGTCCTCGCAGGGTCAGGTCCCGGGCGTGAAGAAGTCGTCATGGTGAGGAGGGGATAGAGGCAGGTATGAGCACCGATAGCATCGCCGACATGCTGACCAGGATCCGCAACGCGAACACCGCCGGTCACCCGAAGGTGGGGATCCCGGCGTCCCGCGTCGGGGTGGAGATCGCGCGCGTCCTGAAAGAGGAGGGCTATATCGCCTCCTACGACGTCGCCACCGTCGAGCAGGGTCAGAAGCTCGACATCACCTTCAAGCCGAAGACCCCGCGTGGCAAGTCCCTCGCCGGGCTGCGCCGCATCAGCAAGCCCGGGCTGCGGGTTTACGCTCGCAAGACCGAGATCCCGCGCGTGCTCGGCGGTCTCGGCATCGTGATCCTGTCGACCTCGCACGGCGTCATGTCCGGTCAGAAGGCAACCAAGGCGGGCCTCGGTGGCGAGGTCGTGTGTTACGTTTGGTGACCCCATGAGTAGGATTGGCAAGCTTCCGGTCAAGATTCCGAGCGGCGTCACAGTGACGCTCACCGATCACACCGTGTTGGTGAAGAGCGGCAAGTCGGAGCTCACGCGGGTGCTCAACCCGCAGATGAAGGTCACCGTCAAGGACGGCACCGTCGTCGTCGAACGGCCGAGCGAGTCGAAAGAGCACCGTTCGCTGCACGGCCTAACCCGGACGCTGGTGTGGAACATGATCGAGGGCGTCAGCAAGGGCTACGAGAAGCAGCTCGAGCTGGTCGGCGTCGGCTACCGCGCCAGCCGTCAGGGCGAGGCGCTCGTGCTCAACGTCGGCTACTCGCACCCGGTCCGTTACCCGGTGCCGCAGGGCATCACGATCGACGTCCCCGAGCCCACGCGCATCAACATCAAAGGTGCCAGCAAGGAAGACGTCGGCCAGGTGGCTGCCGAGGTTCGCAAGATCCGTCCGCCCGAACCCTACAAGGGCAAGGGCATCCTCTATCGCGGCGAGCGCATCCGCCGGAAGGCAGGCAAGACCGGGAAGACCGCCGGAGCGGCCAAATAATGAACAAAGTCCCTGATCGTCGCGCCACGCGGATCCGCCGGCACAGCCGGTTGCGCGGCCACCTCGAGGGTGGTCCGACCCGGCCGCGGCTCGCGATCTTCCGCAGCCTGCATCATGTCTACGCGCAGGTGATCGACGACGCCTCGGGGCGGACGCTGGCGGCCGCCTCCAGCACCGACGCCGACCTCCGCAAGTCGCTCAAGTCGCCATCGAGCGCCGAAGGCGCGGCGGCGGTTGGCAAGTCCATCGCCGAGCGCGCCCGCAAAGCGGGGATCGAGACGGTCGTCTTCGATCGCGGCGGTTTCCCCTACCACGGTCGAGTCAAGGCGCTGGCGGAAGCCGCGCGCAGCGCCGGATTGAAGTTCTAAGAAAGGAAAGGCATGAGTTATCAGTACGGAAGAGGCCAGTCGGAATTCACCGAGAAGGTCGTCCACCTGAACCGGGTGGCGAAGGTCGTCAAAGGTGGCCGTCGCTTCTCCTTCAGTGCGCTGGTCGTCGTCGGCGACCAGAACGGCCGCGTCGGCGCCGGCTTGGGCAAGGCGGGCGAGGTGCCGGAGGCGATCCGCAAAGCCGTCGAGTCGGCCAAGAAGAACCTGGTCACGGTCCCCATGGTCGGGACCACCATCCCCCACGAGATAAGACTCAAGAAGGGCGCGGCCAAGGTGCTCCTCAAGCCGGCGGCGCCCGGAACGGGCATCCGCTCCGGCGGCGCCATGCGCGCCGTGGTCGAGCTGTCGGGCGTCAAGGACATGATCACCAAGTCGCTCGGGACCAACAATCCGGTCAACACCGTGCGCGCGACGATCGCCGCGCTGCAGGCGTTGCAGACGGCGGACTCGATCGCCCAGGCACGCGGCAAGCCGGCCGACGAGATGGCCCGCCTCAGCCGCCGTGGGCCGAAGCCCGAAGTCGCGCCGGTGCCGGATGCGCCCGAGCCTGAAGCGGAGCCGGTCGCCTAAGCCATGGCACGTTTGAGGGTCACCTACGTGCGGAGCGTGATCGGCCAGAAGCCCGACCAGGAGCGGACGGTCCAGGCTCTCGGCCTGCGCCGCCTCCACCAAACCGTCGAGCACGAGGACAGCCCCCAGCTCCGTGGCATGGTCCACAAGGTCCGCCACCTCGTCAAGGTTGAGGAGCTGTCGTCATGAAGTTGCACGAGCTCCAGCCGTCGCCCGGGTCGCACCACGCGCGCAAGCGTGTTGGCCGCGGTCCCGGCTCCGGCCACGGCAAGACGGCGACCCGTGGCCAGAAGGGGCAGGGCGCTCGCACCTCGGTGAATCTGCCGAAGACCTTCGAGGGTGGCCAGACGCGGCTCACCATGCGCATCCCGAAGCTACGTGGCTTCCACAACAAATGGCGCAAGCGCTTCGCGGTACTCAACCTGACCCGGCTGAACCGCTTCGAGGACGGCACCGAGATCCGACCCGAGTCGCTGCTCGAGGCGGGCATCATCAAGGACGTCGGCGCCGGGATCAAAGTCCTCGGCACCGGTGACCTGCGTCGCAAGCTGACCATTCACGCTCACCGGTTTTCGGCTGAGGCGAAGCGCAAGATCGAGGCCGCCGGGGGGACGGTCGCCGTGATCGAGGTGCCGGCGCCGATCCGGCCGAAGACGAAACGAGCCAAGAACCAGCCGAAGCCGATCGCCCCCGCCCCGGTCGAGAAGGAAGCGGTGGAATCGGAAGAGGACGCCGCACCGGCCAAGGCCGCCAAGAAGGCGAAAGCCGAGCCGAGCGGGAAGGGCGAGAAAGGCGAGAAGGCTGAGAAGGGCGAGCAAGGCGGCGAAGGCCAGCCGACCCGCGCGTCAGGTTCGGAGGATTCCCCTAAACCCGATAAGGGTAAAAAGAAGAGCTAGGCCATGCTAGAAGCGATCGGCAACGCACTCCGCATTCCGGAGCTGCGCCGCAAGATTTTATTCACGCTGGGGCTCTTCCTCGTGTTCCGGATCCTGGCGCACATCGCCGTCCCCGGCGCCGACAAGGCCGCCCTGGACAAACTGTTCAATAGCAATGCCTTTCTCGGCCTGCTCGACCTATTCTCGGGAGGCGGGCTCTCGACGTTCTCGATCATCGCCATGGGGGTCAACCCCTACATCAACGCCTCGATCATCATGCAGCTGATGACGGTGGTGTCGAGCCGAATGAAAGAGCTCAGCAAAGAGGGCGAGTTCGGTCGGCGGAAGATCACCCGCTGGACCCGCTGGTTGACGGTCGCGCTGGGCCTGCTGCAGGCGTGGGGGCTGACCCTGGTCTTCAGCCGCCAGGGCGTGCTCACCAACCTCAACTGGTTCGGCATCATCGAGATCATGGTCACACTGACCGCCGGCACCGTGATGCTGATGTGGTTCGGCGAGCTGATCACCGAGTACGGCATCGGCAACGGTATCTCGCTCGTCATCTTTGCCGGCATCGTGGGCCGGATCCCGAACACGATCTACAACCTGTTGACTGGCGGTGGTGCCTCGCAGAACCTGGCGCCGTTGCTGCTCTTCGCCGCGCTGGCGATCGTGGTCACCGCCTTCATCATCGAGGTGCAGCAAGCGCAGCGAAAGATCCCCATCCAGTCGGCGCAACGGGTGGTGGGCCGCAAGGTCTACCAGGGGCGAAGTTCGCACCTGCCGCTGCGCGTTAACCAGGCGGGCGTCATCCCGATCATCTTCGCCATCTCGATCATGTTTTTCCCCGTGATCATCGGCAACTTCCTGGCGACGGCTCCGTCGCCCTGGGGCGATATCTCGCGGGCGCTGCGCACCTACTGGGTGCCGGCTGGCCCCAACATTCCGACCGACATCCTCTATAACTTCGTCTACTTCATCCTGATCTTCGGTTTTACCTACTTCTACACCGCGGTCACGTTCGACCCGGTCGACACGGCGGACTACCTGAAGAAGCACGCCGCCTTCATTCCCGGTATCCGGCCCGGCGTGGCGACGGCGCAATATCTCGATCGCACGATGACCCGGATCACGTTCGCGGGCGCGCTCTTCCTGGGCGGGGTCACCGTGTTGATTCCTTTGCTCGCGACGGCGCTCACCCGAATACCAACGCAGAACATGTACCTTGGCGGGACGGCGATCCTGATCGTCGTGGGTGTCGCACTCGACACCATGAAACAGATCGAAACCCAACTGATCATGCGTCAGTACAAGGGGTTCATCAAGTAGCGACTTCAAGTCGCCTCCCTGGCTCATGAACCTGATTCTTTTCGGCGCGCCCGGCGCAGGCAAGGGAACCCAGACGGGATCCCTGATCGAGACCTACCACATCCCGGCGATCGCGACCGGCGACATGCTCCGCGCCCAGCG
>DATNMN010000209.1:0-8777 GCA_035602295.1 Candidatus Dormiibacterota bacterium | reverse complement strand
AAGTCGGCGAACAACCTGGGTCTGATCATCGTCGACTATCTCCAACTGATGCAGGGCCGCAATCAGGAGAACCGCGTACAAGAAGTCTCGGACATCTCCCGGTCGTTGAAGGGCCTCGCGCGTGAGCTACAGATTCCCGTCATTGCCTGCTCGCAACTGAGCCGCGAGCCGGAGAAGCGAGTTGACCACCGTCCGCAGCTAGCAGATCTCAGAGAAAGTGGCGGCATCGAGCAGGACTCGGACCTCGTCCTCTTCATTTATCGCGAGCGTTTCTACAACGACAACGTCGCAGAGGACAGGCGCAATATCGCTGAAATTATCATCGCCAAGCACCGCAATGGACCGACGGGAAAACTCGAGCTGCTCTTCATCGACGAGCAAACGAAGTTTGCCAACCTCGACCGGGCACGCGGGAGATAGCGCATGGTCACCATCCTCGTGGGCGGCCAGTGGGGCGACGAGGGGAAGGGCAAGATCATCGACCTTCTCTCGGAAAACGCCAACATGGTCATTCGCTCCCAGGGTGGCAACAATGCCGGTCACACCGTCGTTAACGCCGGCCAGGAATTTCGTTTTCACCTGATTCCGTCCGGAATTCTCTATCCCAACACGACGTGCGTGATTGGCAACGGCGTGGTCCTTGATCCACGCGTCTTGCTCGAAGAGATGGAGCAGGTGCGGTCGCGCGGTATCAGTATCGACCGGCTCGTGATTTCCGACCGCGCCCACGTGATCATGCCCTGGCACCCGATCCTCGACAAGCTGGAAGAAGAGCAGCGCGGCGATGATCGCCTGGGCACCACCTGGCGGGGCATCGGTCCCGCGTATGCCGACAAGATCCGGCGGATCGGCTTCCGCGCCGGCGATCTACTGAAGCCGCGCTTCCTGGAGAAGAAGCTCGGGTTCGTGCTGAACAAGATCAAGAATCCGATCCTGCAGCAGCTCTACCACGTGCCGCCCTTGGACGTCCAGGCAGTGCTTGCGGAATACACCGCGTACGGTGAGCGGCTAGGCCCTCACATCAAGGACATCTTTCCAATCATTCAGGAGGCTTTGACGCGCGGCGATCGGGTCCTGCTGGAGGGCGCGCAGGGCAGCATGCTGGACCTCGACTTCGGCACCTACCCCTACGTGACCTCATCATCGCCCACGGCGGGAGGCGCGCTAACGGGGTCTGGCATCCCGCCCACCGCCGTCGACCTGACGATGGGCGTTTTCAAGGCCTACACGACCCGGGTCGGGTACGGACCGATGCCGACCGAGTTGAACGACGCACTCGGCGAGCAGATCCGGAAGATCGGCGTCGAGTACGGCACGACGACGGGGCGACCTCGCCGCGTCGGATGGTTCGATGCCGTCGTGGCCCGCTATAGCGTGGCGCTGAACGGGATCGGCTCGATCGCCCTGACCAAGCTGGATGTCCTTGGGGAGTTCGATCCCATACGGATTTGCACGGGGTACCTCAATAAAGGCGAGTTGCAGTCGTTTCCCATGTCGAACATCAGCCACCTCAAGCATGCGGAGCCGGTCTACGAGACATTGCCCGGCTGGCGCTCGTCGATCGCTGACGTGCGCCGACCCGATGACCTGCCCAAGGCTGCGCGCCGCTACATCGACCGGCTCGCAGAGCTCAGCGGCGCCCCGATTGACATCGTGTCGGTCGGGCCCTCCCGCGACCAGACCATCTGGATGCAGGGCGGGCCTAAAAACCTAGCGGTGCGTCAGCAGCAGGAAGGCCACCCCAGCCGCCGCTAGATACCACAGCAGCGAGACGCCCGTTAGCAAGAGCCGAGTCGGGCGATTGAGCGAGCGGGTGGTCCAGGTCAGGATGAGGCCGATGGGATTGATGATCGCCAGGGCCAGGCCGATGGCGAGTGGGCTGCGGAGGCCGCCGCGTACTGGGCCGCCGCGCGTGGCGGCACGACGCATCTGCCGCACGAGATCGGTGGAATCCGTCTGCATGTCAAAGGATCGGACCGGGTGGGTGCTCGAGCCGCGACTGTAGGCCGTCGCCACCGGCGACATCGCCATCACGGGCTGCCGCGCCTCCTGCCGCACCGGCGCCCACAGTCGATGCGGGTCGGGCGGTTCGCCGGACTCGACGGTGAGGGTGCGCAGCGGCGCGGTCCGGCTCGGCATTCGAACGCGACCGCGCAGGAAATCCTGGACTCGTAACGCGAGGGTCGCCACGACGCCGACCAGGAGCACGCCTTGCCAGGCGGCCTGCTGGCCCTCGCCGTACCAGCGCAGGATCATCGTTGCCATCCCCGCGGCGAGGCCGAAGGCGAAGGTGAACCGCTCCGGGATTACCACGCGGCGGCGATCGGCGGCAATGTAGCCCGCGATGAAGAGCGACGGCCCCGACGCGAGCTGAAAGCCGAGGTCCGACCGAATCACAAGTGCCAGCGCGGCGACGCCGCACAGGAACCCGGTGACGATCCCAAGCGAAATCTTTCGCGTGTACCAGAGATAGGTGACCCCGACGAGCACTGCGCCGGCCGAGGTGACCCCGATCGGTCCCGAGACATTGCCGACGTACAGCTTGACCGGGTCGATGACGAGCTGCAGCTTGTACCACAGCGTCAGCGGATCATCGAGATGCCGCCCATCGAAAGGGTTGACGTAACCGAACCCGAGCTGCCGCTGGATCAAGAACAAGATGCCGAACACGATCAGGGCTGGATGCAGCATTACGCGCTGCAGCTGCGGCCAGAGGACCGTATCAATCACGATGAAAACGATCACCATCGTGGCTGCGACCCAGGCAGGGGTCCGTGGTGGAAAAAAGCAGGCGACCAGGATGCTCGCCACCAGCGGATGCGTTGCCTTGAAGCCGATCCACGCGGGAAGCCCGAAGGTGAGGCGCGCAAGCTGCAGCGCGAGCAGGCACACGATGCCTGAGAGAAACGAGATCGCGAAGAGCAGGAGGGCGTCCTGGAGGAAAAACAGGATGCCGGCGATCACCAGCGGCAGGAGGGCGAGTGCGTACGCCAGGTCGTAGTTGAGCTGCTCAGGCTGCACCAGGAGCAGCTGCGGGACACCATGCAGCGCTCGCCAGAGCTGACGCACGTCGAGCATTGTAATCGAGCTCCGGGCCAATTTGGCCGAGACTTGGACGCTCCGTCCAAAGTCGGGTGAAATCTGGCGAAGAACGTCTGCTATCCTTACTCCGTTTTTCCGGGCACCCACGTGACATTTTCGCGCCGCATAACGCTGCTTACGCCCATCACGCTGGCCGCCGGGTTGCTCGCCACCGTCGTCGCTGTTTCCGCGGCGGACGCCCGCTGGACGTCGGCTGGTGCTCAGCAACCCGGGTCGCCGGATCGTCCCGTCTGGTCGATCGCGGTGTCACCAACGCATCCGGCGGTGTTGCTCGCCGCAACGCAGGGCCGCGGTGTGCTGCGCAGCACGGACTCCGGCGCGACCTGGACATCGGCGATCGTCGGCGTCGATGGCGCGTGGGTGGTGCGATTCGACCCGCAACAGCCGACGACGGCCTACGCAGGCACGCAGACCGCTGGACTTTACAAGTCGCTCGACGAAGGCAAGACCTGGACGGGGCAGAGCCAGGGACTCAACAACATGGACGTCCGGTCGATCGCGTTCGGCACGAGCCTCGTTGTCGCTGGGACTGCCCAGGGCGTCTATTCCTCAAGCGACGGCGCCGGCTCTTGGCATGCACTTGGCCTCGACACCCAATCCATCGCCGCGGTCGGCGTGCTCCCCAACGCGAACGGCTTTACGCTCTTTGCGGGGATCGACAATGGCCCGGTCGGCGCCGCGTTCTTGATGAAAAGCGAGGGACTGTCCGGCAGCTGGGCGGTCGTCAAAGGCAGCTTTCCGGCCGACGCCGTGGTCGCCTCGCTGGCGGTGGCGTCGGCCCCGTCGGGTGGCACCGATCCGCCGGTGCTCGCGGGCACCTCGCAGGGCCTGTTCCGCAGCGACGATCGCGGCGTGACCTGGAGTGCACTGGCCGGCCTGCCGTCGACCGACTTCAACATCGCTCTTTTCAATCCGGCCAATCCTGACCAGATCTATGTCGGCAGCGACGGCGACCAGGGCAACGGCGGCGTTTTCCGGTCACTCGACCGCGGCGCCAGCTGGGGTACCTTCGGTGCGGGCCTCCCGACGAAGCCCCGCGTCACGGCGCTGGCGCTCCAGCCGCTCAACCCGGCCCAGGTGGTCGCTGCCACCTGGAACCCGACGGATGGCTCAGCAGGGGCGTGGCGAATCGAGGACCCCGCCGCCACCGTGGCTGGGGTGACCCCCACGGCTGCACCTTCCGCCAGCGGCAGGACCTCTGCCACGCCGCGGGCCAGCGCCCCAACCCCGGCCCCCGTTCGGCGCTCGACCGGCTCGCCGGCCTACGCGACCTACGCCGTTGCCGTCGCGCTCCTCGTTGCCCTCGGCGCTGTCATCCTGGCCCGGCGCTGGCGGATGCGGCGCGAGGACCGACGCATTTACCGCCCGTGACCCAGCGTCACAAGCAGGCCTCCACCGTTAACCATCTCTTCACCGGTTCAGGCTGGCGGTTGGCGATCTCCGCCGCTACCCTCATGGCGACGGCCCGTCGAAGGCGGGCTCAGGAGGTCGATCGCGCGTGCTCACGACCCGGTCGAGGCGAGTCCTGACGATGGACTCCGCTGAGGCGACACTGCGGACGCTGGGGCTGGAGTTGCCTACGCCCCCCAAAGCGCTCGCTTCCTATGTCCCCGTCCAGCAGGTAGGCGAGCTCCTCTACACCTCCGGCGTGATCCCCAGCTGGAACGGCGACGTCCAGTTCCGCGGCACCGTGGGCGCCGATGTTAGCGTCAAGGATGCCGCCCGCGCCGCGGAGATCTGCGCCCTCAACATCATGGCGCTGGTTCGGCAGCACGCCGGCTCGCTCGACCGGGTCGAGCAGTTCATCCAGCTCAGCGGGTTCGTCCGCTCGGCGCCCGGTTTCGAAGAGCAGCCCAAGGTCCTCAATGGCGCCTCAGACCTGATTTACAAGGTGTTCGGGGAACGCGGGCGCCACACGCGGCAGGCGCTGGGAACCAGCGAATTGCCGCTCGGCGTCCCGGTCGAGATCTCGGCGATCATCCGCCTGAAGCCCTAAGCCGCTAGCGGCAGCCACGCCGTGAAGGTGGCCCCCTGGCCGGGCTCACTGGAAGCCTCGATGGTGCCCTGGTGCGCCTCGACGATTGATCTGGCGATCGCCAGGCCGAGCCCCGAGCCCCCCGTTGAGCGGTCGCGCGCCTTCTCCCCGCGGTAGAAGCGCTCAAAGATGTGCGGGAGGTCCTGCCGCGAGATCCCTGGGCCCGTATCCTGGAGTCGGATGGCGGCTCGGCCGTCCGCCTGGAATACGCTCCAGTGCTGTTCGGCCCCAGGGGCGTACTTGAGGGCGTTCTGGGCCAGGTTGTTCACTACCCGCTTGAGCGCCTCGGGGTCGGCCTGCACCGTGACGCCCGGCTGGAGCTCGCGCGACTCGAACGCCCCTTTGTCGCGCAGGCTCAACTCATCGAGCGCGTGATTCACGAACTGGTCGAGCACGACCGGCTGGCGGCTGGGCGCCCGGCCCGACTCGAAGCGGGTGAGCGTGAGCAGGTCGTTGACCAGCCGGGTCATCCGCGCGCTTTCCCGCTGCATGGCGGCGAGGGAGGTCTGGAGCGTCTCTGGGTCGACAACTTCGCGACGCCCCAGCACATCGATATAGCCGGCGATTGATGTCAGTGGCGTGCGGAGCTCGTGCGAGGCGTCGGCGACGAAGTGGCGCATCTGTTCCTCCGACTGCCGCCGCACCTCGAAGGCCTGGTCGATGCCCGCCGCCATCTGGTTGAACGCGACCGCCAGCGCGCCGATTTCGTCGCTGGCCCTGGGCACCGCGACCCGCTGCTTGTAATCGCCTGCGGCTAGCTTCCCGGCGGTATCCGACATCTGCTTGAGGGGGCGGAGCGCGCGGCCGATGATCAGCGGGCTCAGCAGCAGGGCCAGCAGCAAGACGGAAAGCGACCCGATGACCGCGACCTCGCGGTCGAGGCTCAGGGTGCGGTCGATGTCGTCGGTAGGGATCGAGAGCTGGGCCAGTGCGATCGCCTTGGCGCCGTTGCGGATGACGTTCAGCACGAGGAGAGAGGTCGAACCGTCGGCGGCGGTGGCCATGTAATACGCCTTCGGCTTGCTGAGCGCGGCGGTCCGGTACTCCTGGGTTGTTAGCGACGGCAGATCAGGACTGGTGGCCAGGGTGGCTGGCGTAGAGGCGATCAGCCCACCATTGGGCCCGATGATGGCGGCCGAGGTCCGTCGCGAACGAAGCTCGTCACTGAACGTTTGCGACATGATGAGGGCGCGCACGACCGTGGCGGGCCGGCTGGCATTCTGTTTCTTGAAGGCCGTGAAGACCGCGTTGTACTCGCTGACGAGTACGTCGGCGTTGCTTCGAAAGAGGACCTCGCGCGCGGCGAAGTACTGGGCGATCCCCCCGGCCAGCAACAGCACCGCCAGCAGACCGAGGTAAAGGAACGTCAGTCGCCATCGCAACGATCGAATGCGGGCCATAACTAGCCGCGCCCGCTGCGGCGCGACTGACGGCTCATGCCTTGATGCGGTACCCGACGCCCCGTACGGTCTGGATCAACAAGTGCTGCTCATCGCCAAGCTTCCGGCGAAGGTATCGGATGTAGACCTCGACGTTGTTGGCGTCGCCGAAGAAGTTGTAGCCCCAGACCTGGTCAAGAATGCGGTCGCGGGCCAGGACCTGGTTGGGATGCATCATCAGCAAGCGCAGCAGATCGAACTCGCGGGCCGAGAGCTCGATGGGTCGCCCATCCCGGCGCACCTCCCGCGTCGTCTCGTCCATCGTGAGGTCTTGCACCTGGAGCTGCGGCCCGGCACTGGGATTTCGGCGCCGCATCACGGCCCGGATCCGCGCCAGCAACTCGCCGAAGTCGAATGGCTTGACCAGGTAATCGTCCGCACCGACCTCGAGGCCCTTGATCCGGTCAGCAACCTCGTCCCTGGCCGAGAGGATGATCACGCCGGTGTCCTTGTTGCCGCGGATCGCCTCCGCGACCGCCAGGCCGTCAAGCTTGGGCATCATCACATCCAGCACGACGACGTGCGGCTTGAACTCGCTGATCATGCGCAGCGCAGCCTGTCCATCCGGTGCGCTCTGCACCTGGAAGCCCTCGTACTGCAGGCCCAAACGGATGAAGTCCACGATGCTGCGCTCGTCGTCGACGACGAGCACCCGCGGGCTGCGTGAGGGCGACGCCTCGGGGGCCGTCTCTGCCATGTCGAGTCTCAATATAACGGCGGTTTTGGCGAAATCCCATCTTCTGACGCGCTTCTCAGGGCGGTCTAAGGAAGGCCGTTGGCGAGGCCTTGAGTAAGCTGTCCCGGTGCAGCCGGCTGACGCGCCACAGCGTCCACCTGTGACCCGCCGGCGCTCCTGGCTCCTGCCGTCGCTGGTCGGCGGGTACCTGGCGGTCGTGACCCTTTTCATGGTCTTCGTCCTCCACCTCTCGGTCTCGCCCGAGCGCCTGCTGCTGCTGATGCTGATCGCGGCCTTGATCCTCGGACGGGCGAGGCTATTCCTCGCGGATTGGATCCCCTTTCTCGTCCTCTTTCTCTCCTACGAGTACCTGCGCGGCCTTGGCGGCAGGCTCGGCATGCCGATTCACGACGTGACCTCGCTCGAAAGGCTGATCAGTTTCGGGCAGATCCCCACCCTGGTCCTGCAGCAGGCGTTCTATCACGCGGGTCACGTGAGCTGGTACGACATCGCGGGCACGATGTTCTATTTCCTGCACTTCGCGTTTCCGCTCGGGCTCGGGTACCTCTTTTGGATCATCGACCGGCACACCTTTCTTCGATTCTCCCGAGCACTGATCGCGATGTCGTTCGCCGCCTTCGTCTTCTACCTGTTGCTGCCGGTCGCACCACCCTGGAAAGCCGCGCCGGGGGTCGTCAAGATCATCGATCACACCCTGCCGAGCTTCACCGACCTCCCGGGCGTGCCGGTGCCGGCCACCATCTACCACTGGCTGACGCCCAACCAGTACGCCGCGATGCCGTCCTTACACGCCGCCTTCCCTTTCCTCGGTGCGCTCTTCGCCCTGCGCCTCTGGGGCCGCCGCGCGTGGTGGACGCTCGCCTACACCGCCTGTGTCTGGCTCAGCATCGTCTATCTGGGCGAGCACTACATCATCGACATCATCGGCGGCGTCATCTTCGCCCTGGCCGTCTTCTTCGGCGAAGACGCATTCACCACCTGGTGGCACAACCGAGCTGTCAGGAGCGCCAGATCTTTTTCATGATGGCGCGGGCGAGCTTATCGGGGTCGTGGTGGGTCGAGATCCTCGGATTGACGACGTCGACGAGGACGGCGTGGATGCTCCGCTGGTTGACCGTCGCCGGGTCGTAGACCACCCGCTTGATGCCGGCGGACTGGGCCGACGAGGGCAATGGGAAGTTGTTGTTGCTGTTGACGACGACGAAGTCGAAGATGTTCGTCCCCAGGTGGCTCTCGATGGCCTTCAGGTGGTCGCTGACGCGGAAGAAGTCGGTCTCGCCCGGCTGGGTGGCGACGTTGCAAATGAAGACCTTGATCGCGGGCGAGGCTTTCAGCGCCTCAGCCATCCCGTCAACAACCAGGGTGGGGAGGATGCTGGTATAGAGGCTGCCCGGGCCGACCGTGATCATCTCGGCGTTGAGGATCGCCTCCTCGGCTTCGGGGTTGATGGTGGACTCGGGCTGCAGGAAGACCCGCTTGATGGCGGTGACGGTGGCCACCGCGC
>DATNMN010000208.1:0-15845 GCA_035602295.1 Candidatus Dormiibacterota bacterium | reverse complement strand
ACGAGCCAATTCCCGCGCCCCGCAAATAACTTTCGTTAAAACATGTAAATAGCGACCCTATGTCACCGGCATGCTTTCGAAAAGGCGCGGGATAATACCCACAATGGCTTATATCGATCCCGATCCGGATCGTGGGCCCGGACGTGACGCGGTCGAGCTCTACACCCGGACCTATGGCACGCTGCTGCGAAGCTCCGGCGAGACCAAGCTCAAAGTGCTGGAGCAGTCGCACATCGGCATGGGCTCGAGCCTGCATCCGAAGGCCGGCTCCGCCGAACCCGATACCGGTGCGCTGATCTACGCGCTCCGCCGCCTGCCGCCTTGCATCATCGCCGTCAAGCGGATCGTGCTGGGTCAATCGGCTGACGTCTTCAAACGGATGCTCAACGTCGACGTTGAGCGCTGGGAGATGCAGAGCGCCCCGGGCCGCCGCCGTCGCTATTACTTCGACGGTAAGGAAACGCTCGCCGTCTACATCGCCAGCCCGTCCGACATCGATGATGTCATCCCGCAGCTGGTGGCGCTCCAGATCGAATGGAACAAGCTGCATGCGCTCCTCAGCGCGGAAGACCTGAGCCGCGCCGAGAGCACAGAGGAACAGTTCAAGGTCCTGCAGCGGATGGGGATCTCCGAAGACGATGCCCTGCGATTGGTCGAGATCTGGGGCGACCTGCTCACCCCATTACGCCGCATCCAGGCCGAGGAAAAGGATTTCCGTGTGCGCATGCTTGGTGGCAGCCAGATCGGCTACGTCAAGGCGACCCGTCGCTGGTGGCAGCCGATCGAGGATCTGATGCACCGAGAGGGGCTCCAGGAGCGACCGGTGTATTTCATCTCCAGCAATACCCACAGCCTCGTCAATTTGTTGAGCGGCTCCGCCCGGCGGCATCAACAGGAGATCGTGGAGTACACCGAGCGCAGCAACAACCTCGAACTGGTGCCCGAGTTACGCAAACTCCGGCAAGGTCAGTCGCGCGGCAACTGGGACAACTTTCTGTACTACGCGGCGCGCTCCTACTACGCGCAATCCGCCGAGGCGGGGGAGCGCCGGGCTCATCGGACGAGGGAGGAAGAGGAGCGGGGCATCTTTTTCCTTGCCAGCCAGGCTGGCCTCGACGTGGCGGCGCAGGTCATCGTCCTCGACCGGCTGGTGGCGGGCGACCTCGACCCCAGACTGGGTACCCCGGCCGCGGACCGGCTGAAGCGGAGCCCGGCGATCCTGATCAACGTCAACTACCCCCTTGGACTGGGCGCCTACAACGTCCTGCGCGAAGTGGCCGAAAGCGTCGCCACACTTCGGGGTGTCTACGTCCTCGGTAAGGCCGCGACCCTCAGCGCGAGCATCGGCGACATCATGATCGCGAATGTCGTCTACGAAGAGCACTCTGAAAACACCTATTGGCTGGACAACTGCTTCAGCTTCAACAGCGTGGCGCCATTCCTCGTCTACGGGTCGGCGCTCGATAACCAGCGGGCCGTGACGGTGCGCGGCACCTTCTTGCAGAACCGGGCTTATCTCGATTTCTATCACCGGGAGAGCTACACGGTGGTGGAAATGGAGGCCGGCCCCTACCTCAACGCGCTCTACGAAGCGACGGAGTCCTCCCGCTATCCGATGCGTGAGAACATCAACTTCACCAAACTGCCCTTCGACTTCGGGGTGCTGCATTACGCCTCAGACACGCCCTACACACAGGCGCGCACCCTGGGTGCGCGCGGCCTGTCCTATTACGGCCTCGACTCGACCTATGCTTCGTCAGTCGCCATCCTGAGGAGGATCCTCGCCCAGGAGCAGGTCCTTACGGCCGACGTTGCGACCCCACGCTGGGCCGACACCGAAGCGCGCCAGGGCGCCTAGGCAAATGGCCCCTCCCCCTCTGGGGGAGGGTAGTTAGCGGCACCGTAATGGGGCGTTGCTAGGCTGCGCTCAGGTTCAAAATCCCCTAGCCCCCCTCCTCCCCACAAATGGCCGCCCTCACCGGCGGCCTTTTGTTTGCGCGGACGGATCAGGCGGCGCGCTTTCCCTTGCGGGCGGTCCGCCGTCGGGAGGCGAGGTCTTGCAGCGCGACGTCGATGCGCCGGTCCGAGGGATCCAGGTGCTTGGCGCCCATCACGTGCCGCTGCGCCGCGGCCAGCTGGCCCCGCTCCATCTCCGCCAGCCCGAGTTGCAGAGAAAAACCTGCATCGACCGGGCAGGTCAGGGCGGCGCGCTCCAGGAACGGGAAGGCATCGTCCCGCATCCCCATCTCCCAGAGCAAGGTCCCCAGCTCCGCCAGGACCTCGGGTTCATCGGGTGATTCGTTGAGGGCGCGGCGGTAGGCGAGCCGCGCGACTTCCGTGTGCCCCAGCTGACGGTGATCGCGTCCGATCAGGAACCACGTCTGCCAGGAGCTGGGGGCCAACATCATCGTCCGGGAGTAGGCGACGCGTGCCTGCTCACGATCACCCAACGCATCGCAGGTCAGACCGAGACGGAAGGCCACCTCGGCGTTCTCGGGATCGGAACGGCTGGCTTCCTCGAGAACCTCGCGCGCCCGGGCGTAAGCGCGTAGACGATGGCAGACGGTTCCCAGCCGCAGCCGGGGCAGGGCCTCGGTGCCGGCGAGCTTGACCGCGGCTTCGTAGCGCACCAGGGCCTCCCGGACATTCCCTTCTGTCTCGGCCTGCCGGCCGCTTTCGAGCAGCCGCTCGGTCTCGGGTGTCATCGGTTGAAACAACGTACCGCGTTGAAGGGTCTTACGCCGGCCGTGTATCCATCAGGAAGCGGAGCAGTTCCGGCTCCTCCATCTCCTGGGCCGGGACGAGAGGCGTGTACTGCAGCCGCGCAGCAAGTTTCATTGCCAGCTCCACCTTGAAATCGACCGGCGTAAAGCCCTTATCGGTGAAGATGCCCAGCTTGCGGTCGCGGATTACCAGCGCAGCGCCTTGCTTGCGCGCCAGCACCGTCATTGCGGACGCCCCGCCGCCGCGGGCTCATCCTCGACGAGCAGGACGCGTGCCATGAGTTGGGCACTAATGTTACCGGGTGCCACCGCGATCACCCGATGTTCCACCCATCTTCCTCGCCCACGGGGCCTCGGGCGACGCCAGCAGCATGCGGCCCTACGTCAAGGCGCTCGAGAAGCGCCAGTTGAAGGCGAGCGCGATCGACCTTCCCGTGGGCAAGGCCGAGAGAGCCGTGCCGGTGTTTGTCCAAAAGGTGCCAGCTGGTTCGATCGCCGGTGGCCAGTCTTATGGTGGCCGGGTGGCAAGCATGGCCGCCACCGAGGTGGACTATGCCGCGTTGGTGTTGCTCAGCTATCCGCTGCACCGTCCGGGCCATCCTGAGGACCTTCGCACGGAGCACTGGCCAAGGATCACCTGCCCCGTCCTGTTCTTATCGGGCGAATCCGACCCGTTCGCCCGTGTCGAGCTGCTCAGATCGTCGGTCCGCCGGCTGCCACGGGCGGAGCTGGTCACCTTTCCCGGTGTCGGGCACGGGCTGCTGCCGGTGATAGACGCCGCCATGGATCGCGTCGCCGCCTTCGTCAGACAGCTCCGACCATAGACTGAACGGATGTGCACCGCGCCGGGCGATGATGTCGGTCCCCCGGCGCCGGCCGCGGTCAGGGAAGAAGAGCGGACGCTGCGTGCCGGCGATGGCGCGAACTTGCGAGAGTTCGTCGCCCTCCCCGCGACGGGTTTTCGGCGTGGTGCGGTGCTGATCATCCATGACATTTGGGGATATACCGACTTCTATAAGGACCTGGCCCGACGGATCACGCAGCACGGCCAGGCGGCGGCGATGGTGGATTTCTTTGGACGCCAGGGGGAGCTGCCCGAGAGGATGCGGGCGCCAGAGCGGACCGGCACCAAGCCGGACGCGATGGCGGTTGCCGTGCAGCGGGCTCAGCAATTATCAGACGAGCGATTCCTGGCCGACATGCAGACCGCCGTCGACGATCTCCTGGCGCGCGGCGCATCGAAGGTCGCCGCCTGGGGCTTTTGCATGGGCGGCCGACTCGCGTATGTCGCGGCCGCACGAGTCACCGCGCTGGCGGGTGTGGTTGCCTACTACGGCCATCTCCGGGCGGAGCCAGGGCGCTTGTCGCCGCTGCAGCTCGCGAATGAGATCAAGATCCCGGTGCTCGGTATCTTCGGCGGGGCTGACCCCGGCATCCCAGCCGAGCAGATCGCCGCCTTTAGGGACGCGTTGAAAACGGACAAAGAAATCGTCATCTACCCGGATGCGCCGCATGGATTCCTTCGCTACGGAGCGACCGAACACCGGGCGGCCATCGACGATGCGCTGCAGCGAACCTTCCGATTCTTTTCGCGAGTGCCGACGACGCCCGGCTAGAGAGCGAATCGCCTAGCCGCTGAAACCCTCCGGCAGCAGCACCGCGCCGCCGTTGGTTTGGACGTACACCTGCCAGCTGTAGTAGCCGAGAAAGGCTCGCTCGTTGGCGAACATCTGCTGGGCGTAGAGCTGGACGGCGCGAACATAGAGGTTGCTGGGGTTGTAGGCGTAGATCGCCCGGCTCATGTTCTGGGGAGCACCGTGCGCCTTCAGGTAGCGGCCGGCCGCCTGGATGGCGTCGTGTGGATTGTTGACGTCGCCGTGACCGTAGCTGGCCCACGTGGCCGGCATGAACTGCATCGGACCCTGCGCGCCCGCCGAGCTCAGTCCCCGGATGCGGCCCATATTGGTCTCGATCAAATTGATCGCGGCCAGGTACTGCCACTGGACGCCGTATGCCTGCTGCGCTTCCCGGTAATAACCAAGCAGGACCTCCGGCGCGGGCGGCGCGATGATCTGCCAGTGCGGCAACGAGTTGCGCGCGCCGTTGAGGCTATCGATCTGTTGCGCCGCGCCGAGGTTGTCCTGGATCGCCGAGCGCGCCGTTGGCGAAACGGCGTTGAGGATCGCCGGCATCCAGTCGGGGTGCGCGGCCAGGAGTTGATACGCGTGCTGCTGACGATCGCCCAGACTGGCGTAGTCGTCGCCCGGAGTGTCGGCCATCCGAATCGTATCTTCGACGACGCCCAGTTCAGCGGCGACGTAGGCGGCGTCGATAACGACATGGGGTGTTGGTGTAGGTGAAGGAGATGGCGACGTCGACGGGCTGGGCGACGCGCGTGCAACGGATGGGCGTGCCTGCGTTTCTGCCTGGACGGCGCCGCACGCCGTCAAGACGAACGCCAAAACTGGAGCGACCACCCGGATGCCGGGGACGCGCATCATAGCGCGCGGATTCTATGAGTTTCGGCGTTTATGAATCAATCCGGGGCGTACTAACGTTATTCGCTCGGTGAGCTATCCCTGGACACGCGGAAGGACGCCCCGCCGCTCGATGCCTTGCAGTTGCGGTTGTTGCCTCTGGCCGACCTGTTCATGGGACTGATGTGGTCGCGACCGGGGGGTCTCTCGTTGCGCACCACCTGGGTGACGCCCGCAACGCTCGGGCTTGCGGTGGCGGTCATCCTCGTTGTCGGCCTTCCGGGGCTGGGCGCTATCGCCTACGGCATTGCGGATCGCCAGCTGCTCTTCGTCGTTGGGGGATTGGTCGCGACGGCGCTGGGCATCGGTGCGGCCGCCGTGGCGCTTTATGGCATCCGCCAACGCCGGCTGCCAGCGTCGGGTTAGGAACGCGACCGGCCGGGTGTGGGCGAGGACGGGATCCCCACCGCGTACACCACCAGGCGATGATCGAATGTGCCCATCTGGTTGACCCAGTTTCCCGTACAGGTTATGAGCGTCAGGTGGGAGAGCCCGTCGGGTGATGGCTGCGATCCCTGACCGGCGACCGGTCCCGACCCGTAGATCTGAGCGAGAACGGCCGGGTCGAGCGTCTTCTGCAGCGTGTAGCTCACGGTCTTGGTAACCAGGAAGTCCACGTCGAGCCCGGTCCGTGCGTCGTGGACGACCACGGCGTCGCCTGGTCGAAGATCCTTGAGGCGGGCGAAGATGGCCGGGCGGCCGAGGACATCATCGACGTGCCCGGCGATCGTGGCCGTGGTCGCGTCGCCCGGAATCCCCCCGCCCCGATACCAGAACACTTTCTGCCAGACGGAATCGTTGGCCGAACCCATCGGCGTGTCCATCACGTTTTTCGAGTTGAGCCCAACGCCGAGCACCGGGGCGGTAAGCCGGAGCGAGGGCAGCCGAAGCTCGAGTGGCACGTCGACTGGCCCAGCGCGCAGATCGATGCTGGGGTCGAACAATGGGGCTGGAAGCGGTTCGGTGGCTTGCGCCGGTGCGGGCATGGCCGATCTCGCGGCCACCGGCGACGAGTGGCGAGCCGGCTGGCCACTCGCCTGGGCATTTGCGCAGGCAGACAGGAGGGCTGCCGCCATCAGCGCGGCGGTCAGCCGACCAGTCGAGCCGCGGCGTGCGTACACCATTGAAGTCCGCGCCAACCTTTCCGCCGTCCAGACTACTAGGTGCGGCGGCGGTAGCCTCGGATCGTCAAGCCCGCCCTGACGGCGCCAGCTCCAGCCAGGACACCGGCGACCAGCGCCAGGATCCATGGGAAACTGTCGCCCTGTAGCGGACCACCGCCGCTGCTCGGCGGGGCCACGACGGCGGCCGTAGGCGGCAGCGTCGCCGGCAAGGTATTCCCGGTCGGTGCCGCAACCGCGCCTGGCGCGGTATAGCCGCACCCGCTGGGCTGGATGATGCGGTTGGTGTCTAACGTCACCGCGGCGGTCCGTGCCAGAGCTCGGCCATAGAGCGTGGCTCGATTCAGCATTTGGATACCAGCGTTGGCCATGATGGTTCCGACAAACTGGGTCGTGGTGTTCAGCGTTGCCGAAGTGGTGACCCGCCAGTAGACCTGGCATGGCTGGGCGCCGCCGATCAGGACCACCTTTGAGCCGGATGCCGTGACAAGCGTCGTCGGTGCGGCGGTGGTTCCGATCAAAAAGATGTAGACGCCCGAGCCGTTGAGGGTAAGCGTCCCGGTCAGCGTTGGCGCCGTTGTCTGGCAATAGACCCCTGGTCCGAGGGTTAAGCCCCCGAGATTGACGCCAGAGTAATCGGTCGTGCAGGTTTGTACAGCGTTGGCATACGCGGTCGTCAAGTTCGTCTGGGCCGTGGTGTAGACGCCATCATTCACGTGCTGAGGTCCGGCGGTTCCGGGCGGGAAACTCCCGGGTGCGATCCCGGCGGCTCCGGCCCCGATCGCCCCGGTTATCCAGGACGGTCCCGTGTTCGTGATGGTGGTTCCGGCCAGGACCGCGAAATTGGCGGCGCCTCCCAGGCCGGGGTCAGTTGCCGCCAGGGCGACGAGCGAGTTTGCCCCGACGAAAAGAATCGAAAATAAGGTAGCGAGCATGAGTCGTCGGGTTCGTTTCATGGCGGCATAATAGCCGAAGTTGCAAGTAAGTGCGCAACTTTGCCCAAAACTGACTGTCATACATCCGCAGTACCCCCTTGTCAGGGCACTAATCGGCCGGATTTTGGTCGCAACCTATCCTGTTGGGGATGCGCCATCTCAGCCTGTCCATTGCGGCCGAACCGTTCGACTCCGACGACGCCCGCCGATTGATCGCGGCGCTTGACGCCGACCTGGCCGAGCTTTATCCGTCCGAGCAGCGCTTCGGGCCAAACCTCAAAGCTGAACATCTCGAAGGGGGCCATGGCACCTTTCTCGTCGCGCGCGACGGTGACCGGGCGGTCGGGTGTGGGGCCATCCGCGTCCTCGACTCGACGACCGCCGAGGCGAAGCGGATGTACGTCGAACCCGATCAGCGCGGCAAGGGAGTCGGGCGTGCCGTGCTGGCCGGCCTCGAGGCCGCCGCCAAACATCTGGGTGTGCACCGCCTTGTGCTCGAGACCGGCATCTATCAGGGTGCGGCGCTCTCCCTCTACCGCCGCGCCGGCTTCACGCAAGTGGATTGCTGGGGCGAGTACTCATCCTCGCCCACGAGCATTTGTTTCGAGAAGCGACTCGTTTAGCATCGGGAGGGAGTACAGCCATTAAGCCGCCTACGTATCGAACCGGCAAGATCTGCTACATCGAGATTCCTGCGAAGGACGTTGAGCAGTCGGCGGCGTTCTACCGCCGTGCCTTCGGATGGCAGACCCGACGGCGAGGCGACGGTTCGACGGCCTTCGACGACACCGTCAACGAGGTCAGCGGCACGTGGGTCGTTGGACGGCCGGTTGCCGCCGAGCCGGGACTGATGGTTTACATCATGGTTGCGAGCGCGGCGGAGGCGATTGACGCAGTCATGGCCGCAGGTGGCGAAATCGTCCATCACGTTGATCCCCATGCCCGTGAGGTTGTCGCAACGTTCCGCGACCCCGCTGGAAACCTGATCGGCATTTATCAGCAGCCCGGCCTATCCGAAGCCGAGGCGCGCGAATCCGCGCCGGCGGGACGATAGGCGCTAGGAAGAGCGGATGAGCACCGCATTCCTCTTGACGTCGCTCGTTGTCGTTGCTTCGCCGGGTACCGGCGTTCTCTACACGCTGGCGGCTGGCCTTTCGCGCGGCGCCCGGGCGAGCATCATCGCGGCAGTCGGCTGCACCCTCGGGATCATTCCGCACATGGTGGCGGCCGTCACCGGGCTTGCGGCGCTCTTGCACACGAGTGCCGTCGCGTTCCAGGCTCTCAAATACGTAGGTGTGACCTACCTACTCGTGATCGCGTGGAGAACCCTGAAAGAGAAGGGCGCCCTCACCGTGGACAAGGAGACCGCCCCGCGCTCCGCGAAAAACGTGATCGTCTCGGCAATTTTGGTCAACATCCTGAATCCGAAGCTCACGATCTTTTTCTTTGCGTTTCTTCCGCAGTTCGTGAGTGCCAATGATCCAAACGCGCTTGTCACTATGCTCGAGTTGAGCGCCGTTTTCATGCTGCTAACGCTCGTCGTCTTTGTCGCCTACGGCAGCTTTGCCGGCGCGATTCGAAAGCACGTCATCTCCCGGCCTAAGGTTTTGACCTGGATGCGCCGCGCGTTCGCGGGCGCCTTTGTCGCCCTCGGCGCCAGGCTTGCGTTCGCCGATCGTTGACAGTTCTCTACGCTGTCTTAAGGCGCGGCACCCGGATGGTCACCTCGGTCCCCTGCCCAGGCGCGCTGCTGATCAGAATGACACCACCGACGGAGGCGGCTCGCTCGCGCATGGAGCGTAAGCCCAGGTGACCCGGGAAGGATTTCCCCGCGTCGAACCCGCGGCCGTCGTCGCGCACACGCAGCACGAGCTCGCTTGCACTCGCCTCGAGCGTGATCACGACCGCCCGCGCGCTAGCGTGCTTTGCGATGTTGTTGAGCGCCTCTTGCCCAACCCTGTATAGCGCCTCTTTGACTGCGGGGTCCGCCTCCGGCTCGTCGGTGGCGTCCATCGTGATGGAAAGCTGGTGCCGAGCTCGAACCGCCGCAACCTGCCTTTGGAGCGCGGCCACGAGCCCTTCCTGGCTGAGGAATTCCGGCCGCAGCTCGAAGATCAACGCTCGCATCTCGGCAAGTCCCGCCTCGGCCTGGGCGTACGCATCCCGAAGGATTGCCTCGAGCCGCGCTGGGTCGGCAGCACCGATGCGCTGCGCCGTTGCGATGTCCAGGACAATCGCATAAAGGGCTTGCGACACCGAGTCGTGAAGCTCGCGAGATAAACGTTGCCGCTCCTGCACCGCGCGGAGCTCGGCCCCCTGGAGCGCGATGGCCAGCTGATTGGCGCCGACCCGGACGAGCAACCGGTCATAACTCGAGGGAAAATCGTCCCGACGCATCCCCGCCACCACGATGCCGGACGCCGGCCCAGGGGGCCCAATCGACGCCGATGCTAGGCCCACCGAGGCGCCGCTCGAACTGATGGGCGGCGGGAACGCAGGGCCCTCCGATGACGGGACGGAGCGCAGCCCATGGGCAATGTCCGAGGCCGCCAGGTCACTTGCTTGAGGATCGAGGCTGAGGGCTTCGATCAGCGATCCGGATCCACCCGCTGCAGGCAGCCGCGCGTAGACGAAGTCGACGCGCAGCGTCCGCAGAAGGGCGTCCGTGAAACTCTCGACGATGACTTGTGGCGATTGGCCGAGCCAGATGGCGGGAAGCGCCGTCAGGGCGACGAGGTCGCGGAGATCGCGACGGAGTTCGGCGGCATCGTCCACCGAGTGATCCGCCGGCGCCCTGATACCGTCCGTCTTCAGCCGGTTAGCCTACGAGCTCAGTTCAGCGCTGTTGGCTTCCGGCCGCGGAGCTCAAGGAGAAGCTGGTCGGGCGGGACAAAGAATGGATTCTCATGGAGAGTCCCGCCGATGATCGCCATCGGATGCGTGCGCAGGACGTCCATCACCACGCCGGCGCTGAACTGCGTGAGATCGTAGCAGCACACGAGAGGATCGACATGGCTGGCTGCGAGGTAGTTGACCCGCGCCTCGTACTCGATGAGGTCATCGACACCCGGACGATCCTGGAGGGCCCATTCCACTGTGGCCACGAGCCGTGTCAGAGGGAATCCCTCAGTTTGCCCAGCGCTGAGCCGCTCCTCGAGCAGTGTGAGCATCGCGTCCGGAACGAAGTGCCCGCCCCGAAGGTAGGCTTCTTCCCAGACCCGCAGTTCCAGCTGCTGGCTTGCCTCCGCGGCCGCCGTGTCGATCCCGACGCCCTCGAGCCGGCGAACATGCTCCTGCCGCAGCTTGGGATCGACGATATGCAGGGCCCGCTCGTGGCGATCGAAGCCTTCCTTGATGAAGGGCAGCAGGACCGTATAGAACTCATCTGGGCTGCGGAAGAACGCGCACACGTGACGGTAGGTCTGCAACGGCGAGCCGGCGAGTCGAACCTCAGCCATTACCTGTGCCATGGCCCCTCCTTGCGGCCATCCTACTGCACGCAATCGCAGTCGTCCAGCTTGAGAAAACGGGCTATGTCGGCTCCTTCGTTGATGACACAAGCCCGGTCCGGATCGCGTGCAGCGCGGCCTGAGTTCGGCTGGCAGCCTGGAGCTTGCTCAGAATGTTTCTCACGTGGGTCTTGACCGTCTCTTCCCCGACGCCGAGCTCTCGCGCGATCTGCTTGTTGGCGCGCCCGAGGGTCAGTAAGCGGAGGACTTCGATCTCGCGAGGGGTCAGAGGTTCCGGACTCTCGGGAGCCTTCACCTGGCGGACAAGCTGGGCCGCGGCCTCGGGTGACAAAAAGACCTGGCCGGCGGCGGCTGCTCTGATGCCTCGGTGCAGGTCCTGGAGAGAGGCGTTCTTGAGCAAGTACCCGATCGCACCCGCCCGAACGGCGTCGGCCACGGACGCATCCTCGAGAACGCTGGTCAAGACGATCACCGCGACCTCCGGATAGTCCCGGCGGATCGCAGCAGTGGCCGCGATTCCGTCCATTTCGGGCATCACCAGATCCATGAGCACGACGTCGGGTTTCAGGCGTCCGACCATCTCTATGGCCTCCCGGCCATCAGACGCCTCGCCGACCAAATCGAGGTCTGCGTCCAAACTGAGGAACGTCCTCAACCCCAGGCGGACCACCTTATGGTCATCGGCGACGAGTACACGGATGGGCACTGATCTCCCCGCGCTTGGTCGGTGAGCGGTTCCCCCCCAAAATAGCATCGCCGACCAGGGTCCAGCCTCTCAAGCGACAGTTTCATCCACGTCATCCAGCATTAGGCTGGTGCACTCCGCACACGCCACCCAAACACGGTCCGGCTCCCCTGGCACGTTGACAACCGCATGGAAGGTGGCGGCAGTCCGCCGCTTGCCCAGGTGACGCAAAGTTTCACAATACGTTGGCATCTCCACCCGCGACCTCAGCAAGCGCGCTTCGGCGATGGGCAGGTGGATCCAGCGCGGCGCGCCATCAGCGAGACGCTTGCGCGCCGCTGGCAAGCCCCGTCGAATTTCGCGGATTGTGTCAGGGGTCACCGAGCTTCTCAGTGTCCGTGCTGAGCCGGCCGCCAACATCAGCCAACTCGGGGAAGCGCGATTCCCACTTCTAAGGGGTCGTGAAGCTCCCCCGATTGAGGGATGGTTTAGCGGACGGCTATCAGCGCGACCTTCAGATCTGAGACGCCAAAATATAGGTTGACCCGCCGCGCGCTCGGCCCCAACCCAGCGTAGGCATAATCGATATTGACGCTGGCTTCGCGCAGCTTGTGGGCGATCTTTCCGAGGGCACCAGGTTTGTCTGGAAGGGCGGCTGTTAGAACCTCCTCTTCGGTCGTTTCCCAGCGATGCTCCGCAAACACCCTCTTTGCCGCCGCGGGTTTGTCAACGACCATCCGGATAGTGCCACGATTGTCAGTGACGGTCGCCATGAATGCCACGATGTTGACCTTCTTGGCCCCCAGTGCGGAGCCGACTTCTCCCAGCATTCCGGGACGATTTTCGACCCAAACGGTCAGCTGCTTTGCCTTGGGCATGTCTCCCCCTCTTGCTTTTAGGCGTTCAACAGTCCGAAGACGCCCGCCAGGAGAAGCCACCCGCTTGCGAGGACAACGACTCCCCAGCCGGCACCGGTCGCGATGCCACGGGCGAGGCCATGGCGGCGACGCCGGATCTGGTTGCGACGGTAGCTGAGTGACGACAATCCGTTGGGTCCCGCGACGGGTTGGACGTTGGTGCGGACGCCGATCAAGTGACTCCTCCTAGACGCTAAACATGTCGGTTGGTGAGAAACCCCCTGCGGCTCGTGAAGGGCCGATCTTCCTCGACCGGCCCTTCGCTGATTGGAGTCGCGCCTAGCCTAGGCCCGGCCCCAGCTGCGGCCGTGGCCAGTTCCGAGGCGACCGGCCACGAGACTGAACAAGACGACGACGATGATCGCGCCCAGGATGGCTGAAACGATCGGGAGCCCTTCGATTGAAAGCGTCGGCAAGATCACGAGGTGAAGGACGTCCACCATCAGCCAGGCTCCGACAAAGCCGGCCACGGTCGCGCCGATCCAACCGAATGGCATTGAGCGACGAATCACGCGCTCGGCGATGAGGCCGCACACCGCAGCGACCAGGATCAGGACGATGAGATGCAGTACGGTCATGCGGCACCTTCGGCGCGTCCCGTCCGATTCATCATCCGAATCAGGGAGACAATTCCCCAGCCGATCAGCGAGTAGATGGCGATCGCCACCAGCGACTCGGGTTCAAGGATCGAGCGTCCCTGAACGGTGGTGTTGAAGATGCCGTGGAACGGCGCGACGAGCGGCTGGGTGATGTCGTACATGAAGGTCACGAAGCCGGATACCGTTGAGCCTCCGAGCAGCTTCAAGATGAAGCGAATTGCCAGGATGATGTCGACGAACCCGACAATCCACCAGACCGCCTGGATTGCGCGATCGTTGTAGTCGCCTACGCGAACCGATGTCATCGACGTGCGCGAGACCCGATTGGTCCCGACCGACGACGCCGACGTCTCCGTAGAGGCCGCCGGCTGCGCCGCCGTGGTCTCCCGACGAACGGTCTCCTGTTCTAGTACTTCAGCCATGATTCCTCATCTGGTGATGCGCGATTTTGTGCGTCGGCGCACCCACACTTAGTGTGACCGTCTTATACCCGTCTGTCATGAGGTTTCCTCATCCCGTCGCAGCCGATTGGTTCGATTGGACAACGCCCAACCGTTCCAAGGCGAGTCCCGCGTCCCAGCTGGTCCAACTCTCCAGGATTTGACCGTCGACCACGAGGCTGCGGGTTACTCCGGTCAGCGTACCCCCGGTCGCATCAGCCGAGGTCTGTCCGCGAGCGGTCCAGGACAAGGTGATGGCATCCTCGTCGGTGTCCAAGTGGTCCACCGCGAGATGGAGGCCGGGAAAGGCGGCGCGGTAAAAGGCGACGCTAAATTTGATGCCTTCAGGGCCTTGAACGAGATCGGGGATTAGACCGCCGTGATTGACGTAGGTGGCAGCAAACAGCTCATCCGCGAGCTCGAGGTTCCCAGCGTTCCATATTTGATCCACGATGCGCTGCACCAGAGCTGCGTTGCGTACCAAAACATGGGCCTCGCAGGCTAGTCTGGCAGTCCTGCCGCGCCGTGTCATGAAGTTCCCTCATATACTTCCCCGGGAGGGTGGCCGCAGTCACCACTACCACGGAAAATGCAGGGCACCGATCCCCGTCAGTTGCGGACCCCGGCCCGGGTGTTGACGGTTCTAGGCCAACCCCTCCTAGCCGAAGTTGTCCGGCTTGCCCTGAGTCATGGCCAGTTCCAGACGCGCATCGCAGCGGACGAGGCCGAGGCGACGGCAATGCTCGGCGAGTGGCAACCGCATATGGCCATCATCGACATGGATGTCAGCAAAGGGGAGCTCCTGGACCGCTTGAGTGCTGCCCCGACGCCCGTCGGTCGCATCCCGGTCATCGCCCTCACACGGCGGGGCGACCTGCAAACGAAGCTGGCGGCGTTCGACCGGGGCGTCGACGACATTCTCGTTGTCCCTTTCTCGCCGGAGGAGCTCGTTGCTCGCACGCTGGCCATCATGCGGCGAACCTATCGGGAGGCCATTGCGTTCACGCCCGTGATCCGACTCGGTGAGCTGGAGGTGGATATCCTCCACCGTCGCGTGCGGTCCGGTTCGACCGAGTTGCACCTTACCTCGCTCGAACAGAGCTTGCTGTATCTGCTGGCAGCCAACGCCGGCCGGCTGGTGACTCGCGAACAGATCCTGGATAACCTCTGGGGCGTCGACTATGCGGCCGAAAGCAATGTCGTAGATCGTCACGTCCGTAATCTGCGAACGAAACTACAGGACGATTGGCGGCGACCACGCTTCATCGCGACGGTTCCAGGGCGTGGCTACCGCTTCCTCCCCGCGCTCACGCAAACGCCAGCCTGACCACCTTCCATCAGGGCGTCGATCGGCAAAAGCAGGCTGGGACGTCCAATTTCCCACTCACCAAATAGCGAACTCATCAACTGTGATATGGTGATAGTAACTCACCGACAAATCATGTAGCTCGTTCTTATGGTTCGCCCCTGAGTCCTTTCGCATTTTGGCGCGGCGTCTACAGGCGCGGCGTATTGCTGACCACCAGGACCCAAGGGAGCGGACAATTCAATGAACAAGATCCAGCGGCCTGTGATCGCTCTTTCAATCGTCGTCTCAGCCCTCGTCCTCGGCGCATGGCCGATGGCGGCGTTGGCCGCCACCCAACCGCGCTTGGGGACGGCTGCAAATTTCGCCGTTCTGGCCGGAAGTGCTATCACGAATACCGGACCAACGGTGATTAGTGGCGGACTCGGGTTGTTCCCCGGTACGGCAGTGTCAGGGTTCCCGCCGGGGGCTGCCTCTACCCAGCGCAAGACCGACGCCGTGGCGCGTGGCGCCAAAGACGCTCTCGTGACCGCCTACAACGATCTGGCGAGTTGGCGGCCGACCCGCAGTTTGACCGGCCGGGACCTGGGCGGCATGACCCTCACGCCCGGCGTCTATACCTTCTCTTCATCGGCGCAACTAACAGGAACGCTCACCCTCAGCGGCAATGGGATCTTCATTTTCCGGACGGGCAGCTCCCTCACGACGGCGACCAGCTCAAGGGTTGTCGTCACTAACGGCGCTAACGGGTGCGGCGTCTATTGGAAGGTCGGGAGCTCGGCAACGCTCGGATCCGGAACGCAGTTCAAGGGAACGATAGTCGCCCTGACCTCGATCACGATGGTTACGGGAGCAACCATTCTCCCGGGTAGGGCCCTGGCACGGAACGGCGCGGTGACGATGGACACCAATCGCATTAACATGCCGGCCGGCGGCTGCAGTGCAATCGGCACGACAAGTAGCCCAGGTACGACAAGCACCGGTACGACAGGCACAGGTACGACTAGCACGCTGGCGCAGACTGGCGGCGGTCCCCTCCAGGGGAGTTCCCCATGGTGGGTACTGGCGCTGTTTGCCGGGGTCGCTAGCTGCCTCGGCGGCTTGAGTATCGG
>DATNMN010000207.1:0-5766 GCA_035602295.1 Candidatus Dormiibacterota bacterium | reverse complement strand
CAGTGCCGTTTTGACATCAGATTTTCCGAGAAGTACGCCCTGGAGTGCGGTGTTGATCGCGTCGTTGATCTTGGACTCATGCGGTCCGAACGTCCAGGCGGTCGCGAAGGTCGCGCTGTCGAACAGGTTCTTCACGTCGGGATTCGCGGTGATCGCCGGATCGCTCCCCAGGTCCTTGCGGGACGGCAGGGCGAACCCACTCTGCAGCACCTGCTGCTGAACGACCTTGCCCGTCATGTACTTGACGAACAGCATGCAGGCGTCCTGGTTCTTCGTCTTCGCCGAGCAACCCCAGCCGTTCGTGAAGAGGAGGCTGGATTGTTTGACCGGGAACTTCGGCAACTTGATGCTCCCGTACGAGACGGCCGGGTAGGTGTCCTTCATGTAGGGGATCAGCCAGCCGCCTTCGATCACCATCGCCGCTTTTTGCTTGCCGAACGCGTCGCCAGGCCAGGTCGCACCCAGCTTGTCGGGCAGATCCGAGCTCTTGTCCTGAAGCTGGAACGAGCTGTAGTAGGTAAGGGCATCCTGAGCCTTTTGATCGTTGAAGACGGCCTTGGTCTTATCACTCGACAGGACCGAGCCGCCGTAGCCGAAGAGGAACGCGTCGAACCGGGCCGCGTCGGCCGGTAGGCTGAGCCCCTTGACGCCACCCTTGGTGAGCGTCTTGGCGGCGGCCTTGATGTCGTCCCACGACGCGGGCGTCGCCAGGCTGGCCGCGGAGAACATCGACTTGTTGTAGAAGAGCACGAGGTCGCCAAAGTCCTTGGGCAGCGCGTACTGCTTGCCGCTCAGCTGCCACGGGGTCATCAGCGTCGAAATGTACTCGTCGGCACTGACACCCCACTTGGACATCAATGGGGTCAGGTCGAGCAGGCGGCCGGCCGGCGCCGCAAAGTTCATCAGCGCGGTGCTGACGTACATCGCGTCCGGCTCGTTGTTGGCCGACATCTCGGTCTTGATCTTGTCCTCGAAGTTGGTCGGAATCTCCTCCTGCGTGACCTTGATCTTTGGATACAGGGTCATGAAGTCCGCCTCGTACTTCTTGACCAGGGCATTCTCGGTCGGGTTGCCACCCCAGTTCGCGGCGCGAATGGTTGCAGTCACGTCCGCCGCATTGGTCGCGCCGCTGGTACTGCCCCCGCCGCAGGCCGTTAGCAGCACTGACCCTACCGCAGCCAGCGCTAAGCCGAGCCGCATAGATCGCATGAGCTCCACCTCCATTACTTCCCGTCCTCTCCTGCGCGCAGGGGTACCCATCCAGTCGGGATACCTATAGCATTAATAACTCAGCATCCGCTGTCAATATCCATGACTCCGTATTGGAAATAATTAGACGCGCGGTCCCGTGGTTGATCAGCGGCATCCTCATTGGTATCGGCTTTTTTAGCGCATTTTCAGGTGGCTCCCTGCTGCTGCTGCTGGGGCTGGTGATTGCGGTCACCCTGTTCATCCGGCGCCGCGGTCACCGGCAGGGGTGGCCGGCGCTTCTGTACGGGGCGGGGGTCGCGACCGCGGCCCTGCTCTTGCCCTACGTTCTCCAGCCTCCGCCCTGCGTGTCGGGTAGCAGCGCCGGTTGCTACCAGGCCTTTACGGTCGGCACTTTTGCCGTGGCGGTCATCGTCGCGCTCATCGGGCTGGCCTTTGCGGTCGTCGAGTTGCTTCGCGGCCGGACAGGCTAACTTCGGGCAAGCGGCGCTTCCTGCAATGCGGGCCGCGGTAGCCGGCCGTGGACGACCTTGAAGCCGGTCGTGTTCCCCACCACCTGGACCCGGTCCCGCTCAACGTGCAGCTCCATCGATCCGTGTCCCGCGCGCAGATTGCGCAAGGTCAGCGACGGGAGCCACTCCGGGAGGTCGGGGTTGACGTACATCGTCCGGTTTCGGCCGACGGTGTGAATGCCACACAGGATGGCAACCAGCCGGAAGACCGCGGCGGCGGCCCAGGCCTGCGGAACATTAGCCCCGAGGTAGGGAACCGGAAACGCGCCGGCATCGCGGGGCAGACCGGCGAAGAGCTCGGGGAGCCGGTACGCGTCGAATCGTTCGGCGGCGGCGAAGATGCCCTCGGCGACCCGTTGCACTTCTTCGTGCCGGCCGGCGCGGCCAAACCCACCCGCAATGGTGGCGTTGTCGTGCGGCCACACCGAGCCGCAGTGATAGGAATAGGGATTGTAGCCGGGGTGCTTGCTCGATAACGTCCGGATGCCCCACCCGCTCCACATATCGGGGGCCATCAGACGGTCGACGACGCGGCTCGCTCGTTCCGGCGGCACGATCCCGCTGGCCAGGCAGTGGCCGGCGTTGGATGCCACCGTCTCCATCGGGCGCTTTTCCTTGTCAAGGCCGAGGTAGTAGGTCCCCTCGGCTTCCCACCAGAAGACCTCGTTGAATTGCTGATACAGCCGGCGGGCACGTTCGCGCAGCCCCTCGGCCTTCTCGGGCTCCTCGAGCAGATCGTAGATTTCCGCCATGCGCAGCATGGCGTCGAAGGCATAGCCCTGCAGCTCACATAGGGCGATGGGCGCCTGCGGGATCGAGCCGTCGGCGTGGCGGATCGCGTCCCAGGAGTCCTTCCAACCTTGATTGAAGTTGCCCTGGCTTGAGCGGCAGAGGTACTCCTGGAAACCGTCGCCGTCTCGGTCGCCGTAATTCAGTAGCCACCCCATCGCCGCTTCGGCATTCTTTCGGTAGCGCCGAAGCAGCCCGACGTCCCCCGACCACTGGTAAGCGTACGAAAGAACAATGATGTAAAGCGGCGTGGCGTCGGCCGTGCCAAAGTAGGGCGCGAACGGCAGCAACTTGAGGCTGGCGAGTTCGCCCGACCGGATCTCGTGCGGAATCTTCCCGGGTTCTTTGTCCTGTTCCGCATCATCGTCGGTCGCCTGCACCTGCGCCAGCGTCCGCAATGCGCCAAGCGCGAACTCGGGAAATGCGCTGATGCTCTCCATCGAGACGATGAGGGAGTCGCGGCCGAACACGGTCACGAACCAGGGAATCCCGGCCGCCGGCACGAACACGCCGCCCCGCCCGGTGGTTTCGATCATCCGCAGGGCTTCGGTGTCTTCGACCGCCTGCTGCCAGATAGCCGGCAGGGTCGCATGGCTGGTGACGAGCTCGACGGGCGGAAGGGGATGAGCGACGCGCGCGTCGCCTAGGAGCAATGAGTGGCAGGGAAGCGTGCGGGCCGGCCGTGGACCAATGACGGGCAGCCATTTCAGACAGACGTGCCATTCCGCTCCTGGAAGGAGCTCGCAGACAAAGACCAACCGGCCGTTGGCATACTCGGGCTTCGACCCGGCCTTTTCCACCTTGACGATCAGGCCGCGCCGGAAGGTACGGTTGTGATAGTTGCTCCGCAGCTCGCCCATCCGGGGCCGCCACGTGGTCTGGAGGTCGCCTCGACGGATCAGGCGATGGGCCCGCACGTCGAAGATGTCGGCGAAGTCGGACTCGATGCCGATTTCCAGGACGAGTCGCACCGGATGCATGGCGTAGTTCGTCAGGTCGTAGTCCTCGTGCACACCCTCGAGGATGGTGCGCTCCATCCGGAAACCGACCGACCCCTCCGGGAGTACACCATCGGCGTCGGCGCCGGAGCCAGGACCGAGGCGGAGCTCGGGTGTCATGAACTCGTGGCGCGCCGAAAAATGTTCGACGGTGATGGCGTCGAGCAGCACTGGCTTCAGGCCGTTGATGGTGACGCTGTACCCGCTCACAACACGGGTGTCGTGGGCGAAGAAGCCCACATCGTCCTGGGGCGTCATCGTCGCGTTCGGTTGGCTGATGAGGAATTGCCGGTCGTGGTTGATGGTTAGGGTCGACGGGCCAACCGTGACTGGCATGCGCTACGGAAAATACCTCAAATCGCCCGGCCTGGCTACTGGCGAGCTTTTGCCTGCACCGTCTTCAGCTGCGCCCAGTCGATCTTGGGACGCGCCAGCCCTCGCCGCTGGAGGTAGCGTCTGGCGGCTCGCCTTTTTGCGAGGGCGAACCGTGCCATCCCGGCCAGGCCGCCGATACCCATCCCCGGCACCAGGCGCGACGGACGGAACACCCAGGTTTCGCCACCAATTGGCTCGAGGGTGCCGCGAGCCAGGAAGCTGTGCAGGTCCCAGAGCAAGTCGTTATGCCCATGGCACAGCAGGCTGGCCGGCCCTGGTCTGATCCCAGTCCACCCGGGTAGAGATACACGCAATGCTTGTTCCGTCTCATCCAGTTCCAGGGCACATCGAATGCTGATCGGATAGCCGTCGCCATCCACGCCGGTGAGGACCGGGCTTGAGAAGCCCCGCAGATGTCGCCGGATCTCAGCCCACATGGATCGCTTCAACGACCGTAGGTGCGCTCGAGAGATCGCCGTGCTCCCACCAGAGGATGCGCCGAGGCGTGACGGTGATCTCAAGGCGCATGAAATACCAATCGGAGAACCACCGCATCGCCGCGTTACGGGTGTACCTCGCGCCGGCTGGTTGGCGGCGGTAGACGAGCGCGATCTCGTTCTCGAAGCCGCCGATCGAGGTCTTGACCTCGTCCGGGGCGACGGCGTCACCCTGCACCAGGACAGCCGGCGCATCGAACAGGCCGCTTCCCGTCGCGTCAGAGAAGAGCAGGGAGACCCGTCGATTGCGCCGGATGTTGAACGCCTTGTCGGGTAGCCCGATCGAGGTCGTCGTCATGAATTGGCCCGTCGATGCCCGGTAGAACGGCAGCATTGGCCAGGTGATCGGTGTCCCATCCGCCGCCAGGGTCGAGAACTCGCACGTCCGAAATTCCCGGAAAACCGCCTCAACCTCTGCCGGAATCGGAAGAGCCATCCTCGCCTCCTGCCGCCAGCCTATTGCCTCGGCTCCTCGCGGGTAACCCTGCAGCCTCCCCAAGGCAAGGGTGGCTAACCCTACGGCCGGGCGGGTGACTCCCCCCTCGACGGAGTCCCGAATATGGCTCAGGATCGAGGCGTGCTCGGGAAACTGAGGCCGACGACCGCCGCCTGGTTGGCCTGGTCGCTGTGGGTTCTCGCCCTTGGATTGAGCGTGTCAACCCTGGTGCTGCTCGAGACGAACAGATCGTGGTGGAACGCGACCGCGTGGTTTGCCCTGTCAACGACGGGAGCCGTGATCGCATCTAAGCGACCAGCGAACCCGATCGGGTGGCTCTATTGCGCGATGGGCTTCCTGGGAGCCCTGACGACTTTCGCCCAGCAGTATGCGATCCGCGGCCTGGTGGACCATCCCGGCTCGCTGCCCGGGGCGGTCTATTTCGCCTGGATGGAGCGTTGGTCACTCTGGTTTGTCTTCCCGGCCGGTATCGCCCTGGTGCTGCTGCTCTTCCCCACCGGCCGACCGGCATCTCCGCGCTGGCGGCCGTTCGTGTGGCTCAGCGCGACCTGTGCCCTGCTCATGGTGGTCGGATCGATGTTTGGGCCGGGCCGTATGGGCGATGCGCTCCGGCCGCCGAGCGGCCCTGGCGCCGACTTCGGCGTCCAGAATCCATTCGGCATCGGCGCGCTCGGGGGTGTGCTCGACCTGGCGGACAGCGTCGGACGCTATGGAGCCTTTTTCTTGATCCTGATCGCGGCAGTCGGAGTCGTGGTCCGTCTCGTTCGGGCACGGGGGGATGAACGTCAGCAGCTCAAGTGGGTCGCCTACGTCGGCTCGGTGATTGCCGTCGCGGTCCTGGGGACGATGTTCCTGGGGGCCGGTGGTCCATTTGGCCTTCCAGGCAACCCAGCACTCCAGGACTTTGCCTTTACCGTCGTCCTGGCCGG
>DATNMN010000206.1:0-2091 GCA_035602295.1 Candidatus Dormiibacterota bacterium | reverse complement strand
GACCACGTGATCGTGGTGAACGTCAAGGGCATCCGGGTGACCGGCAAGAAAGTGACGGACAAGATCTACACGTCGTATACGGGTTACCCGGGCGGTCTTCGCAAGCGTGCCTACGGTGACATGGTCGTCAAGCATCCGACCCATCCGTTCCGTCACGCGGTGTCGGGTATGCTGCAGCACGGGACGCTGGGCAAGGCGCAGCTCAGCCGCCTGAAGGTCTACGTCGGCGATGCGCACCCGCACAAGGCGCAGCAGCCGGTGCCAATCAAATTTGGAGCTCGAGGGGAGATTGAAGTCATTGGCCGATAACGCCACCTACTACTACGGCACCGGACGTCGCAAGAACGCGGTCGCGCGCGTCCGACTCTACCCGGGCGAAGGCACCATCATGGTCAACAACAAGCCACCGTTGCAGTACTTCGGTCGCCGGATGCTGGAGATGGTGGTGGTCGAGCCGTTGCGGCTAACCGAGAGCCAGAAGCGCTTCAACGTGAGCGCCATGGTCGACGGCGGCGGCATGTCCGGCCAGGCCGGCGCCGTGCAACACGGCATTGCGCGGGCGCTGATCGTCGCCGACCTCGCGATGCGGCCGGTGCTGAAGAAGCACGGCTTGCTGACCCGCGACCCGCGCATGAAGGAACGGAAGAAGCCCGGCCTCAAGCGCGCCCGCAAAGCGCCTCAGTACACGAAGCGCTAGCCGAGCCTTAGTTCCTAGCGACGCGGCCATGGTTGGCCCAAGCTCCTAAGCGCGCGCAAAGCGCCTCAATACCCGCCCGGCCGACACGGCCACCGGCGCGCTGCCCGACCGGAACCAAATGGTCGGCTCTTTATCCGGCCGAGCTAGCCTGCCGTTGGTTTGCCGAGCTCAGCCGGTTCGCGCCCGCGGCGTGACGGTCGGCGGCGGCGTTGCGATCCATCGGCCATCTTTCTCCCGCCGGAGCTTCCAACCCTCCTCATGCACTTTCCGGTGATGTGTCCGGCAGGTCAGACCGAGGTTGTCGAGTCTTGTCGGTCCGCCGTCGCCCCAGAAGATGAGGTGATGCCCGTCGCACCAGGGCGCCGGCCGGTCGCAACCCGGGAACACGCAGTGGCGATCCCGAGCGACCAGGGCGCGGCGCGTGGCCGGCGGAATGCTCCGGCCGGCGTGCGTCATTTCCTGCTCGAGTTCGCCCAGTCCGGTAATGCGCGTGATCGCCGAGTCGCAGGCGATCCGGCGGAGCGTTTCGGCGGGGACGGTGCCGCCCCACTCCAGCTCGGCCGCCGGCGCGCCGGCGATGCCGGCGAGGGTGTCGAGGCTCGCCTTGATGATCAGCTGCGGGCGGGGACCCGCGCCATCCGGGTGGACGCTGCCCTGTCGCGACCGGCAGCGCTCGACCAGGGCATCGACGAGCCGCTGCTCCGAAGTCCGGGTGTCACCCTTCGTTGGCTTGGCGAATGGCTCGAGCGCGGTGCGCACGATCGCCCCACCCTCGGCATCGAGCAGGCCGTCGATCCGGACCATGCCGTCGACGGGCTGACCGATGCGGAGGTAGCGGCGCGCGTGGGCCCGATTGGCCTCGGTCAGCGCGGCTTGGGCGTCGACCTGGTGCTCGAAGTTCTTGGCGACGCCGACGAACTGACCTGGGTCCATGGATTCGGCGGCCTTGAGCAACGTCGGCTCGGCCTTGCGGACCTGGGCCGCCCCGAGAGTTTGGGCCGTACGGGCCATGGTGACGGCGTGCTGGTAGCCGATCTCGCCACGAGCCAACGCCTCCTCGGTGCGCGGCAGCTGGTTCAGCTGATGCGCGACGTCTACCCGTTCGGCGGCGGCGCTGCCAGAAAGTTTGCCGTTGACGCGCAACCAGGCGACCACGTCGACAAAGCCGTCGGCTTTGTAGCCGCCGGCCTTTTCGAAGCGGCGCGTGGCCTCGGCCGCGACCGCCTCGGTCCGGTTGATGATTTCCCGGCTCCTGGTGATGACCTCGCCGAGGCCGCTGGGCGGCTGTTCGGCCAGCCAGGCCGGCAGATCGCGCAGGCCCGACATCATTCGTTCGAGCGGCGTCTCGCTGGACCGGCACATGCTGCCATCGTGAACCAGGGCTGCGACAGCTG
>DATNMN010000205.1:0-12776 GCA_035602295.1 Candidatus Dormiibacterota bacterium | reverse complement strand
CTCCAGTTCGAGCAGCGTCTTGGGGATGGGGAGCTCACGCGCCTCCGTCATGGTGTGCGGCACGTGATAGAACTGCGGCGCGTAATTGATGCTGCGGAAAAATCCGGGCAGGTCGTTGAAGAACGCGTCGTCGCGTCCGCCGAGGAATGCCTTGATCGCTGAGCCGCCCGGCGCCTTGATGGTCTCGACCGTATTGGTCCCGATCACGGCCGTGAACGTGCCGCCGGCGAAATTGTTGAAATGGATCGTGCCGCGCCCCGCCTGGTCAACGGTGACCCGGATTTCTGCCGGCTTGAGATTGCCGACGTATTTCTCGGCGACCGCCTCGAAATACTCGAACATGGCCTCGAGGCTCCAGTCACTTCGGGATGGCCTGGCGACTCGCGGATGCGCCGTGACCAGGATCCGGTAGAGCAGATCCGTGTCGAAGACGCCGGTCTGCGGAACCGGCGCAAACGTCAGGGCGACAACGACCTTCTCGCCACCCGAGGAATCGTCGCTGGGAAACCCGAACATGTCGTAGACGTCGGCCGCGCTGATGTCGATATCGGAAAAGATCGAGTTGACGGCATTCGGGTCGTTGTGGTCCGCCATGTAAATTAGCCCTCCTCTAGGTAGTCGCCGGACTGCGGGCGGCGCGATTCAACGAGCCTGGCAGGGTCAAGAGCAGAAGCACGGCCAGCATGAAGGCGAAGAGCAGCGGCCCGAAGAAGATGCCGGCGATCATGAAGATCAGGGTGGGAACGAAGACGGGCCGGAGGCGTCGTGGCACCACCTGCCACGCCCATAGCGCCCAGAGGAGATAGATCAAGACGCCGGTGATGAACAGGAACGTCCAGATGAAGGCGGAGATGGATCCCCACGCCTGGCGGTCGGTCCCGAGAAACATGGCAGCCGCCACTCTGGTCGACAGGACGAGGACGAGCGCTACGACCGGCACGGCGATAAACGCCCGTTTCACCGTGGGCCCGCTGTCGCCAAGGATGCGGCCACGATTCGCCAATATGGCTCCGCACAGCCACAGGGTCCACGCCGCAAACAGGAGCGCCGCTAGTTCGAACAGGCTCGAGCCATTGCTGTTGGCCGACTCCCAGGTGATCACCATGGTGGCAAACGCCACCACTGGCAGCACGACGAATACGACCGCGCTCACCGGCCGCGCAAACGGCTGGCGGTAACGCAATCGTGCGAGCAGCACGACGAACGCCCAGAGAATCCATACGCAGAGGAGCAGGAAGCTCAGCAACGCGGAGAGGGTCACCAGGCCGTACAGCCACGAATCCTGGGAGGTTGTGTTGATGGCCAGGGCCAGAAAGACGAAGGCAAAAAAAGACGGCACCGGAAGACCGATGAAGCTCAGGAGGGCGGCTCGACGGTGCGTCGGATGATAGGTGGAGGATGATTTCAATGCGACCACCGCGCCCCAAACTGACCAGAGCACGAAGGCCGCAACCGCGAGGAGGAAGGCCCAGGCAGCCAGGGTTTCCGGGACGGAGTTCACTTGCGCCTGGAACCCGAAGGTTCCCGTCAGCAGCATGGCTGCGACGGATGCCACCGGCAGGGCGATGAAAGCCCGGAAAGTCCTCGGATTTCGCCTGGGGTGGAAAAAGTCTCGCGTCAGCGCTACCGAGATCGATAGCCACACGGCCCACGCCAGAAGTGCGGCGATGCTGACTTCAAGGACCGGGCCCCACAGGTACGACCATTTGTCCGGCTTGCTCGAGGTCCAACCAAGAAGTCCGATGATCAAGGCGAGGTTCGCGACCAGCGGAAGCACGATGAAGGCGATACGGGTCCCCAAACGCGCGACCGGATGCGCCACCCAGACCCTCGCTTTGCCGACCCAGACGGAGAGGTAGGACTGGAGAACCTGCATGACCTCCTGAAGGGAGTCCGCGCCGGTGCCGAACTCGATCGCGAGGTCCATCAGCCGGTTGATGATGGCAAAGATGCTGAAGGCAATGACCGCCAGGACGAGTGCCGTAGCGAATTGCCAGTCCGATGCGGCCACGGCCGTCGCCAGGAAGAGGGCAGCGATCCCAAGCGTGAGCAATGACCCGATCACCGTGCCGGCCCTCCTCGTCACCGCCTTCTGGAGGACAATCGCCCCGACCGTCAAAAGCCACGGAAGCAGGAAGGATGCGACGGCAATCGCCACATCTCGGTAGTCCGTAAGAATCTTGATGACAGCGCCGAGGGGGTCGATCCCCGATTGATTTGCATTGACCTGTGTCGCGGACGAGGACAGCGCGTTCGCGGCATGCGTGAGCGTGGTCGAGGTCGGGCCGGAGGAGGGAAGCCCAGGCGCTTTCAACACGACTCCCAGGTGCTGCATGAGGGACGGCGGTTGCATGATCGCGGCGCTGAGCCGGGGGCTCGAGTGCATCTTCGCGGTCCAGATTCCGAGCGCGACGAGGGCCACGATCCAGAGCGTTGGCGGGCCGAACTCCTTGACGATCCGCTGCAACGTGGCTCGCTGCTCCTTGCGCTTGTCGCGTGCCTCCTTATCCGCTCTGAGCGCGTCGACCTGCAGTCTCAGGTAGTCCTGCAGAAGGGCGAGATCGACGACCTGTGGCCGACCTTGCTCGTCAGTAGCTTGCTTCGTTATCTCACGTCCGTCTCGCACCATGCGGTCCCCCTGGGGCGCGGATCACCGGTGACGCGATTATGCGCCGGGTCTGACGCGTGTCAAGATCGTGCGTCGCACGCCAGAAGAACTACTTAAGGGGTTTTACCTACGTAGGTCGCGCACGATTGACATCGCGATAGTGCGGTGCTAGGTTGGGCGCGCAGGCAGCCTGGGGCAGGAGGGGGCGATGATCAGCACCGACGCACCGCCGATAACCGCTGACGTGCTGTCGCCCAACGACACGAGGCCTGTTCTGCGCGGCAAGACCCCGCGGCGTGCGCGGCTGAGTGGCGCCAGCTACAGCGGCGGACTGCTGGTCTCCTTATGGATCGCGCCGATTGTGGCTGCGAATGTGACCGTGGTTGCATACGTTGCACCGAAGCTGCTTCCGCCCGTGGCGATTTTGCTGTCGGATTCGCCGGTGCTGGCGGGACCCGTCGTCGCTCTCGTACTGTGGTTACTACTCGGCGCCGCCTTTGCGCCCATGACGTCGGCGCGAAACGCCAACAGCGGCAGCTATGCCGATCTCCAGGAGCGGTTGACCCAGCTCAACGCCCGCCTGAATGCGCTGCCCAAACCGACTCCGCTGAACGACGCTATTCAGGAAGCGCTCAGCCATTGTGCCTTCATTGCGGCTGAGCTCGAGACCGCGGGTTCGCGATGGGTCACGGCGGCCGGCTATCTCGCTTTGTGGAAGCGACTCCACCGAGCTGAAGAAGCGCTGATGGAGATTGAGCCACGCACGCAGGTGGTAGCTGATGCGCTTTACGACGAATGGCGATTACAGAATTCCAACATGCAGCATGGCGTTGACCTTATCGCCGACCTCAAGCCGGCGCGACAGTACCTCGATTCAGTCGCTCCGAGCGCGACCACGAGCATCGCAAATGAGGCCGAAGCTCGCGCGGTCGCTCGCAGAGTCCGGTTTGCGATCAACGATTTTCGGGATCAAAGATGGGCCGCCATTGTCCGGGCTCGGAATCTGCTCTACGGCACGATGATCATGACCGAGCTATTCGCCTTTGCCCTGCTGGGGCTGGCCGTAATCGATCGTGCCCCGGCCGCCGCCATCGTGGCCGCGATCGTCTTCTACCTGGTCGGCGCGCTGGTTGGCCTCTTCAACCGTCTGAGTCAGCAAGCCACGGCCGGAACGATGGTCGAGGACTACGGGCTGGCCTGGGTCCGCCTCATCCTGACGCCGACCCTATCCGGCCTGGCGGCGGTCGGCGGCGTCGTTCTGACTGGAATGCTGACCCTGAGCGGGCTGACGGGATTGGTTCAGCCCGGCAGCTCGGGTGGGACGCCAAGCACGGTCAACCTACCCGTGCTCGCCGATATTTTCGATCTCAACAAGTTTCGGATCGGCTTTCTCCTGGCCGTGGTCTTCGGGGGAACGCCCATCCTCATCAGCAACCGGCTTCAGCAGCTTACCGATCAGTACAAAAACGACTTGAAGAGCACGGAAGCCACGAGCGGCGGAACACCGGCGGCCCCCGCCCGGCCATCTGTCGCGTAACCAAGGAGGGGACGATGAGGGGTGGCGCAGGTCGGCGACTGATCCGCTGGAGCGTGCTTGGCCTCGGGGCAGTCGTGGCGACGACGGCCCTCTCGCGTTGGGCCAATAAGCGACCGCGCCCGAGTTTGCCGGAAGGTCCCGGCGGCTCGCTCGGTTCGGTTCCGGCGCCGCGATTTTCGCTCCTGGAACGGGCCTATGCGGCGTTGGCCGAACGGGTCGACCACTCCCTGGGTTGGCATAAGTTGCCTGGTTATCTTGGCGCGCTGATCCTCGCCGGCGTGCGGACCACGCTCCGGCGCAAGAACCTCCAGGACACGTGGAACCTTCCGATCGTCGGGGTGACGCCGCCGTCTCCGGTGGACGATCGCTACCTCACGGCCCGAACCAGCGACGGCACCTTCAACAACCTGGAGATGCCCCTCATGGGATCGGCCAACACCCGCTTCGGTCGCAACGTGCCGCTCGACAAGACGGTCGTCGAAAGTGACCGGTCGCTGCTGTCGCCGAATCCCCGGACGGTGAGCCGGGAACTGCTGACCCGGGACAGCTTCATCCCCGCCAGCACCCTCAATCTGCATGCCGCCGCCTGGCTGCAGTTCATGGTGCACGACTGGCTGAGCCACGGACAGAACGACAAGGACCGCGTCTTCGAGGTTCCGCTGGACAAGGGTGATCCCTGGCCGAACAAGACGATGCGCATCCTTCGGACCCGGCAAGACCCGACGCGGCCGTCGGACGACACCGGCCCGCCATCCTTCATCAACGTCGCGTCGGAATGGTGGGACGCGTCGCAGCTGTACGGCAACGATTTGCCGACCCAGATGAAGGTGCGCTCGATGGTTGACGGGAAGCTGACCGTGGACAAAAACCGGCTGCTGCCGATTGACGATTCGGGCATCGAGATCACCGGCGTCTCCGGCAACTGGTGGATCGGGTTGGAGCTCATGCACACGCTTTTTACGCTCGAGCACAACGCCATCTGCGACCGCCTCACGGCCGAGTACCCGACCTGGTCGGACCAGGAACTGTTCGACCGGGCGCGGCTGATCAATGCCGCGCTGCTGGCAAAGATCCACACGGTCGAATGGACGACCGCGATCCTCGGCCATCCCGCGCTCCAGATCGCGCTGCGCGCGAACTGGTGGGGACTGGCGACCGAGCGGGTGTCTCGGCTGGTTGGACGGTTGAGCAAGAGCGAGCTGATCAGCGGAATCCCCGGTTCGGATCCCGACCAGTTCGGTGTGCCCTACTCGATCACGGAAGAGTTTGTCGCGGTCTATCGGATGCACCCGCTGCTCCCGGACGACTTCATCTTCCGAGCAGTCGCCGACAACGCGGTGATCGATTCGCGTGGGTTTTCCGATCTTGCGTTCGCGAACGCCAGGAAGACACTGGAGAAGGTGACGCCGGAGAACGCTCTCTACACCTTCGGCACGGTAAATCCTGGGGCAATCACGCTGCACAACTTCCCGAAAGGGATGCAGCAGCTGACCGAGCCCGACGGCACGCTGAACGACATCGCGGCCACCGACATCCTGCGGATCCGGGAGCGGGGTGTGCCGCGCTACAACGAATTCCGCAAGCTGTTGCACAAGGCGCCGGTCAGGACCTTCGAAGAACTCTGCGCGAATCCGACCTGGGCCGAGCAGATCCGCCGGGTCTACGAAGGCGACATCGACAAGGTCGACCTGATGATCGGCCTCTACGCGGAGACACCTCCGCCGGGCTTTGGCTTCAGCGACACCGCCTTCCGGATCTTCATCCTGATGGCGTCGCGCCGGCTCAACAGCGACCGGTTCTTCACCACCGACTTCACGCCGGAGGTTTACACGCCGGCAGGAATGGCCTGGATCGCCGACAACGGTTTCGCGTCCGTCCTGTTGCGCCACTTCCCCAACTTGCGGCCCGCCTTGCGCGGCGTCAAAAACCCGTTCGCACCGTGGACCGCTGTCGCCGGCGTCGCCCCGCAGCAGACCCGTCCGGAGTTCGAGCCCGTCGCAAAGCCAAAAGCCCAACCGGTTCAAGTATCGAGCCGCCAACCCAAAGGAGGATGAGTCGATGGAGCCAGTCCTGCAAAATGTCGCACCCGATATCGATGAATCACGAGTCGGCATTTCCTACTCCGGCGGTGGGCCGCTGCTCCTGATCGAGCTCGGCATCGCCCAGGCGTTCGTCGATCTCAAGATCGTTCCCGTCGCGATCGCCGGCGTCTCTGCCGGGGCCCTTGCCGGCACCGCCCATGCCCTCGACCCTGTGAATGGGACGGGCATCAAGGCGGCCGCCGATGCGTTACTCACCCTCAGCGACCACAAGCTTGGGCTGACCAGGGCCGAAATCGTCGCCAAGCTCCTGGGATCCCTCATCACGATGCTCAAGCTGCCGCTCAGCCTGGGCGACAATGCCCCGATCCAACCGATGGTCGAGGGGGTGTTCAACGGCCTGTCGGGCCAACCGACGCTGACCGTCGGCAACTTCGGGACCAATTCGCGGGTCCCGCTCTATATCGGCGGAACGGACCGGCGCGCCTGCGAGCGGTACTGGTTCCCAGCCTCCGCCGAGGTGGCCGATGCGTTGGTGGCGTCCTCGGCGATTCCCGGCGTCTTTCCGCCACGAACGATCACGATCGGCGGGCAGCAGATGCTCTTTGTCGATGGCGCGGTCGCGCAAAATCAGCCGCTCTCCCAGTTGGTACTCGCCGAACGGTGTGGGACGCTCTATGCCTGTGCCGTTGGGTATGACGGCGAACACATGGGTGACCCCAAAGATGCGCTCGAAAACGCCATGTCCGCGATCTCGATCCTGTCGCATGAGTCCTCGCGGCTGGAGCAGGCCTACGTCGAGCTGAAATTAAAGGAAGCGGGCAAAGGCAACGTCTACCACGTCCATCCCGAGGGGCCGTTCAATATTTCGGGATTCAATTTCACCGCCGACCAGATCGCGCAGGTTATCGCCCTGGCCTGTCAGCAAACGAAGGACTACATCCAGCAACAGGGATGGATGCCGCCCGCTGTTGCCGCTCCTGCCGCGGCCCCGGTGCCAGTCGGCGCGACCTCGGGGGGCGGACCCAATGGTGGTGGCCGGACCTAACGCCCAGCGTCGGCCAGGATGACGTCGCTTGCTTTCTCGCTGATCATGTAGACGGCGCTGACGATGAAAAAGCCCGGGATGTGAGGGAACACCGAGGCATCGACCACGCGCAGGTTGCGGGTCCCGTGCACGCGGAAGCGGCTGTCGACCACGGCCGTGGGGTCGCTGCTTGGTCCGAGCTTGCAGGTGCAGGAGGCGTGGTGGCCCCAGGCCTGGCGGCGGACGTAATCCTCGAGCTGCTCGCGGCTGCGCACCTCGGGGCCCGGTAGCCGCTCACGGACGACGATCGCCTCGGCCCTGGCGTTCAAACGGCGGACGAACTCGATGGCCAGCACGAGTGACTCGAGATCTTCCCCCTCGGTGTCGTTTCCCTCTTCGAAATAGCGGAAATTGATCGCGGGGACGTCTCGCGGATCTGCCGATTTGAGCCGCACCGTTCCAGCCGTGTTCCTGGTGTGGGCTTTGAGGATGGCCCAGGTAAAGAGGTTGCGACTCCGTTCGAGGTCTGCCGAGTAGCCAGGGTAATAGCCGTGGAAGTTGGCGGGGAAGCCAAAGATGAACAGATCGGGGTCTTCGCGATCCGCCTCGGCCTTCTTCGTGATGCCGAGCACCACGCCGTTGGTCGTATAGACACCGCGTCCGTGTTGCCAGTCGGTGAAGCATGGGTCGGCCCCGGGGGTCGTCGGCGGGGCGAAGCCGCAGCCCGCGAGCAAGGCGAAATTCTTCTGCATCTCGTTCACGACCCCCACCTCATAGCGATCCTGCAGGTTCTTTCCGACGCCCGGCAGATCGACCACGATCGGAATGCCGAACTCGCGCAATTCATCGGCGGCACCAACGCCCGACAGCATGAGCAGCTGCGGTGTGTTGAAGGCGCCGGCGGCCAGAATGACCTCGCTCCCGGCTCTCACCTGCTGGGGCGGGCTGGGTGGACCAGTGGTTGCGTTTGGATCGGCCCGATATTGATGAGGGCCTTGGACGAATTCCACCCCGACAGCCCGGTTGCCGTCCTCGAAGAGGACTCGCGTCACCAGGGTGTTCGTCTTGACGATCAGCCGGTCGGGGAATTCACCCTGCACCTTGCGGATGTATTCCCTGGTCCCACTGCGGCGGCCGGCATGCGTCGCCATGGGGGCCAGCCATAGGCCGGCGGTACCGGCCACCTGCGCCCGCCAGTCATTCGGGTCCGGGTAGCTTTCCAGCCCCTCGAGCGCGCTGAGCGGATGCACAAGATCTTCGGTCAGCGCTTGCTTTGCGGCATCCAGAATCAGCCAGAGGAGCTCCGAGTCCTTGAAGATCAGCCGAGGATCCGCGTAAGAGGTCGGCAGCCATCCGTCGAAGCCGTGCCTGCTGGGATTGCCGTATCGCTGTGACCAGATAGGAATCCGTCGCAGGATCGCCGCCAGCAGCGGATTGCTCGGGTAGGGTCGAGGCCGGTCGATGTAATGGCACTGCTCCAGCCGCTCGAAATAGGTGCGCATTGCGTCGCTCTGCCAGGAGGAATCGCCTGTGGTCGCCGCGATCTCGTCCCAATCGTGGTTGTGCGGATAGATCGTGATCATGGCGTTGTGGGCCGTGCATCCACCGAGCGTCCCGGCCCGCGGATAGAGGACGCCATCTTCCGCCGGCACGAACTTGTCGTCGAGACGCTGCCGTTGGTCGTCCGCATAGTGCCGGACGAAGTAGTCCCAGCGCAGCTGCGGATCCTCGGTCGACTCCGCGTGAAAGCTCGGGACCTGATAGGTATAGGGCTCCGCATCGCCCCCGGCTTCCAGTAAAAGGACGCGCTTACCCGCCCGCGCGAGATTCGCGGCCAGAGGGCCACCACCTGCTCCCGAGCCGACGACGATATAGTCGGGCGTCGCCGGGTCTGCCGTCATGACGGGCCTACGACGCTTTACGCGGTTGGGCGGCGAGCGAAAGGGCGACGTTGACCGTCGAGATCAGGGTGGCCGTGATGGCGGCGCGTCGCGGCAGATCTCCTCGAATGCCCGCGAGGGCAGCGGAGATGGTATCGGAGACGTGAATGATGGGAGCGACGCGCACCGCCTGGGCGCTCGCTGGTCCTCGGTTCAAGAGCAGATCCGCGGCGATCAGCACGGTGCGGATGCCGAAGAGCCGAAACGGGTATTTCGCCGCCGCTTCCACCTGTGGATCGACTCGTAGCTGGCGTAAGAGCAAGGTTGGCGCCAGCAAGGCCAACCCTCCGTTGATCAAGCGGATGAGACCGAGCGAAATGCGCGCGAAATTCTGCCGACGTTCATTAGTGGCAACCATCTCAACACCCCCTCGCGGCACCTACCGCCTGATACAGCCCCCTTTCGCGAATATGATCCAGCGCACCGGTAAAGTCAAGGCGTCCGCGCTAGAAACTCGGTTCCTTCGGCTCAGTGACGCTCTGGTCGCGCTGCCAGCCCTCATTCTCGAGCTTGATCAGCTGAATCGCGACCCTGGCGGCATCGGCGTCCAGTTCGGGCAGCGCCTGGTACTCAGAAACCCAGCAGCGGAAGATGTTGTAGGCGATCGCCAGCTGACCCGCTTCGTTGTAAAACTCGAGCGTGATGTCCTTCCGGAAGTCGGCGAGCGACATCTCGCTCCCCAGGCCACTGCCATAGTTCCAGACTTTGTTGGCCCACTTTTCGAACTCGAGGTCATGGGTGACGCCGCGCTCAAGTGTGACGGGGTCGTAATGCGTCAGCCCCGGCGACTTGCGGCTGATGCTTGGATCGCCCCCATCACGATGTTGGATGACTTCTGTTGTCCGCTTCAACGGGCTGACTTTGCTGACGCCGGCAACGTAGCGCCCGTCCCACTTGACTCGAAACTTGAAGTTCTTGTAGGGATCGAAGCGAGTGGGATTTACGGTGAACTCTGCCATTCGGCACTCCTCACTTCAAGATTCGATTGATGTAGTCGGGAAACTGGCGGGGAAGTTTGGCCAGCAAGCGTTCGCGCGCCGCCTGGTTGTCTTGATGGGCCTGGCGAACGGCCGCAGGCGCACCCTGACCGAGGGACTCGAGGACGTTCAAGACAACGTCGACGTCGGCTCGAATTGGAGCCAGCTGGGTGTTGAATTGCGTTTCGCGAATCAGCAGGCTCACCAGCCGGACGACGAGAATGCGATGCGGCCCCCAGACGAAGAGGACGTAAGGCGGAGACTGACCACGCGATTGTTCGGTTAGCTCCTCGAGGGCGGTGAGGGTGGGGAGGACCCCGAATATTTGGGTTGCTGGATCAATGGGGGCCTCGAGATCGATGGCATCCAGCGACAGGGTGAAGCTGATGGTTTCGCGGGCCGGGCCGTCCGCAGCGGGGTCGGATGAGGCCGGCGGAACCGACCGCGTCAGCGCCTCGGGGTTGTACTGAAACACAATGACGCTCCGGTTCCCGCCGGCTCCAAAACTGATCAGTGCGCCTTTCATAACGGCACCCATCTTGCCTAGCTTATCGGGGAAGAACTCCGGTGCCAACCTCGCAGCCGGCGATCAAGGTAATCGGTAGCAGGGCAATCGCCAGGATCGACCAGAACGGCGGGCCGGCACGGTCCGGATCAGGCGCCCGAATCAGCGCCGCGACGATCGCACTCCCCAGCAGCCAGCCGTAGAGCACGAAGCCAAAGAAGAGCGATGCCGCAGCGCCGGCATCGCGGCCGCGAGGGCCAAACAAAAGGAGGGAGAGCACGCCGGCGGCGGTAAGGGCGAGGCCAATCAGGGCGCTGCCAATCCCCAGCAGCAACGAGCGCGGATGACCGCGCATCCGCAGAATGATGCCAGCCCAGCCGCCGGCCACGAATGCCGGACCGACACCGAACGGGATGATCAGCGGGCCGTTGCCGGAAAGGGTCCAGCCATCGCCGGAGAGGTGGCCGCGGCTGACCGCGATCGTCAAGACCCACAGGAAAAGGCCCGCGACCAGCCCAAAGAGTGCGATCAGGCCCGTAAACCAGGGGTCTTTCAGGCGGGTGAGCATCCGCTAGGGATGGTACCTAGCGGAGCCGGCGCAAGAAGTCCAGCAGCGCGCGGAGATCCCTCACCACCGTGAGGAAATTGAGGACGACTTCGAGCCGGCCGGAATTGACGAGGTCGTCTACCGGTAGTCTTCGTCGACCCCCGCCCTGCGCCGAGGTTGGGGCAGGTCCGGAAATGGGCCGTTCGGCGGATGGTCATCCATTGCGGAAGGCGTGACACTATGCCCATGATCGTGTCGCCGCCCACGGCGAGTCGGGCCCCAGCGTCTGACCCGGGTGTCACGCCTCTCCAGCCCATCCTCCCGCTGCTTCGGGATAGCACGCTGACGGAAATCATGGTCAATGGGCCGGACGCCGTCTACGTAGAGCGCGATGGAAAAGTCCTTCTAACCGACCGGCGGTTCGACGACGAGAATCACCTGCTCGGCGCCATCAGCGCCCTCGTCGCGACCGCGGGTCGCCGGATCGACTTCAGCGAGCCCGTGCTCGAGGCGCGCCTGCCGGATGGCTCCCGATTGACCGTCGTGCTGCCACCGGTCGCGGTGGATGGCCCAATGCTCACCATTCGGAAGTTCGCCGCCAGCCCCTACGGGATCGACGATCTGATCCGATTCGGCAGCCTCTCGCTGGAGGCCGCCGCCTTCCTGCGGGCGTGCGTTATGGCGCGCGCCAACCTGCTGATCTCCGGCGGCTCGAGCAGCGGTAAGACCACGCTCCTCAACGCGCTGGCGACCTCTATCCCGGAGGACGAACGCATCGTTACCATCGAGGAAGCCGCCGAACTGAGACTGCCCCAGGGCCATGTGTGTCGCCTCGAGTGCATTCAGGCGGGGGAGAAGACGATGACCGTCCGCCAGCTCGTCCGGCATGCCGTGCGGATGCGCCCCGACCGCCTCATCGTCGGTGAAGTCCGCGGTGGCGAGGCGCTGGACATGCTGCAGGCGATGAACACCGGACACGATGGTGCGATGAGCACCATCCACGCCAACAGCCCGAGGGATGCGCTCTCGCGCATGGAGACGTTGATGTTGATGGCGGGGCTCGATCTTCCGGTCCGCGCTATCCGGCAGCAGCTCCGCGGCGCGCTGAACCTGCTGGTGCACGTTGGACGCTTAGCCGACGGCCGGCGGAAGGTCCTCAGCATCGTCGAGCTGACCGGCTTCGACGACCAGACGATCGCGCTGCAGGAACTCTTCGTGTCAGAAGCCACTGGTGGCGCCGTACCGGGCCGGACACGCCTTATGCCGACCGGAATCCGCCCGCAGATGATGGACAGGATTTACCAGCGGGGCGTCGAGGCCCCGGAGCTGAGCCGGCTTTTCCCGAAGAGCCCCACGGCGATCGCCGACAGTGGCCGACGGGCGGCCACTGCGGCGCAGACTGCCGGCGGGTTTCCAACCCGCGATCGCCGGCAGAACTAGCCTTTCTCCCTGCCCTGGGTCCGAGGCTTAACGGCTGGCGCCATTTGGTATACGTAGACCATGCGCAAGGTGAGAATCCGCGGGCCGAGGAAGAACGCTGGCGTGCCCCTTCAGGCGCGTAGCGTCCTCGACCAGATGGTGGCTGAAGGGCGCGCG
>DATNMN010000204.1:0-2325 GCA_035602295.1 Candidatus Dormiibacterota bacterium | reverse complement strand
GTCGAGGTGGTCGTGGGGGGTTGGCCAGAGGTCGAGCGTGTTGACGAAATTGAGGCCGGTCTGGACCGATGCCAGGTGTCCCTGCGTGACCGGCATCGTCGGGGCCGAGATTGTTTCCGAATCGTTCACATGTAACCCCTTTATACCACTTGACGGGTTAAGCATACCCCTAGTAGAATGGCGCTGTAACTAGTTAGAAGCCATGAAGCGGTTACAGCGAGGTGACAATAAGATGAACGATTACTACTCGATCTACACATGGGCGATGGACAAGCAAGCCGCAATCGAGCGCCAAGCGGAACAGCGGCGGCTGCTTCGGCAGTCCAAGCCGCTCACGCTGCTCCTTCGCTGGCCCGTGGAAATTCGCCGGGAAGATCCCGTTGAAATCCGCGAGGAAGAGCGCGACGCCGTCGCGTGACGACTGCCACCCTCAGGGTGGCGGCGGCTGACGTAGCCTCCGCCTTTCGCCAGGTCCGATCCGGTGCCGGAACGCCGGCAGTCCGGATCTGGCTGGCCCTCGGGACCGTCTATCTCCTGTGGGGGTCGACGTACCTTGGGATCAAGTTCGCCATCGACACCATGCCGCCGCTGCTGATGGGATCGCTCCGGTTCCTGGCGGCGGGTGGCGTTCTCTACCTCCTGGCCATCCGGCAAGGCGACACCGCCGGTGACCGGCCCGGGACCAGGCAATGGCTCGCGGCCTTGGCGATCGGTGGGGCCCTGCTGGTGGGCGGGAACGGCGGCGTGATCCTGGCCGAGCAATACGTGCCAAGCGGCGTGGCCGCGCTATTCGTCGCGACGGCGCCGCTGTGGATGGCGATCATCGACCGGGTGATCTTCGGCCGCCGGCTTGCGCCGCTCGTCATCGTGGGCCTCGTGATCGGTTTCGGCGGGGTTGCGTTTCTGATCGGGTCGCCAGGGTCCGGCCATATCAACCTGTTCGGCGCCGCGCTGGCGCTGGCCGCGCCAATCTGCTGGGCGAGCGGCTCGGTGTTCACCCGTCACGTCAAGCTTCCGGTTCGGCCGCTGGTTGCGGCCTCGATGGAGATGCTCTGGGCCGGCGTGCTCTTCGGCCTCTGGAGCCTTGTGACCGGGGAGTTGGGGCGCATGCACTGGCAGGGCATCTCGAGGACCTCGTGGGTGGCCTTGCTCTATCTCATCGTCTTCGGCAGCCTCGTCGGCTTCAGCGCCTATGTCTGGCTGCTCCGTTCCGCACCGCTGTCGCTGGTCTCGACCTATGCCTATGTCAATCCGGTGGTCGCGGTCGTCCTCGGTGCGATCATCGTCGGCGAGGCGCTGACGCCGCGAATCCTTATCGCCGGCAGCATCATCCTGGCGGCGGTCGCGCTGATCGTCGTGGCGCGGAACCGCGCCGCGGCCGCGACCGCTCGAACGGCCGCCCCCGCCTAGGCCTGAGCCGGTTCGACCAGTTGCACCCGCTCACCAGTAAAGGTGCGATGCATCTTCGCGACGTTGGCCAGCGTGTCGATGTCGCGGACTGTCTTGTCGCGGCGGATCTGCTTGATGCGGGGAAAGCGGAGCGCATAGCCGGAGTTGTGCCGGCCAGATTCCATGATGGCGTCGAAGGCGACCTCGAGCACGATCTCGGGCTGGACGGCGCGGAACCGGCCGTAGTCCTTCACCGTGATCGACTTGAAGTATTCCGTCATCTGCGCGATCTCGACGTCCGTCAACCCGGAGTATGCCTTGCCGATGTTGACCAGCCGGTCTGAGCCCTCGTCGTAGACGGCGAAGGTGTAGTCGGAGAGGACGTCCTTCCGCTTGCCGTGGCCCCACTCGACTCCGGTGACTACGACGTCGAGCGTGGCGAGCGCCTTTTTCAGCTTGAGCCAGCCGAGACCGCGGCGTCCTGGCGTGTAGCGGCTTTCGGGGTCCTTGACCATCAGCCCCTCGTTGTTCCGCGATCGCGCGCCGTCGAAGATACGGTCCAGCTCCTGCGCATCGAGCGCGCGGATCAAGTAGGCGAGCATGAAAGGGGAGGGGAGGCTGAGCTCCTCGAGCAGGCGCCGGCGTTCGCGCAGCGGATCGGTCAGCAAGTTGCGCCCGTCGAGCGAGAGCAGGTCGAAGGCGACGAAGATGACCGGCACCTCGGCAAGCAACTGCGCGCTGACGACTTTGCGCCCGAGCCGGTGCTGCAATTCGAAAAAGGGACGGACCACGCCCTCTTTGAAGGCGAGCAGCTCGCCGTCCAGCAGGACGTCGTGCGGCACGGCGCCGGCGGCCGTCACCACCTCGGGAAACGCGGCGGTGACGTCGTTCAGGTCGCGCGAGTAGAGGACGACGCGGTCGCCTTCCTTGTGCAGC
>DATNMN010000203.1:0-4840 GCA_035602295.1 Candidatus Dormiibacterota bacterium | reverse complement strand
ATCGATGGGCAGCGCGCCTGGGCGCTCACCCTCGATCAATCCCCGTGCCAATACCCCTGCCTGTCCTATCTCCAGCGGACGACGGATGGCGGTAAGACTTGGACCACGCTGCTCCATGGCGAGATCGGGGCGATGCGCTTCGCAAGCGCCAGCCGCGGTTGGGTCGCGCTTGACGAGACACCGACCACGGGAACGATCGAGGTTCGTGAGACGAGTGATGGCGGCACGACCTGGCGGACCGCGCTGCGAACCGCCACCGGCAATGCGATGGGCCTGGACGCCGCCACCGTCAACACCGCGTGGCTGTTGGCCCGCGACGGTGGGTACTGCAGCTCGAGCAATTGCTCGAAATACACACTCTTCCGCACGGACAACGGTGGGCTGAACTGGTCGAACCTGGGCAACCCGAAGGATTTCACGGCGAACTGCTCCGGTGGCCACCTGGCGGGTCCGCTCTTCGCCAGCACCGGGCGCGGCTGGCTCGGTTTGAACTTGGGCGCCGGCGGCGCGAATGTCGGCCAAGGCGGGATTCTCAAGTCCGAGGACGGCGGCCGGACCTGGCGCTGCACGACAACGCCGCCGAACACCAGCCTCGTGAGCGCTGCCGACCCGCTCCACGTGTGGGCGGGCGGCGACGACCGGTTGACGCAGTCAGCCGCGCTCTACACGACAGAGGATGCCGGAGCGACCTGGCATGCCCTCGACCTCAGCTCGCTCCGCTAGGCAGCAGCGCAGGTCGGGCTACGCCACCTCGTCGACGACATGCCCGAACCGCGCGAGGCCGGCGCGACGGTGCAGGGCGCGCAGTGGCGCCGGCGCCCACCAGTTCGCCCTACCGAGGAGCCGCATCACTGCGGGCACGATCAGGGCGCGTACGAGGGTCGCGTCAATGGCCACCGCGATCGCCAGGCCAATGCCGATGGACTTGATGAGGACCACCTCGGCGAGGCCGAAGGCAAGGAAGACGGCGACCATGATCGCGGCCGCGCCGGTTATCAGGCGCCCACTCCGCTCCAGCCCTTCGGCAATGGCGTGCTTGTTGTCGCCGGTCCGCACGTACTCTTCGTGAATCCGGCTGATGAGCAGTACTTCGTAGTCCATCGACATCCCGAACACGAGCGCGAACAGGATGACCGGCACGCTTGGATCGATCGATTGTGGGGTGAAGCCGAGCTGGCTGCTCAAGTGCCCGTCCTGGAAGATCCAGACGAGCGCGCCAAAGGACGCCGAGATCGACAGCAGGTTGAGGATCACCGCCTTAAGCGGCAGGACGACGGAACCGGTCAGCAGAAACAGGACCAGATAGGTGACCAGAACCACGAAACCGATCGCGAGCGGGGTCTTCTGGATGATGAAGTTGATCACGTCGACGTCGAACGCCGTGGCGCCGGTGACCAGCAGTCGGCTGCCTGGCGGCGCCGTCTCGGCGCGGATCATCTTCAGGGTGCTCCGTGCTGCGTCACTGGAGGGGTTCTGGTTGCTGACCGCTGTCAAGAACACGATGCCTTTCCCGACTTTCGGAGCCTCCACCCGCAGGATCCCCGGGATCGCGGCGATTCGATTGCTCAGATCCTGCTGGTCGCTGACCCGCTGCGCGGTTGCGGGTGTGCTGTTGCCGTAATCGACGACCACGTCGAAGGCCGTCTGATCCTGGCCAGGAAAGCTCGAAACCAGCATATCGATGCCCTGGCGTGATTCGAGTCTCGACGGCAACTGGTCGACGCCCGCGTTTGCGAGCCGCAGATGCAGGAACGGCGTGCCGGCGATCACGAGGAACGCCAGGGAGGGAACGAGCACGGCGACCGGTCGCCGCATCACCCAGGTCGCGAGTCGGTGCCAGAACCCTCGACTCGTGGCATCGCTGCTGCGCCGCCGTCCGACGAGGGGAAGCGGCAGGCGGTTGACCTTCGGACCCAGCACGGCGAGCAGGGCTGGTAGGAAGGTCAGCCCGTAGAAGACCGCGACCGCGATCACGATGGCGCCAGCCTGACCGAGAGACGTGAGAAAGGTGCCCTGGTAGAAGAGCATCGCGGAGAGTCCGACCGCCGCCGCCAGCCCCGAAAAGGTGATGGCGCGACCGGCGGTGGCCATGGTCGTAGCCAGCGCATCTGGACGGCTCTTTCCCGCGGCGAGCTCGTCCCGGAAGCGGTTGACGACGAACAGCGAGTAGTCGATGGCGACTGCGAGGCCGATCAGCGTCACGATGTTGAGCGCGTACTGCGAGACGTTCGTGAAGCGGGCCAGCAGGAACGTCCCGGCCAGGCCGCCGACGATCGTTAAGATGCCAATTCCAAGCGGCAGACCGGCGGCCACGACGGTCCCGAAGATGATGAGCAACAGGATCAGCGTCACCGGCAGCGTTACCGTCTCGGCGCGCGCGAGGTCACTCTCGAGGGTGGCGCTGAAATCGCGGTTGATCGGCACGTTTCCAGTGCCTAGCACGGTCAACCCATTGGGGTGGACGGCGGCGCGCAACGCCGCGTAGTCGGCGCGAGCCTGCTGCCCCTCGCTGCTCTTAAGGTTCACCTGGACCAGCGCCCTGTGACCATCTTTTGAGATGAAGGACTGGGCGACCGCCGGGCTCGGGGCGTTGTACGGGGTCTGGACCCCGGTAACGCGCGAGTCGTTCTGGATCGGCGCGAGCGAGGCTTCGACGTCTGCTCGGAAGCTGGCATTTGTCGCCAGCCGGGACGGGCTGCTGAAGATCAAGAGGAAGTTGGTGCCACCCGTCTTCCCCGAGCTGAGCTGGTCGTTGATGAGTTTGGCAGCCTGGTCGGCCTCGATCGTGCTGGTCGCGGAGCTGCCGGTGCCGAGGGTCCCGCCCGTCATCAGCCCATAGATCGATCCACCGAGGAGCACGACGGAAACGGCGAGGGTGGCCCAACGCCACCGATAGACGAATCGACCCCAGGCTGCGAACACTTCGTTCTCTCCTTCTTTTTACGCCACGAAGCGATAGCCGACGCCCCAGACGGTTGTGATCTTTTCGCCGAAGTCGCCGAGCTTCGCACGTAACCGGCGAATGTGGTTGTCGACCGCCCGCTCAAACCCCTCGTATTCGCCTCCCCAGACCCGGTCGATCAAGAACTCACGGTTGAATGCGCGGCCCGGGTTGGCCGTAAACAGCAGGAGGAGGTCGAACTCCTTCGGTGTCAACCCCAGCTCGACGCCGTCGAGCGAAGCTCGGTGCGCATCGACGTCGACGCGCAGCGGCCCGTGGGAGATCATCTGTTGAGTGGCGCCCCCGCGTTCGCCGCGCTTGGCATCGAGCTCGACCCGCCGGAGCGCGGCCCGAGCGCGCGCCAGGAGCTCACGCATCCCAAATGGTTTGACCAGATAGTCGTCCGCACCAACTTCCAAGCCGAGCACCCGATCCACCTCTTCGGAGCGGGCGGTGAGCATGATGATCGGCATCAGGTGTTTCTCGCGCAGCTGGCGACAGACCGATAGTCCATCGAGACCGGGGAGCATCCAGTCGAGGATCACCAGCTGCGGCGTCTGCTCTTCCACCATCTGCAGTGCCGTCCGGCCGTCACGTGTCTGGCGGACGACGTGGCCTTCGGCTTCCAGCTCCGTGCGGATCAGGTCGTTGAGGGCGGACTCGTCCTCGATGATCAGGATCGAGGCCATCGGTCAGGCCGCCTCCCTGCGCAGCGAGACCCGGAACACGCTGCCCACTCCCGGCAAGCTCTCTGCGGTGATCGACCCGCCCATGGCGGCCAACAGGTCGCGCACGATGGCCAGCCCAAGACCCGACCCGCCGGTGTCCCGGACCCGTGACTGGTCCGTCCGGTAGAAGCGATCGAAGATCCGAAGCAGGTCTTGCGGGTCGATGCCAATGCCCGTGTCGGAAACAGAGATCACGACATGGTCTCCCGCCAGCGTGGTCTCGACCGAAATGATGCCGCCGTCCGGGGTGTTGTTGACGGCGTTGCGTACCAGGTTGGTTAGGACCTGGGTCAGGCGGTCCGGGTCCGCCATGGCGCGCGGGAGATTGGGTGCTGCCGAGTGCAGCAGACTCATCGTGCGCTCCCGACGCGCCAGCGGAGCCAGCGCCTCGCAAACGTGGTCGACCACCGCCGGCACGGCGACGGGGCGGATGTCAAGGTGCAGCTCGCCGGCGTCAGCCCGCGCCAGCGCCAGGACGTCATCGACCAAGGAACCCAGGCGATCGCTCTCGGTCGCCACCACCGTGAGGTACTTGCGCACCTCCTCGTCCATCTCCCGCCCGGGCTTGAGCAGCGACTCGACGTGGGCACTGATACTCGCCACCGGCGTACGCAGCTCGTGGGAGGCATTAACGATCAGCTCGCGCCGGCTCTGCTCCGATCGCTCGGCACGTACCTGCTGGCTGCGGGCTTCCGCCTTGGCCGCCGCCAGCTGCACCTGGTTCTGGCTGACGCCCAGCGTCGCCTCGGCAAAGCGCGCCCACAGCCATCCCAGGCCGCTGAGCGCCGCGGCCGACGCTGGGATCATGACGAGGCCCACGACGCCGACGAGTAGCGCCACCAGGAAGGGCGTCCCATAGGGCGGTCCATTGGTGCTGATGAACGGCCGGAAAACCTCGACAGGAACCTGGGGCCTGAAGGTCACCTGGAGCACGTAGGCCACGGGCACCAGGACCAGCGAGAGCGACACGGTAACCAGAACTAGGACCAGGGTGAAGCTGAAGATGCCGAACGGAAACTCCACCAGCAAATACGCCAGGCTCTTCCAGGTCATGGGATCGGTCAGCGTCCGCCCGACCCGCTGCCGCCAGGACTCACCCGCAGGGGCCGCGAGGGAGAACGGGGCGACCTGCGCTCCCAGCAGGCGGATCGTGAGCGCTCGCTCGAAGCGG
>DATNMN010000202.1:0-8884 GCA_035602295.1 Candidatus Dormiibacterota bacterium | reverse complement strand
CGACCCGCGGCTGGAGGCTGTAGGCCCAGTAACAATCGCAAGAGGGTGGACTTTCCACTCCCGTTGGGGCCCAGCACGGCCACGAACTCCCCGGTTTTCACGGTAAAAGTGGCATTTCGCCAGATCAGCCGATCGCCGTAGGCGGCCGCCAGGCTATCAGCGACGATGGCGGGAGCGGGTGCACGGGCCATGTTGCCCGTTATTGTCGGCTCAGCGCAGCCTGCAGGGAATTCAGCTGCCTGGTCTGCCAGTCCTGGAAGGAGGCGGTCGTCGGCTCGATCGTTTCCGAGATACCGACCACGGGGATGCCGTTCTGGGATGCCAGCTGCTTGAGGTTGTCGGTAATGGGCGTCGAAGTTTGTGTGTTGTAGACGAGCACCTTGATCTGATGGTGCGAGATCTGGTCCTGGAACTGGGCCACGGTTTGCGCCGGCGGGTCCGTGCCCTCTGAGATCGCCTGCATGAATTCCGGCGGCGAGATCAGGTTGAGGCTCAACGCTTGCGCCATGTAGACGAAGATGCTTTCCGTCGAGCCCACGGAGACGAGGCTGAACGGGGATCGGATGTGCGCGATCGCGTCGTGGTATGGCTTGAGCGCGGTCCCAAACGCCGTGCGTTGCTGGGTGAAATAGCCGGCGTCCGCTGGGTCGAGCGCGCGATAGTCGGAGGTGATCTTGTCGGCGACCTGGTCGACCCAGGCGGGGTTGTACCAGAAATGCGGGTTGTCGCCTGCCTTCTTGTTGAGCAGGTCGGCGACGGTGACCACCTTGCGGCTCGAGCTCGGGTTGGCAGAGAGCAGCTTCTGCCCCCAATCGTCGTATCCGGCGCCATTCAGAATCACGTAGTCGGCGGTCGCAAAGGCGCGCGCGTCCGTGGCGCTGCTCTCGTAGCTGTGCGGATCGGTGTTCGGGTTGGTGACGATGCTGGTCACCGAGACGTGCGAGCCGCCGAGCTGGGCCGCGATGCTGCCCCAGAAGTTCTCGCCTGCGACCACCTGGAGCGTCTGGACCGCGCCGGCGCCTGCGGGGGGCGCTCCGCAGGCGGCCAGCACGCTGGAAACGAGGGTGCCGATCAATAGTGCCTTGATAACCTGCGTCATTTGATACTCAGTATCATACACGCGCCCTGTTATTACGCTTGAAAGGGCGGCGCGGCGGAGCTGCATTAGCCCCTACCGGAGTTGTGAAACCTGCATTTGCAACTCGTGCTCTTCACAGCCGATGCCCGACCATCCTATGGTGGGAAGAGCGGCGGTCTCCCGTCCTGGATTCTCAGAAAGGAGGTGCAATTGTGTACTTCGGTGGAGGCGGACTGTTGATCGTGCTCGGGATTATTTTGTTCTTGATCGGCTTCCAGTTGATCGGGATCATCCTGGTCATCCTGGGTCTGCTCGGCGGCGGCTTCGGCTTCTACAACAGTCGTCGCGGCGGCGGCCCGTAAGCGATCCCTTCGCTACCCGGCGGTTGCCGTTGTCGCAGCCGTCGGGTTTTTGTTTTATTGGCCGGGCAGCACACCGCGCGGGACGTAGCTGAGCACGCAGGGTAGGCCGTTGACCGTCAACATCGCGTCGGTGACGGTGTAGGGATCGAACGAGCGGAACCGGCAGGTCGGCCAGGGTGCGGCCAGGGTCGGTGGCAGCGATTCGGTGCCGGGCAGGAAATAGTTCTGGCCAACCTGGTCGACGCCAGCTGGCACTCCGTACCACTCGTCGGGCTCTTGCGCCAACGCCTGCACCATGAACTGATGCCAGATGGGGGCGGCGCCCACGATACCGGTGGAGTTGTTGGCCAGCGGGTGGTTGTCGGGATTGCCGACCCAGACCGCCGCCGCGAGGCTCGGTGTGAAGCCAACGGTCCAGTTGTCGCGGAAGTCCTGGGTCGTGCCGGTTTTGGCGGCCACGTGCCGTCCCGGAAGGGTCAGATCGCCGCCGCAACCGAATGACAGACAGCGGTTGCGATCGTCCGACATGATCGAGTTGACGATGAAGGCCACCTGCTGGCTGACCGCGCGGAACTCATTCTTGGCCGGGTCGTACTTGAACTGGGTGCGGCCCAGCCCGTCCTGGATGAGCATGACGGGGGCGGGACGATGGCGCATCCCGAGATTCGAGAGCGTCGAGGCGGCGGTCGCCATGTCGAGCGGGGAGACCTCGTAGCCGCCGAGAGTCAGACTCATTCCGTAATTGTTGTCCGGTTTGTTGAGACTGGTGATGCCCATCCGCCGAGCGGTGTCCAAAACCGCGGGGATGCCGATGGTGAGCTCGGTCTTGATGGCCGGGATGTTCAACGAGTTGCCCATCGCCATCTTCAGTGGAAGGGTGCCGTGAGAATGCTTGTCGTAATTCAAGGGCGCATACGGTTTGAGGCCGTCGGTGCCGCCGCCCAGCGGAAAGACCATCGGCTGGTCGAGGATGGGGCTCACCATGTTGAGGCGGCCGCTCTCGATCGCTGCAGTGTACGTCAGCATCTTGAACGAGGACCCCGGTTGCCGAGTCGTCGTGGTTGCCATGTTGATCTGGCCGCCCGGGCGGTAGTAGTCGGCGCCGCCGACCATCGCCAGCACCTCGCCGTTCTTCGGGTCCATTGCCACCAGGGCGCCGTCGTGGAAGTCGTAGTAGCCGCCCTTGGCATTGATCTGGTTGCTCACGATGGTCTCGGCCAGGTGCTGGAGAGGGAGATCGAGTGTGGTGTAAACGCGGTAGCCCTTGCGGTCGCTGGGCCGAATGTGGAATTGCTTGTCGAGAACCTGAAGGACATAGTCCACGAAGTGGGGGGCCTGCAGCTGATTGGTCGGGTAGAAGTAGTCCAGCTTCTCCTGCTTGGCGGCGAGGGCCTGCGCCTCGGTGATCATCTTTTGCGTGACCATCGCATCAAGCACCTCCGCCTGCCGTAGCTTCGCCCGGGTCGGGTTGATCAGCGGACTGTTGTCCGTCGGCGCCTGCGGTAAGCCGGCGAGCATGGCGGCCTGGGCGAGTGTCAGGCTGTGCGACGTCGTGTGGAAGAAGCCGCGCGCCGCAGCCTCGGCGCCATAGCTCTGGGCGCCGTAGTAGATGGTATTGAGGTACAGCTCGAGGATCTGGTCCTTCGAGTAGCGGCCGTTGAGGTCGACCGCGAGCACCGCCTCTCGGACTTTGCGTTGGATGGTGGGCGGTGGATTCGGGCCGATGAAGACCTGCTTGACCAGCTGCTGGCTGATGGTGCTCCCGCCCTGCGCGATGTGATGATGTTGATAGTCGGCGATGGCAGCCCGCACAATGCCGGCAAAGTCGACCCCGTTGTTCTTGTAGAACGACTTGTCTTCGATGGCGACGGTGGCCTGCTTGAGGAATGGCGAAATCGTGTTCAGGTTCACGACGATTCGGTGATCACCGTGGTCGCCGATGTCATCGATCAGGGTGCCGTGACGGTCGAAGATCAGCATGTCCTGATTGAGGCCGCTGGCGGAGAGACCGTCGACGGCCGGCAGGTTACCGACCGTTTCGGCGGCGAGCGCCGGAATCGCGATGAGCGGGAGCGCCAACACGATCAGCGCGATCAGGATGAAAGCACGCCGCCCCTTGGTCCGCCGCTGACTCTCGCGGAGCAGCCGTAGCCGGCGGTGGAAGAGATAGCGGGAACGACGGCGGCGCGGCATCAGGCGGCGCCCGAAGAGTTCGACCGTGTCCCGTACGGCATCACCAAAAATGATAACGGATATGTAGGGAATGATGTCAAGAGCGAGATCAGTCGTAGAGTGGACAGGTGAGGTTTGTGCGTAGGCTGGTCCGCCCGATGCTGGCGGGCGTCTTCATCGCCGGTGGGATGGATGTGCTCGCCAACCCGGAGCCGCGAGCCAAGCTGGCTAAGCCGGTCGTGCACAGAGTCGCCGCCGTGATCCCGTTCGCGCCCTCTGATCCGAAGGCGGCGGTCGCGCTAAATGCCGCGGTCCAGATTGGCGCCGGCACCATGCTGGCGGCCGGCATTCTCTCGCGGCTCGCCGCCCTGGCGCTGGCGACGTCGCTGGTGCCGACGACGCTCGCCGCCCACCGCTTCTGGGAGTTCGAGGATCCGGCGCTGCGAGCGAGGCACCGGATCGAATTTCTCAAGAACAGCGCCATCCTTGGCGGCCTGCTGGTGGTGGCGCTGGATTGAGCGCGCGAGCGATGGAACATCTCGGCGCGCACCAGGGTTGTTCAGACCGTAGAACTCATAGGAGGGATCGCAATGGCAAAGGCTCTTGAAGACCGGGTTATCGAAAACGTCGAGCCGCGGCCGGGGGCGTCCGATGACATTGTCTTCATGCCGACCGACCGGCGCGTCCGCGTGATGTTCGGTGGCGCAACGATCGCGGACAGTCGCAAGGTGAAGCTGATGCTGGAGAACCGGCGGCTCGCGATTTACTACTTCCCCGCGAGCGACGTCCAACTCGATCTCCTGGTTCCGACTGACTTCAAGAGTCGACATGCGGGCAAGGGCGAAGCCAGCTTTTACTCCGTCAAGGTGGGGGACCACGTCGCAGAAAAGGCCGCCTGGCGCTACCTACAGCCAGAGCGCGCGGACCTGAAGGATTACGTGGCTTTCTACTGGGACAAGATGGACGCCTGGTTCGAGGAAGATGACGAGGTCTTCGTCCATCCGCGCGATCCCTACCATCGCGTCGACGTCCTCAACAGCTCGCGCCACGTCAAGATCGTGGTCGGCGGTGAGGTTGTCGCGGAGACGCATCGGCCGCGGCTGCTGTTCGAGACCAGCCTCCCGACCCGCTACTACATTCCCAAGCTCGACGTGCGCCTGGATTTGCTGACGGCAACCACCACGTCGACTCGTTGCCCGTACAAGGGCAAAGCGGCCTACTGGTCCGTGAATGTCAACGGAAAGGAGTTCACCGACATCGTCTGGGGTTATCCGGCGCCGATCCCGGAGTGCCCCAAGATCGAGAACCTGCTCTGCTTCTACGACGAGAAGGTCGATGCCGTCTACGTGGACGGCGAGCTGCAGCCGAGACCACTCACGCCCTGGTCGTAGTGACTTCTCCGTAGCGGAAGCAGCTGACCAGGTGGTCGTTCACCAGGCCGGTCGCTTGCATGAAGGCGTAACAGATCGTCGGTCCCACGAAGTTCGCCCCGCGCGCGATCAGGTCTTTGCTCAGCGCCTGGGCTTCGGCCGTTTGGGCGGGGATGTCGGCCATCGTCTTCCATACATTCCGCTTCGGCCGGCCCCCGACAAATGACCAGACATAGGCATCGAAACTGCGCTGCTCGTCGGCGATCGACCGGACCACGCGCGCATTCCTGATGGCGCTGCCGATCTTGAGTCGGTTGCGCACGATGCTGCTCAGGCGCATCAGGCGCTCGACGCTGGCATCGTTGAACCGGGCGACCGCCGCCGGATCGAATCCTTTGAACGCGCTGCGATAGGCGTCCCGCTTGCGCAGGATGGTCATCCAGCTGAGTCCGGCCTGGGCGCCTTCCAGCACCAGGAACTCAAAGAGCAGGCGATCGTCGTGAACGGGCACGCCCCACTCGCGGTCGTGGTAGTCGCGCATCAAGGGATCGCCCTCCGCCCAATCGCATCGTGTAATGGCCACTGCTTATAGTGGCATCGTGCCACAGTCGCCACCCTGGTTCTTCGAACCCAAGGGCCGCTACGACGAGCACCTCTTCGACAGCGAGGTGCTCAAGGGCAACCCACTGCATGATGCGCATCAACGGCCGCTCTGGGTGTACCTGCCGCCTGGCTACGATGCCGAGCCGCAGCGCCGCTATCCCAGCATTTACGTCATCCAGGGACTCACCGGCCAGATCGACATATGGCGGAACCGGCATCCATTTCGGCGCAACTTCCCTGAGCTCGCCGATGCCCAATTCGCGGCCGGTGGCGCGCCGCCGTCCATCCTTATATATGTCGATTGCTGGACCTCGATCGGCGGGAGCCAGTACCTCGACTCACCCGGCACCGGCAAGTACCACACCTATCTCTGCAACGAGATCGTCCCCTGGGTGGACCGGCATTACCGCACGCTGCCCGAGGCGCGCCACCGCGGCATCATGGGCAAATCCAGCGGAGGCTATGGGGCGATGGTGACGCCGATGCTGCGACCGGATCTCTTCGGCGGGCTGGCGACGCACGCTGGCGACGCGCTCTTTGAGCTGTCCTACGCGAACGCCTTCGGCAAGTCGGTTCGAACCCTCCGTGACAAATACCAGAGTTCCTTCGAGGAGTTCTGGAAAGACTTCCGAAGCCGGCCGGCGTTCAGCAAAGAGGGGGATGGGGAGCTGCTCAATGACTGGTGCATGGCGGCCTGTTATTCCGCCGATGACGACGGCACCGTCCGGCTGCCGTACGACACCACGACAGGTCAGATGATTCCCGAAGTGTGGGAGCGCTGGCTGCGGTGGGACCCGGTTCGCATGGTGCCGCACCACGCCGATGCCCTGCGGAAGATGCGCGCCATCTACATCGATGCTGGTAAGCGCGACCAGTACTTTCTCGACCTCGGTGCCGAGGGCTTTCGCCGCGCGCTGGCAGCCATCGGGGTCACCGACGTCTTCTTCGAACTCTTCGACGCCACGCACGACGCGATCGAGTACCGCTATCCAATCGCCATCAAATACCTCGCGGAGCGGCTGAAGTAGCTCGATGTACAGTCGGGTAAGTCGATTCAGAGTACCCACTGACAAGCTCGACCTTGTGATCCGCGCTATGCAGGACAGGGTCGCTTCCGGCCCGCAGCGACATGAAGCGTTCGTCGGTTTTGCCGGCGAGACTCTTCTCGTGGACCGTGATGCGCAAGAGGCGTTGCTTATCGCCTATTACGTCGACCGGGCATCGTTGGATGCGAATGCAGAACGATCCCGTCAGCTGAGAGAACAGCTTGCCGGACGGCTCGGCGTGCAACTGTTATCGGTCGCTGAATACGAAGTCGCTGCATCCGATTTCCAGCTTCCGACAAGGTCGGCCTGATCTAACGCCATCCGTTCGGCGAGGTCCTGACCTGGCCAAATACCCGGGTGCTGACCTCGCCATTTGGGTGAAGTCATGGCTGCCTCATCGGCCGTAGCGTGAGAGGGGTCAACTTTTCAGTGACAAAGGAGCAATCAAACCCCATGGCGACTCTTAAAGAACTCTCTGATGACATCGCAAATCTCGTGGAGAAGGCGAGCAAGAGCGTGGTCCGGGTCGACGCCCGACGCGGGCGCGCCGGCACCGGGATCGTTTGGGACACCGGCCTCGTGCTGACGGCCAACCACGTCGTCGAGCAGGAGGACGAGATCCAGGTCGTGGTCGACGACAAGAGCACCAAGGCAACGCTGGTCGGGCGCGACCCGGCTACCGACCTCGCGCTGCTCAAGGTCGACGGGCTATCCGCACCGGCGATGCCCCGTGCCAAGGTGGAAGAACTCCGACCGGGACAGATCGTGCTGGCGATCGGCCGCCCCGGTAGTCTGAAGGCAACTTTCGGGACCATCAGCGCGGTCTCGTCCTCGTGGCGCGGCTGGCGGGGCAGTGAGATCGAGCACCTGATCCAGACCAACGCGCCGCTCTATCCCGGGTTCAGCGGTGGTCCGCTGGTTGACGTCGATGGGCGCGTGGTTGGCATGAATAGCTGGGTCTTCGGGCGCGGCGACGGCCGGGCAATCGCGATGGACGTGGCCGAACGCGTGGTGGCCAGCCTCAAAGCGGATGGACGGATCCGGCGCCCGTACCTGGGCATCGGGACCCAGGAAGTACCACTACCCGAGACCGTGAAGGCGAAGGCAAAGCAAGATACCGGCCTGCTGATCGTCGCGGTAGAGCCGCAGAGCCCGGCCGATAAAGCCGGCCTGATGCAGGGCGATACGCTGGTCGCCCTCAACGGCACCACGACGAGCAACCTCGAGGACCTCTACACCGGGCTGCGCAAAGCCAAAGTTGGTGCGACCCAGACCGTTCGAGTGATTCGTGCAGGCGAGCTCAAGGAGCTGCAGCTGACCGTCGGCGAAGCTGGGAAGTAAGCCCCCACCCTGCCCTCCCCCGGAAGCGGGGGAGGGAATGGTTGGCGAGGGGAGGCCCGGAAACGGGGCTGTCGCAGTCCGATCAACGAGCGCACAAGGACCTTCAGGATTGCCGGAGCAGAAGGTTGCCTCTATAGCCGACGCAAACGGCACCAATGGCAAACAATCGCCGTCTCTTGATCGTGCTCACCGGGTGGGCCGCATTCAGCCTATTTTTCGCGGCCTGGCTGCTGTTCAGTTGGGGCGGCGTCAAAACCACCCAGAAGTTCGATGACATCGGCGAATTCCTGATCGCGTTCCTGGCGGCGGCGGCGTGCGCCTTGACCGCGATTCGGCATCAGGGCCGCACCCGTATCGCCTGGGCGTTGATGGCCGCCTCCGCATTCGCCTGGGGCGCCGGTGAGGTCGCCTGGTCGTACTTCGAGCTCGTCAAAGGACAGCAGGTGCCGTTCCCATCGTTTGCCGACCTCGGGTATCTGACGGCTGTCCCATTCGCCATCGCCGCGGTGCTGTGCTTCCCGGCGGCCCCATCGAGAGCCGTGTCGCTGGCCCGCACCATTCTGGATGGCTTGCTGATCGCGGGCTCGTTCCTCATCATCAGCTGGTCGACGGTCCTCGGTGCCGTCTATCGATCCGGCACGGGCAGCGCGATTACCGACCTGATCGGCCTCGCCTACCCCGTGGGCGACGTGGTCATCGGCACCATGGTCGTGATCCTCGCCGCTCGTGCCCCCAGGGCCGCTCGCCTGCCGCTCTATCTGCTCGCCGGCGGACTGGTGGCCAACCTGCTGGCGGACAGCGGTTTCGCCTATCTGACCGCCACCAACAGGTACGGCACCGGCAATGTCATCGATGCGGGTTGGGTCGCCGGTTACTTGCTGATCGCGATCGCGGCGCTTCGCGCGGCCTCGA
>DATNMN010000201.1:0-7615 GCA_035602295.1 Candidatus Dormiibacterota bacterium | reverse complement strand
CGGGAGCAACGGCCAGCCGGTCCGTTGCGAGCCGTTCCAGTTCGGCTGGCTTAGTTTCACCCGCAGTGAAGGCCTGTGCCGCCTCCGTCACCGCCTGACGCACGATGGGGGCCAGCTGGCGCTGAGTCGGGTCGAGGAAGGTGTTTCGGGAGCTCATCGCCAGGCCGTCCGGCTCGCGGACCGTGGGCACCACGACGATCCGAACCGGGAGGGCGAGGTCGCGAACCAGCTGGCGGACGAGGACCACCTGCTGGAAGTCCTTCTGGCCGAAGTAGGCCCGCTTCGGCTGGGTCAGGTTGAGGAGCTTGAGTACGACGGTAAGCACGCCGCCGAAGTGGCCCGGCCGGCTCTTGCCCTCGAGGACCTCGCCCAGCGGCCCGGGATCGACCCGCGTCTTGAATGCCGGTGGATAGATCTGGTCGACGGTCGGGTGGAAGATAGCGTCCACACCCAGCGCTTCCAGCCGGGCGTAGTCCTCCCCGAAAGGCCGCGGGTATTTTTCGAAGTCTTCGTGAGGCCCGAACTGCCTCGGATTGACGAAGACGCTGACGATGACGCGCTGATTTTCCCGGCGGGCGCGGCTGACCAGGCTGTCGTGGCCTTTGTGGAGCGCCCCCATGGTGGGCACCAGTCCGATGTCGTCGCCAGCGTGCCGCCAGGCGATCGCCTGCTCCTGCATGGCGATCGCCGACTCGATGACGACGGGCTTAGCGGGCGGAGTACTCGTGCTCAGGGGTGGGGAAGGCGCCGTTGCGCACGTCCTGGTCGAACGCGCGCGCGGCGGCTTCGATGGCCTCACCAAGCTTGGCGTACTGCCGAACGAATTTCGCGACGTGGTCGGGATTCAATCCGAGGACGTCCTGGATAACGAGCACCTGGCCGTCGCAATGCGGGCCCGCGCCGATGCCGATGGTCGGCACCGTCAGCGCTTCGGTCACCCGCTGTCCGAGGACGCTGGGGATGCCCTCGAGGACCACAGCGAAGGCGCCCGCTTCTTCCAACGCACGAGCATCGGCGAGGATCTGCTCCGCCGCCTCGTCGCTGCGACCCTGGACCCGCATGCCACCGAACTGGTTGACGAACTGCGGCGTCAGCCCCAGGTGGCCCATCACTGGGATCCCCATCGACGTCAGGGTTTTGGTGTAGCCGATGACGCGCGCTCCGCCCTCCATCTTCACGGCGTGCACGCGCGCCTCTTGCAAGAAACGACCGGCATTGCGAATCGCGTCCTGCTCGGACGCGTGGTAGGCCATGAAGGGCATGTCGCCAATGATCAAGGCGTTCGGCGCGCCACGGACGACCGCACCTGCGTGCCGCACCATGTCGTCCATCGTCACGCTCAGCGTGTCGGGATAGCCAAGCATCGTGTTGCCCAGGCTGTCGCCGACCAGCAGGACAGGGATGCCGGCGCGGTCGAGCCAGCGGGCGGTAGTGTAGTCGTAGGCCGTAAGCATCGTGAACTTCTTGCCGTCGGTCTTCCACTTGCGCAGGTCGCGGACGTTGGTCGTCATGCGGCGGCCTCCTTAGTGGGATTGAGGAGCTTGGTGCGCTCGGCGAGCAGCTGATACAGGCGCTGGAGTGCCGGATCGCGCTTCAGCGCCTCGAGGTGTCGGGCGATGGTCCCCTCGTCGCCACGCGACGCCGGTCCGGTGATGGCGTCGGCAGGCGCCAGGTCATGAAGGTTGTTGACGGCGCCGGCGAGCAGGGCCGTCAGTCCCCGACGCGCGGTCTCGGCGTCAAGACCAGCATCCGCGGCGAGCGCGATCGCTTCGGCCAGCAATGTCACCGGGTAGTTCGCGGCGAAGACGGCCGCCGCGTGGTAGAGGGCGAGGTCCACACCGGTCAGGTCGAATGGATGCCCCTGAAGGTCGCGGGCCATCTGCGTCAGCTGCTCGCGCAGCGGCGCGTCGGCATCGATCCCGAAGTAGGTGCCAGCCACGTTTACGACCGCCTCCGGTCCGCGCCGGAACGTCTGCAGCGGGTGGAAGACTCCCGTCCGGACGCTTCCCTGCTGCGCCAGGGGACGCAGGGCGCTGCGGTCCTGGGCACCGCTCAGGTGGACGGCGGCGTGGCCGGCGGCCGAGCAGAGCGACTCGACCATGTCGGTGGCCAGCGGCAGGATGACGTCGTCGGGCACGGCGACGATCGTTAGATCGGCCAGGTCGAGGGTGGTCGCCGGGCTCTGGCAGGCACGGGCGCCGAGCTCCTCGGCGAGGTTGCGGACGTTCTCCGGGTTACGGCCGCCGATGGCGGCGATGGTGTAACCGGCCGTGTGGAGGGCGCGCCCCAGCGCCGATCCGGCCCGGCCGGGTCCGATGATGGCGATCGTCGGTTTCTGCATGATTCCGTCTCGGTCCTGAGGATCCAAGCGGGCGCTTCCAATATAACGCGGAAGGAGGCGGTTGTCCTACTGCGTGGTTTGGCGGGGCTTAGCGACGGGTCAGGGTGGCTTTTCGGGTGTCGTATTCCTGCTGGTCGATCTCACCGCGGGCAAATCGCTCGTTCAGGATGCTCAGCGCGTTGTCAGAGTTGCGCGACGCGCTGAAGCGCCGTACCGCCCAGATCACGAGGACGATCAAGCCGCCCCAGAACACCAGCTGGATGAGCAGCGCCAGAAGGTGCCCGACAAAGGCCATGTTGCGCCTACTCTACCCCGGCCTTAGCGATCTCAGGGCGGCCTTTCGGCTGTCGTATTCGGCCTGGTCGATCTCGCCGCGAGCAAAGCGCTCGTTGAGGATGCTCAGTGCATTGTCGGGCCGGATTCGTTGCGGCGCGATTCGGATCGCCCACAGTACGAGCCATACCACCACCACGATCAGGACGGCATACAAAACAAGACCGAAGATGACGTACCAGTGTCCGAGGAACGGCACCCCCCCGCTCTCCTCTACGCAGGCGTCGGCTCCAGGCGGCCGGGCGGGATTTCGGGCCCACGGTCGTCGGCTTTGGGTTGCGGCTGCGGCGGGCGCGGGGCTTCGGCCTTGGGCCGCTCGGGCACCGGCGGCAGCTTGCCGTCGGGCGAATTGATGACCGCGTCCATCTGCCAGCCCTCGATCGTTTCTTCGGTCTTGAGGTACTCGGCGAGCTGGATGAGCTTTTCGCGGCGCTCGGTCAGGATCTTTTTGGCACGCTGGTAGCCGGCATCGACGAGGCGGTGTACTTCCTGGTCGATCTCGCCGGCCACCTCTTCGCTGTAGTTGCGCTGCTCGCCCAAATCGCGGCCGAGGAAGACGAGCTCCTCCTTGTGGCCGAAGGTGAGCGGGCCGAGCTTCTCCGACATGCCCCACTCGGTGACCATGCGGCGTGCCAGCTTAGTCGCCTTGCCGATGTCGTCCGAGGCGCCCGAGGTGATGTCGCCGAAGATCAGCTCCTCTGCGACTCGTCCGCCGAGGATGACGGCCATGTCATCGTTGAGCTCGCTGCGCGAGACCAGGTAGCGATCCTCGGTCGGCAGCTGCATCGTCCAGCCGAGCGCCATGCCGCGAGAGATGATCGAGACTTTGTGCACCGGGTCGGCGTTGGGCAGCGACTTGGCGACCAGCGCGTGGCCAATCTCGTGGTAGGCGATCACGTTCTTCTCCTTCTCGGTAATCATCCGCGACTTGCGCTCCGGCCCGGCGATGACGCGCGCGATGGCTTCCTCGAGCTCGAGCTGGCCGATCGCCTTCTTGTTGTTGCGGGCGGCGAGAATTGCGGCCTCATTAATAAGGTTGCTGAGGTCGGCTCCCGAAAAGCCGGGGGTCTGCCGCGCCAGGACTTCGAGATCGACCTGGCCGTCGAACGGCTTGTTGCGCGCATGCACTTCGAGGATGGCGCGCCGACCGCGGATGTCAGGACGATCCAGCGTCACGTGCCGGTCGAAGCGACCGGGGCGGAGCAGCGCCGGGTCGAGGACATCGGGCCGGTTGGTGGCCGCGATCACGATCACGTGCGTGTTGGTCTCGAAGCCATCCATCTCCACCAGCAGCTGGTTGAGGGTCTGCTCGCGCTCGTCGTGGCCGCCGCCGAGGCCGGCGCCGCGCTGGCGGCCGACGGCGTCGATCTCATCCACGAATACGATGCAGGGCGAGTTCTTCTTGGCCTGGTCGAACAGGTCGCGGACGCGCGAGGCCCCGACGCCGACGAACATCTCGACGAACTCGGAGCCGGAGATGCTGAAGAAGGGCACGCCGGCCTCCCCGGCGACGGCTTTCGACAGGAGGGTCTTTCCGGTTCCTGGCGGCCCAACCATGAGGACGCCCTTTGGGATGCGGGCGCCGAGCGCGGTAAATTTCTCAGGGAACTTGAGGAACTCGACGATCTCGGTCAGCTCCTGCTTGGCCTCCTCCACCCCGGCGACGTCGTTAAAGGTTACGGCCGGCTTGTCACCGGTCAGCAAGCGAGCTCGACTGCGGCCGAACGAGATGGCCTGATTATTGCCGCTCTGGGTCTGTCGAAGCATGTACCACATGAAGCCGCCGATGACCAGAAAGAGGATGAGGTTCGGCAGGATGACGGACAGCAGCAGGTTGGACGAGCTCGGCTGCTCGGTGCTGAAGTTGACGTTGTCTTCGAGCAGCTTGGTTTCGATCTGGTAGGTGTCGCGGAAGGTCGTCTTGTAACGGTTTCCGCTGGTATCGGTCCAATCGACCTCGGTGCCATTGCCCTTGATGGTGGCCTGCTTGACGTTGTGGGCGTCTGCCGCCTGAATCAGCTCGGAGGTTGTCTTATCCGTTGGCGCCGCAATCGTGTTGAAGCTTTTGTAGCTCGCCCAGATGATGGCCAGCAAACCAGCGAGCAGGATGAAATAGAAGATATTGCGGTTTCGGCCTCTCATGGCCACGCTATCTTAACACCGGGTTTTTAAGAAACCTGTTAGCCAACACGAAGTAGAACGAGTTCAGCCGCGCTCTATTTCGAGATGAAGCTGGCGACGCGTCGCCGGGCTGACGCGCTTGCTCTCGGCGATCGTTACACCAGGGATCCAGACGATCTCTTCGGCGTCGGAAACCAGGGGCAGCGTGTCGCGAAGATGTCGCGGAACGTGGGCGTCGACCAGGATGTCCTGGAGGCGTTTTGGCTGCGCCAGCCCCAGCGCGCGCATCCGGTCGCCCGGCTTGCGGTTGCCGACCACGAGCGGAAGCCGGACGAGGTCGGCGTCGAGGTGACCGACAGGGTCGCGGGCTTTGAAGGTCGCCCGGTCACAGTTGCAGGTTTTGACGGCCAGGCGCGCGGTTGCGAGCGGGGCTGCGGTTTCGGGCGACGCGGGTGCTTCGCCGCGGCGCAGGCGCTCGACCTCGAGAAAGCCCGCCTCGGGGACGAGCCGGCGAATGACGCGCCGCTGCAGCGCAGGGGGCAGCCTCGCGAAGGCATCGCGATTGGTCGCGATGTCGTCTGGCAGATCCGTCAACTGCCCCTCGATGAAGCGGTCCTCCTCGCTCAGGATGTCGGCGGTACGTGCCAGCAGGTCCCGCGCCGCCGGATCGAAGGCATCGATCGCCGGCATGACCTGCTGCCGCAGGCGGTTGCGAGTGAACCGTGGGTCATCGTTGGTCGCATCGCGGATCGGCGTCAGGTGGAGCTTCGCCAGGTAGGCCTCAATCTCCGTTCGCGACACGTCGAGCAGCGGGCGAGCCAGGTCACCCTCGCGCCGGCGCATCGCGCCCAGCCCTTTCGAGCCGCTGCCCCGTAGGAGGTGGAGCAGGAGCGTTTCGACCTGGTCATCCCGCGTGTGGCCGAGGGCGATGGCGCTGCTTTGGGTGTCGGCGGCGGTTTCGCGGAGGAACGCGTAGCGCGCGGAACGGGCGGCGTTTTCCGTGTGCGGGATGTCCTCCGGGGCGCGGGCGGTTCGGAAGTCATATCCCCAGCTGGCGGCCATCGACGCCACGACGTCGCGGTCGGCGCGGCTGTCGGCGCGCCAACCATGATCGAAATGCGCGACCGTCAGGTGGAGCGGAAAGACCGGGACGATCTCACGCAGGACGGAGAGGAGGGCCAGGGAATCGGGGCCGCCGGACACGGCGACGACCACACGCTCTCCCGGTTGGAAGACGTGGTGCAGCGTGATCGCGATGGCGACGCGCCTGGGGAGCATCACGGGAATGGCGGAGGCAAGGATCGAACTTGCGACATACCGGGTATGGGCCGGTTGCTCTACCACTGAGCTACTCCGCCCCGAGCATCGGTTAGTTTAGCAAGGATGTCGCCGTCATTCGCCGAAATCGCACCGCGCTACGACGCGCTCCGGCCGCTGTCTGCTGGGGATCGCGCGCGCCTCGAGGCGATGCTGCGCGACGCCGCCCCAAAGCCCGCCGACCTGCTGATAGAGGTCGGGTGCGGCACCGGCCGGCTGACCCTGCCGCTGGCGGCGGTGACGCCGGCGCGGGTGATGGGCGTCGACTCCGAGGCAAAGATGCTGGATGTCGCGCGCGCCAAGGACGCAGCCGGCCGGGTGGAGTGGGTCCGGGGCAGCGCCTATCGCTTGCCGGTCGGCGATGGCAAGGCGGCGCTGGTGATGATGGTGATGGTGGTCCATCTGTTGCGCCAGCGGGTGCGCGCCTTTGCCGAGACGCGACGGGTGTTAGCGCCGGGTGGCCGGTTGAGCGTGTGGACCTTCACGCCGCGACACGTCGAGGAGTTCTACCTCAACGCGTATTTCCCCAGCATCGCGGTTATCGACCGTCCGCGCTTTCCGCCGGTGCAGACGCTGACCTCGGAGCTACGCCGCGCCGGCTTTGAGGATGTGCGGGTCGAGGTGCGCGAGGAACCGCGCCGGATCGATATCGCCGAGGTGGTCGACCGCGTGCGCGGCCGTTACATCTCGACGTTGAGCTTGCTGCCGCCGCTGGAGTACCGGCTCGGGTTGCAGCAATTGGAGGAGATGCTGGCGCAGGACCGCTCCGTCATGCTGACCCAGCGCTCCGAGTGGGCGATCTTCACCGCGGGCCGGTAAATAGCCGCCCCCGGTGTGGAAAGGGCGGCTTGTCGTGAATAGCCGCCCCCGGTGTGGAAAGGGCGGCGTGTAAAGAAGAGGAGCCCCGTTGGGCTCCTCAATGATTGCTTGGTTGCGGCGGCGAGATTCGAACTCGCGACCTTCGGGTTATGAGCCCGACGAGCTTCCACTGCTCCACGCCGCGTGCAGCCTCTCCTTCGAGGCGAGGAGTCGATTCTACTACTTGAAGCGGCCACCCCGCTTCGCTTCGATGTTGCGCTTGATGTCGAGCAGGCGCTCTTCGCTGGTCTTCAAGAACTTCGAGAGTTTCTCTTCGAAGATTGGGTCGGCGCCTTCCGGCAGCTCCCGCTTTCCCCGGCCGCCGCGCCGGTACGACCGCGGCAGCACGGGCGCCGACATCCCGGCCGGACCGTCCGGCACGGCCGCTTGCTTCAACGAAAGGTCCATCTTCCCGTTGGTCACGTCCACATTGAGGACCTTGACCTTGACCTTGTCGTTCATCTTGACGTGGTTGTTGACATCGCGCACGTATTCGTTCGCGATCTCCGAAATGTGAACCAACCCCGTCCCCGCCCCCTCGATCTGTACGAAGGCCCCGAAGTTCGTAATCCCCACGACCGTCCCGTCCACCACCGTCCCAGGCGTCACTGCCACCTAACCCGCAGACCCTCCTAATGCCATAAA
>DATNMN010000200.1:0-3366 GCA_035602295.1 Candidatus Dormiibacterota bacterium | reverse complement strand
CAGATCGTCTCCACCCGCGCCGACCTCCTGCCGGTCGCCTACCAGGTGGAGCTGGCGAAGCTCCAGGATGCCGCACCAGCACTGAAACCCGGCGTCGTCGCATCGGTGATCGAGTCGGAATTCGGCCGGCCGGTGGACACGGTGTTCGGCAGTTTCGATCCGGTGCCGCTGGCGGCCGCATCGATCGGCCAGGTTCATGCCGCCACCTTGCGAGATGGAACGCCGGTCGTCGTGAAGGTGCAGCGGCCCGGATGCGTCGAGCAGATCGAGCAGGACCTGCAGATCCTCCGCAACCTGGCGGCCAACGCGAGCCGCCGCTGGCCGGTGGCCCAGGAGTATGACGTGGTTGGCCTCGTGCACGAGTTTGCCCACACGTTGCGGGCAGAGACGGATTACATCCAGGAGGGCCGCAACGCCGAGCGCTTCGGCGCCAATTTTGCCGGGGATGAGTCGGTCTACTTTCCGCGCGTGTACTGGGAGGAGACGACGAACCGTGTCCTCACGCTGGAGCGCATCGACGGCATCAAGGTCGACGACCTGGCTGCCCTCGAAGCCGCGGGCCTCGATCGAAGCAAGATTGCCTCGAATGGCGCGCGGATGGTGCTGAAGATGGTGTTCCGAGACCGGTTCTTTCACGCCGACCCTCACCCCGGCAACTTCTTTATCCAACCCGGCGAGCGGATCGCGGTGGTCGACTTTGGCATGGTCGGCACGGTCGGACATCGCGTCCAAGAGCAGTTGGTGTGGACGCTGCTGGCGACGACGAGCGAAGACCCGGACCGCCAGGTCGATGCCCTCTACGAGCTGGGGGTTGCGGGGCGCCACATCGACCGGGCGGCGTTGAGGCGGGACGTGGAGCACCTGCGCGCCCGCTACTACGGCCGGCCGGTGGGAGAGATTGCGATTCATCCGGTGGTCAACGATGTCCTCGGCGTGGTGCGCCGCCATCGGCTGCACCTTCCCGCCGGCTACGCCCTGCTGCTGAAGACCGTGCTGATGCACGAAAACCTGGTGACCCGGCTCGATCCGAGCTTTGAGTTCACCGCTGTGCTTGTGCCCTACGCGCGGGGCATGATGGTTCGACATTTTTCGCCACTGGGCTGGGGACGGACGGTCGGTCAGGCTGGCATCGACCTGGCGCGGCTCGGCGTGGAACTGCCGCAGCAGCTGCGGCGACTGCTGAGCTCGCTGGAACGGGGTGATACCGAATTCGCCATCCGGCCGTCGGGGTTCGAGCCTCTTCTACGGCGGCTCGAGCGCATCGCCAACCGGATGGTGCTGGGAATCGTCGCCGCAGCCTTCGTCGTTGCTCTCGCGGTCTTGCTCTCGGCCTATCACGTCCGCAGCGATCCCCAGACCGGCGCGATCTTGATCGTGGGTTTTGTGCTGGCGAGCGTACTCGGGGTCTACGTCGCGTGGAGCATCCTGCGGTCAGGCAGGTCTTAAAACAGATGCGTAAGACGCTTGCGCAGCAGCTTGACCCCACCGGGGTCGTGGTAGGGGGGAACCAGCTCCCGCATCCGGGTCTCGGCCAGCGTGACTAGGGACTCGACCGTCTGCCCGTCGCTCTCAATGGGCTCGCCGACGATGAGCCGCACCGTCTTTCGCAGCCAGAGATCCTGGGTCCCGGACAACGCGACCGGTAGCACGGGGACGCGATTCTCGGTCGCGAAATGGGCGAAGCCCTTCTTGAACGGCAGCAGCTCGCCTTCCTTCGAACCATAGTTGCCTTCCGGGTACAGGGCGAGGACCCCACCCCGCTGCAAGCACTGGTTCGCGTGATGGAAGAGCACCGTGTCCGGACTTGCCCGGCGGTTCACGGGGATGAACCCGCCGACACTCTTGACCATGGCCCATTGGAATTTGCGGGTCACGAGAATCGTCGTATCGCCGAGGAAGTGCACTCGAGGCTCGGCGGGGAATTCGGCGAGGATGGCAAACGAGTCGAGCCAGTTCAGGTGGTTGGCGATCAGCACGTAATTGCGGTCACTGGGGATGTACTCGCGGCCCCTAACCCTGATGCGAAAGAGCGAATGCAGCACCGGCACCGCCCACAGCCGTAGCGCCCGATATGCAAGCGTCGCCTTCCGCTGAACTGGTAACAGGTCAGCCGGCGGCTGCGGGGGCGCCTGCATTGGGGTATTTAATCGCAGCTGCGACCGGGGGGAGGCTGCCCCTCACAACCGTCCCCCGACCCGGCGCGGCGTTGATCGTTAGCGATCCACCGAGAGCATCCAGGCGGTCCGCCATGTTCTGCAAGCCGGCCCCGAGCGGGTGCGCCTTCGGGTCAAATCCCGCTCCGTCGTCGCTGATCGAAAAGCGCAGGGCGCCATTCTCACCGTCCAGCCGCACGGCCACTTTCGAAGCGTTGGCATATTTCTGAGCGTTTTGCAGTGCTTCAAGGCAGCAGAAGTAGACCGCTGCCTCCACCTGCTGTGGGTAGCGGCCGATCCCATCTGCGTCAACCTCTACGGGCAGGGTCGCCTTGCGAGCCTGCGCCGTCAACGCGGCGGCAAGTCCCTGCTCGGCGAGCAGTGGCGGATAGATGCCGCGAGCCAGGTCGCGTAGGGTCTCGAGCGTCTCGTCGAGCGCCCCTTCCAGGCTCGTCAGAAGGTTGGTGGTCTTATCCGGATCTGTGCGCGCAAACCGCTTCGCCAGCGCGACGTTAATCCTCAGCGACACCAGGTGCTGCTGCGCACCGTCATGGAGGTTGCGCTCGATCCGCCTTCGCTCTTGGTCCTGCGCGTTGACCAGCCGCTGGCGGCTGGCGCGCAGCTCCTGGACCTTCTCAAGCAGCGCTTGCGTCAGGCCGATATTATGCAGCAGTAAGCCCGCCTGGTTCGCGAGGTCGGTCAACAGTTTCTCTTCAATCGGCGTAAGGACATCCCCGGGTCGTTTGTTGACGGTCAGGGCGCCAAGCAGCTGCGCCCGGTGCCGGACGCCTACCGCGCGGCCCGCCCGGAGCGTGGGCAGCAACTGCCCGCTGACCGCCACCGGTGGCGACGCTTCCGACCCTAGGTCGGGCCACACCGCCACGCGCCGCAGTTCGTCGTCGACCCGTAGCCAGACCTCGGCACGCTCGGCGCCCGTTCCCTCACCGAGCACTCTTGCCATGCGCGGGAGCAGCTCCTCGCTCGCGTACGCGTCGGCTAGTCGATCGCTGAAGTCGCTCAACACCTCGTATGGCGTCGCTCGCTTGCCATAGACGAGTCGATTGGCGGCCCGCTGCAGGCGTTCGCGCGCCGGCTGGAATGCGAGTGCGACGACAGCCGTGGCGACGAGCGAAAGAATGAGATTGGCGCCCGTGCCACGGCCGACGATCGAGCCGATCCCAACCACCACGGCGACGTAGAACAGGGCGATCAT
>DATNMN010000199.1:0-9922 GCA_035602295.1 Candidatus Dormiibacterota bacterium | reverse complement strand
GTCGATGGTGCTCGGCTCGAGTGTCCCTATCACGGCTGGACCTACGGCACGGACGGTCGGTGCGTGCTGATGCCGGCGCATCCGGACCAGGCTCCGCCGGCGAAGGCCTGCGTGACGACGTTCCACGCCCGGGAGGCTCATAGCTGTGTGTGGGTGACGCTGGGCAGCGGCCGGTCCGAGATCCCGCGATTCGACCTCATGGAGGACCCGTCGCACAAGGTGCTGATGGCCGGGCCGTATCGCGTGCGAGCAAGCGGCCCGCGAATCATCGAGAACTTCCTCGACGTGGGTCACTTCCCGTTCGTGCACGAGGGGATCCTGGGTGACCGGAGCCGGCCAGAGATTGCGGACTACGAGGCGGTGGTCAACGCGGACGGTGTTCTGGCGACGGGAGTGAGGGTTTATCAGCCAGACCCGTACGCGACCGGGCAGGGCTCAACCGTGACGTACACCTATCGCGCGCACCGGCCACTGTCCGCGTCGTTCATCAAGCACGGCGAGCATTCCTTCGGGATGCTGCTGTCAGTGACGCCGCACGACGCTGTCGACTCCACGGCGTGGATGTGGATGGCGATGAACTACGAGCCGACGCACGAGATGGTCGAGTTTCAGGACCGGATCTTTGCGCAGGATCGGCCCATCCTCGAGTCGCAGCGGCCGGAGCTGCTGCCGCTCGACCTGCAGGCGGAGCTGCACCTGCGCAGCGACCGGACCGCGATCGCGTACCGCCGCTGGCTCCGCCAACTCGGCGTGCGCACGGGGGCCGCCTGAGGGATGGACGCAGCCAACGCGGCGGTGACGATCCTCGCCAGCGTCATCGGCCTCGCGCTGACCGGGGCCGGGCTGTATTTCGCGTACAACCACCGCCGCCAGGTTCAGCTGCAGATCACAGACCACCGACTTTCTGCATACGCGGGGCTCTGGTCCCTCATGCGCCCGGCGGCTCCCATGAAGACGCCCGACGGGGGTTCACTCAGCGCCGATGAACGCAGACACCTCTTCGATGAGATGACGAACTGGTACTTCCACGAGGGCCATGGAATGCTTCTCGAGTCGCTGACCCGCGAGATCTATCTCAAGGCCAAACACAACCTGTTATGCCCCGACGATCAATTGGAGCCCCGGGTGTTCCATGGCGCCAAGAAGTTGAGCGACAGGGAGCGTGGCGACCTGTCGATCAGGCAGCTCTCGTTGCTGAGAAGCCAGATGAAGAAGGACATCGAGGTCTATGGCATTCCCTTCCACAAGAACCTGTCGCATCCCGACAAGGAGTTTCTCAAGCTGTGCGGGGCCAACCTGGACCGGCCGCCCTGGGCACCGCCGTGGCATCGGCGCGCGATCAAGTGGGTGACGGACCCAGAACAACGCAAGAACGCCGATCGCAAGGAGAACGAGGGCGACCAACCGACTACTTCTTAGCCACGAAGGCGATCCATCCGTCGTCGGCGGTGGCCGGCCGGCCGGTGTAGCCCGCTTCGACGGCGACGTACCGGAAGCCGGCTTCGTCGAGCATCAACAGGACTTCTTGGGGGAAGTAGAGGCTGATCCTCAGGCTGTACTCCTCTTCCTTCACGATCTGGCCTTCATGCCATAGGCGCGCCCGCATCTGGTAGGTCGTGCGCTGCTCGAACGGGTCGAGCTCGCCTACGCGGAACAACGTCTCGATCTCGTCGCCGTCGGCGGCTGTGCGGCGATCACCCGTGGCGGGCCATTCCCCTGGGATGTGATCCCGATGTCCAGGGAGCCACTCTGCCCATCCGTTCTCATCGTCGCCATATGGGACGCCCTGGTTGGTGATCAGGAGTGCGCCTCCTGGCTCGAGGTGGCGATAGGCGCGTTTTAGAGCCTCGCGGTCGTAGTCGCGCCGGCCGCCGAGGCCGAACGAACCACACATGTAGATGGTCCGATACGTGCGTCCCATGTCGAGCTGGTGCATGGGCTGCACGGTGAGTGTCGGTTGGAGGCCGCGCTTCTTCGCCTCGATCGAGGCCTGCGCGATCATGTCCGCCGAGATGTCGGAACCGTCGACGTCGAAGCCTTCGGCGAGCAAAGGGAAAAGTATCCGGCCGGTGCCGCAAGCGAGGTCCAGCACCGGCTCGCCGTACTTCCGGATGGCCGCTCGAAAATAAGCGAGCTCCTCCGGCGTCGCGGCGTTGAACTCGGCCCACCAACGTGCGATCAAGCCGTGATGCCAAGTCCCAAACTCTGCGCTCACGGCCGCACGATACTCCGCATCGAATCGACCGCCCCCCCCGACTACCAACAGATCGTCAGTACGGGAATCCCCTGAGTTGTGCGTTCCGCTCTGGTGACAACCAGATCGGGAGCAGCGATGGCATCTTGGCCGCTGAGCGGGACCTCCAATCCTTCAGAAACGGCTCGATCCTTTTCAGCGATTCATCCCTGTCGATGCCAGGGCGGCCGGGTCGCGGGTGAAACATTTCCTTGAAAAAGTCCTCGTTGTTGTCACGCTCAATCGCAAGGTCATACATCACAGTGAAGCTCTTCGTCGTGAGAAACGAACCCACGTCACTTGCCCACCGCGAAAACAACTCGGCATGGATGTGGTTGTAGTGCCACATGGCCTCGTTGAACGGTATGACAGCCTTCTTGGTCGCCGACCATGGGTCCAGATGAGGGCTGATCGCCAACCCCAGCATTGTCGCCGCGTCTCTCATGTTCTGGGCGTCGGCGTACAAGTACCGCTTGAATCCTGACAACGCCACCGCTTGCAGCGCCACCTGCACCGCCAGTCTCTGGATCCCAGCGTGAGTCTCTGGCATTGTCTTGTCCTGCGATATTGGTTCCAGGCTGAACTCCTTGCGTGTCAGCGGGTCGGAAAAAATCGGCCCCCTATTCGGCTTGACCTGTTTCATTCTCGCGAGGTTCTCTTTGTGGTTGTGCCAGTCCTTTGGATCGGTCTCGATCGTGTCTTTCTTGCCTAGATAGGTGCCTATGTAGGTCCAACCCAAATCAAAGTCGCCGCCGTTCTCGTGAACGTTATGCGGCGGATGCCTTCCGCCATATGGGTTGTTAGCCGCATTCACGTAGAGCCACAGACCGGCCTGCGACACCAATCTGGCGGCTTGCTCAAGCGTTTCCCATCCGCCCTTGAGAGCCAAGAAACTTCGCTCCTGCTGTGAGGCAGTGCCGTTTAGATAGATACCACCCAAGTAATCAAAGGGTTTATCGCTTGAATCAAGCGCCTCGCGCTCCAGGTACACGGTCGCGACGCCACCTGCGTCGTGCTTCCAGAATCGGACACCTTCGACTGCCTTCTTGAGATCGGCGTCCTTGAGTCTTATTCGCGGTTGGAATAGTGCCTCGACCTGAGCGTTAAAGGTTCCGACGTACGGATTCGCCTTCTGAATGAGGGCCTGGCGCAAACCGACGTCCAGTAAGGACACGATCAGGTCAAACTCGTTCGCCTGAGAGCCGGATGCACTCCTGAGCAGGCCCACCCGCACATCGTTCAGCACGAACCCGGCCGTGGACAATGAATCCAACAGCCTGGGAACTACTCGGGTGTGAGCGGCATAACCGTGAAAGCTGTGGTAAACGGTCCACAGGGGAAACGAACAAAGCGCGACCGTGCCAATCACCGCCGTAAGAACCAGATTCGTTTGATCCTGGGAGAAGCCGGCGACCACCAGGATGTTCTCCAGCCTGGTGAAGAAGGGTGCAAACCCTTGCGTCAAGTTCTGATTGAACGGAGTGCTGGTGACAGCACTCGGTGAACCGGAGAGGAACTTCTCATTGAGGCTCGGGGCATCGAGCAGCGGATCAAAGTAGTCGACCAAGAACTTCTCGGCATGGTCTAGGTCTTTGACGCCGGGTTCGTCCTGAGACAGGGTGAATGGACTCCATGCGCCATCCAGCGTAAGGAATAGCTGAGTCACTGCTGTTGCCACGTCGGGGCCAAGGCGGTCGGCTGACGCGCCCTGGCCCGCTCCCGCAAGGAACTCGTTCAGGCGGTCGATCAGGAAAGCGACGGAGTCAACGTCGCCAGCTATCTCCTGGAGCTTAGGATCACCGCCCTGCTTGGAGCCTTTCATTCGATGCGCTCGCTTTTCTTGCGCCGGGTGTTCCTAGGAGGCCCCACTTCCTTTGCCGCCGCCCCCCGTTCCGCCTCCACCGCCCCCCGTTCCACCTCCACCGCCCCCCGTTCCGCCTCCGCCCCCCGTGCCCGGAAGCTGAAGCACACAGGCGCCGGCGACAGGCTCGATGTGGATACCGTCGGCAGGCACAACCACAGTGGCAGTCTGTGGCGCTCCAGCAGTCGCGCTGCTGATCGCAGTGTTCAGCTGATTCAGTCCAGCGCTGAATCCGGCAATGGTCGAGGTCTCCGGTATTGCGCCGGCCTGGAGCGGCACGAGGACGCTGAGACCGCTGCGCTGCACGTCTTCAACCTGGTACAGGTTCAGATATGGCCTCGATGTGTTTACAGGAAATCCACTTGGATATCCAGCTGGTAGCGGGAAGATGCCCGCAAGAATGCTGTTGGCGCAGCGGATGACGAAAGTGTTTCCAAGCCTGTTCCATTGAAACCGTAGGTATTGCTCCGTGTAGTAGTCGGCGTTGCAGGACAGATGGTTTAACACGGCATTTACCAGTGCCGTGGTAGTGGCATCAGGCTGCGGAATAGTCAACTTGCCCAATAGTTCGTCGTAGAGCCTGAGAAAGCCTGGAACTCGCCGGTAGATTTCGGCTCTGTGGTGGTTGCCGGGCATGACGTCGTTACCCGCTTTGACCATGAGCTTCGTTTTGGCGTCGTCATCCAGCTTCGACTCCCAAAGGTCGCCTACGGCTGCGGCTAGTCCCTGCATCAAATGCAGCCTATCTGCGGGATATATAACAGACCACACAGGAAGCCCAGCGGATGCGCCGGAGGGATAGCCCCCCATCATCATCCAGTAACTCTGCAGAATCAGATATAGCTCGAACGCAGCGCTCTTAGGAGTAGCTCTAAATGCTAATCCGGAGGCACCAAGGTCTGTGCCGGTGAACGGAGGAGGCGGGCTGAACTTCGCATCGGTGAATGCGTTTAAGGGTGTGTCGTCATCGGGTTCATCAGAGTGATAAGGCTGAAAACCCCGCCGATCCTCGAAGAGATGCCGTTCGAGCACGTCAAGCGCGTTGTCTATCGTTGCTTGTTCAATGCCGGGTTGGGCATGTTGCAAAGCACCGACTATGGTTGGGAGCACGCTCTGAAGGTCCGAGTCCAGCAAGGTCTGTTGGAGGAATTGCTGGTTTGAACTTATGAACGCCTGCGTGAAGTGAATTGGTTGAAGGGTAGCCGTGATCATCAATTGCAGCGAATCTTGCGAAGTCTTGACATCGAACCGTTTGGCGATTTCATAGAGGTTGAGATCGAGCACCCTATCGGCGAATGGATTCTTCAGAATGCGCGTTTGCCTCGCTTCTACGGTCGTCTCTGTCACTCCCCGAATCTGCAACTTGGTTTGAGTGGTGACCTTCTGGGTCGACTTCAATGTTGTTTCGTGGATGCTGTTGATTGTTTTCGTGACGTTATCGCTGATCGTGTGGTTATCGGTCACAGTTCCTGAAGCCCCGAATCCGTTCAGGGAGAAGCCTCCCGTGCCCGAAACGCCCCAGTTGGCCGTACGAGCAGACGTGTTTGCCACGTTGATCGACTCTTTGTCTGAGTTCAGACTCTCCACCCCGGCTTCAACCGTGGACGCGTTCTCTTGACTCTGTTCGAGCAGAGTGTGCTGGGTGCGTCTCATTTCGATCGTGAGGACCTCGCTGGGAGCGAGGGAAAGCAGTGTCGCGTAGTCCCCAATCACTACATTCTTCAGGCTCCACTCCTGAACAAATTTCGCAAGGACCGATCCTCTGACATCGACGTTCACGAGCTCGGTTTGAAGCGGGATTCCTGGCTTCGGCAGAGACCCAAACGGATCCTTGTCGGATGTGATTTCGCGATGGAACTCAAGGTATTGGATCGGCCAGACGCGCTCCGAAGGTGACTGACAGGATGCCAAGGGATCGCTCGTCATTGGTAACCCTCCGTGAGCGGATGGATAGGCGCAGCAAGCGCGTCCGCAGACGCCCGCCTCGGGAGGACCGTCAGACCAAGACGGACCAACCGCGGTGCCAAGTGTGGGCTTAACAGCCGAGTTGTCAAGCTCAATGTTTGGGATAACCTTGGACAGGCTGACGTGAGTGGTCGTACTCTCGTCGAGCAGCCAGAACACGTCTGTCAAACTGGCCCGCCATGGAGGATTTCCGCGCCCGGGTCAGAGGTGTCGGGCTTACAGAGCTCGAGTGGGTTCAGGTGGCGACCGGTCCTCGCGGGCCGATCTTCGCGTTCTGGTTGCCTGGCAAGGACGCCATCGACCGGTGGCGCGCCCTACGGCCTCATGCATCGACAATCGGTTATCCGCTGATCCTCGGGAGCGATGAAGATCTCGATCGGCTTCGTTACAACATGGGTCTGAGCCCGAGTGAGATCGGCATTGTTGACGCGTTCGATCCCGCCACGTGGTTCGCTGGGAGGCTTACCGCGGGTGACGAGCTCATGGAGCCCGAGGAGCTTGCGAAGTTTGAACAGTCGATTCATGGACCATGGCCCGATACCTCGCCGTCGAATTCCTTCCACGTCCCATTCGACTTGCTGACCCACAAGCCGGTCAAAAAGCTCTGGATAGGGATCCTTCCCATCGAACAGCCGTGGGAAGCCGCGCCGGCGCTCGAATATGGCTCGTGGAACGAGTGCCCCTCCCCCGAAGAGCATGCGGCCGTCATGCACTATTGGTCCGAGCGTTGGGGCGCAGAGCCCGTCGTGATCGCATCGGACACCGTTGAGATGCTGGTCCGCAAGCCGCCACATACCCGAGACGAAGCGCTGGTGCTCGCCAACGAGCAATTCGCATACTGCGGGGACATCGTCACCCAGGGGGTTGGGACGATCGAAGCGCTGGCCGCAATCCTGCTCAAGGGCCAGACCTGGTTCTTTTGGTGGGATTGACAAGCAGCGCACAAGAACACTGATTCCTGTCGGAAAGCGGGCCGCCGCCTGCGTATAGAAGGGTGAGCATGGCGGTCCTTCCTGCCTCGATGACTCTCATCCAGGCGGCCAAGCATGGCGACGAGGAGGCCTTCGAGGTCTTGCTCAAGCCCCTGCTCGAACCCGGCTACCGCCTGGCCGGCGGCATGCTCCAGGACCACCAGGCGGCGCAGGACGCGGTCCAGGAAGCGGCCTTCAAGGCCTGGCGCAAGCTGGGCCAGCTGCGGGATGGGTCGGAGATGAGGCCATGGTTCCTCGGCATAGTGGCCAACGAGTGCCGGTCCGCTCGGAGGTCGAGATGGTCGACGGTCCTGAAGCTGTACCAGCCGCCGGCGCCGGAGGCGGCTACCGCCGACGCTGTGGTGAACAGGGTCGAGCTGCGGCGAGCCTTACGCGGATTGGACGAGAAGAAGCGCCTGGCAATGGTGCTGCACTGGTATCTCGACCTACCCCTTGACGAGATCGCGACCATAACCGGATCCAGCATCCACGCCGTGGAGGGCCAGGTTCGGCGCGGCATGCAGGAGCTGCGACAACGCATGGAGGAGCACCGTGGATAGCGAGCGCACGATGAGGTCCGAGCTCCGGTCAGCGCTGGACGAGGTGCTGCCTCCAAAGCCGTGGCTCGAGGCCGCGGTGACCGAGGACCTGCGCAGGCGCCGTTCGCGTGGGCCGGCAGATCGTCGTCTCCAGCGGCCGCGTATGCGAGTGGCGGTTGCGGGCGGACTGGCCATGGTCGTCCTGGCGGCAGCCGTGGCCGTCGCTTTGCTCGCACGGCAGCTCTATGCTCCGATCCCCGTCAACCCCCCTCTTCCTCTTCCGGAGCCTGGGAACGCGATCCTCCCCATTGGGGGCGCGCATTTCCTCAACGGCCAGGAGGGCGCGGTGGTGACCCAGCGAGGGCTGCTCTTGACCACCGATGGTGGTCAGCACTGGCGGTTGATCCTCAAGCTGGACTGGACAAGCATCAACAACGTCCAGCTTTTGGGTGGCGACCAGATCGTGGTCTTGAGCACATCCAAGGCTGGCGACCAGATCGTCCGCGCGACATCGGATGGAGGCGCGCACTGGCGGACGAATCACTTGGCGTCGCACGCCTATGGCGCGGTGTTCTTTCTCAGCGCAAGTGAGGGTTGGCAGGAAGCGGACTCCGGGGACCCAAGGTCACCGGGCGGAATCACCGTCTATCACACCCGCGATGCGGGCGCCCACTGGACACAGTCATGGCACACCGATTCAGGTCCCGCGCCAAACGGACTTCTCTTCACCGACCCAGCCCACGGGTTCATGGGAGCCTTCAGCTACGACGGCGTCACGCGGCTGTATGTGACAAAGGATGGTGGGAAAACATGGCGAGTCGCTGAGCTGCCGCTGCCGGCCGGAGGTTGGTACAGCGGCTGTTGCACCAAGATGATCACGTCTCCGACGGCGGCCATGTTCGGCAACCGCGGATTTCTTGTCGAGGGAGACATGAACCGAAGCGCTGTCTACTCCACATCCGACGCCGGACAGACCTGGACGGACCCTCGTCTGCTGCCGACCGGGGTCTCGCAGGTGCAGTTTCTCGACCCCACCAATTGGCGGGCGATGGGCGGCCAGAACCTGATCGAGACTGCCGACGGCGGTGCCAGCTGGAGCCAGGTGCCCGTCCACCTGCCCGCAAATGGCTACCTGTCGTTGGAGGGTTCGTCGCTGTCGGATTCGCAGGACATGTGGGGCGTTGTCAACGGGTCGATGCCGGGAGTTCCCGAATCTGCGTGTTATCAGTACTTCGACGGCGCCGGATGCTCCTTCCCAATCCGCAGCACTGACGGAGGCGCGACCTGGACCGTTGTGCAGCTGCCCACCGGATGAGTCTGCTCAGCGACCGGATCGATCAGAATTCGGACCCATCGGCGCGTGACTGACCGGCCGACTTGCGACCGTCTGCGGTCCGCGTCTTTAGGGGAGGGAAGAGCATGAGGACCGAGAGGTGGACCGGCATTGCCGGGCTGGTGTTGTTCGCGACTGTGGTCGGCGGGATCGTTTTCGAAACCATGGGGCCAAATCTCTCAATGACCCCGCAGCAGGTGCACGACAGCTTCAAGAATGCAAATGGAGCAGTCGTCGCCGCCGGTGCCTTCCTGCTCCTGCAGAAAGTTGTCCTCGTTGCCTTTGTGGCCGGCCTGGCCACGCTTGTGGCACGGGGCGAGAAGGAGCCGCTTCTCTCCAGACTGGTCTTCGCCGGCGGAATCCTCCAGGTAGCGATCACGACGGTGTACGTCACCACGTACGTGGCGGTGGCATCGGTCATCGACCAGCTCTCGGTCCCGATCACATTCGGAATCTTCACAGTGGGCGACTCGATGGACCTCGCCGGGGGCGCCTTCCTCGGTCTCATGTTTGCGGGCGCCGGCTACGGCCTGGCCCGAAGCCACGTGCTGCCACGATGGCTCGGACGCTTCGGCCTGGTTGCGGGCGTGCTGCTCATGCTCGGGTCATTCAGTCTCCTGGCCCCGCAGAGCTTCTTCCTCAGTCTTCCGATGCTGTTGGGCGTCCTGCTCGGCGTCGTCTGGCTCCTCATGGCCAACATAGCCCTGGTTCGTCGACAACCGGCACCGTCCGCCTAGCCAGATCAGCTCTTGGGGCGGGAACCAGCCTCCCGCCCCACAGGACCTCCGAGTCCGAGCTTCTCAACTGCAGACTACGGTTCGGGGACGACCTCGCCCACAGCTCGCCGCACGCCGCGAACGACCGTGTCCATCAACTTCGGGCTCAGCGTGCCAACCGGACCTCGAGCGAGGAAATCCCGATCGATCGTTGTGATCTCCTCGCAGAAAATGACGCTGTTGTGACGCAGGCCACTGGACCGAGATGGCAATGCCACGCGTGTCGGGCCCAGTTGGCCCGCTG
>DATNMN010000198.1:0-5466 GCA_035602295.1 Candidatus Dormiibacterota bacterium | reverse complement strand
CAGCGCAAAGGGGAAAGCGACAAGGACTACGCGGCGCGACTGGACGCGGCGCGCGAGGAAGCCTACGAACGGCTGCGGCGCCTCCGGCTGATGCGAGCGAAACGGGCGACCTCGTAGTACACTGCCGCCTGCCATGCGCCGACTCCTCTGTCTGAGCGTCGCCCTGTGCGTCGCGGGTTGTGGCCCGTCGAACGCGGCCGTCGGACCGTCGGCGACCGCAAATCCGGCTCCACCGCCGACCCCCACGCCAGGGCTAATTCCTTCTGCGAATTCCGCTGAGGAGGCGGCCGTGGGCCCAGGCGGGATGACGCTGCGACAGGAGATCGGTGCGGTGATGATGGTTGGCTTCAAAGGCTCACTGACACCCGCGATCCTCGCGGACTGGCGCCAGCATCAGTTCGGCGGCCTGATCGTCGTTCCGATCAACCAGAACGGCCAGGACCCGGCGGCGATCCGCCAGTTGATCCAGTCCGTACGCGGTGTCATGGCGCACCCGGTATTGTCGGCCACCAACCAGGAAGGCGGCACCGTCTGCTTCCAGGAGACGCGCGTGCCGTGCATGGCTGGTGCGCGCCAGGTTGGTGTGCAAGGCCCCGCCGCGGTCCAGTCGGAGATGACCAGCATGTCGCAGGGCCTGAAGGGGCTCGGCTTCGACATCAATTTCGCACCCGTCGCGGATGTCTGGGACGGGGTTCATCCGTTCATGAGCGAGCGGAGCTACGGCCAGAATCCGCAAGCCGTGGCGCAGGACGTTTCGGCCGCCATCGCCGGCATCCATGCCGCCGGCATCTATGCCGCTGCCAAGCATCTCGAATCGGCCGAAATGCTGCGCACTCGCGATTGGATTCCCTTTCAGGCGGCGAGTGCTGCCCACGTCGAATTCGTGATGATCGGGCCTCCCGATGTGTCGTCAACCGTCATTGCGATGCTGCGAACCGAGCTTGGCTACCCGGGCGTTATCATCTCGGACGACCTGCAGATGGGAGCGCTAACCCCGGAATTTCCAAAAGCCGCGGTACGGTTTCTCGCCAATGGCGGCGACATGGTGATCGTGTCTCACGACATCGCGGTCGCGGATGCCACCTACGATGCCGTCCACGCGGCGGTGCTCAGCGGCACATATCCCCGAACCCAGCTCGACGCCTCGGTACAGAAGCTGCTGAGCCTCGGCCTCCGCTACATGCCCTAGCCCGGCGGTTCGGTCGGGACCTCGCCGCCCATCGCGTGGTAGCCGCCGTCGACGTGGACGATCTCCCCGGTGGTGGCGGTGGTGTAGTCGGAGAGGAGCACGCACGCCATCTTCGCAACCGGCGTGCGATTCGTGCTGTCCCAGCCAAGCGGCGCGCGCTGTCCCCAGGTGGTCTCGAAGCGCTCGAATCCCGGGATCCCTTTGGCGGCCATCGTCTTCAGTGGCCCGGCCGCCAATGCGTTCACGCGGATCTGCTTCTTCCCGAGGTCGCGGGCCAGGTAGCGGGTGACCGATTCGAGTGCGGCCTTGCAGACCCCCATCCAGTCGTAAAACGGCCAGGCCTGGGTCGAATTGTCGAAATCAAGGGTCACGATGCTGCCGCCATCCACCATCAAGGGGTGGAGCGCCTGCGCCATCGCTTTCAATGAATAGGCGCTGGTCTGGAAAGCCATTTGCACGCTTTCCCACGGCGCGGTCATGAAGTTGCCGCCGAGGGCATCACCAGGCGCGAACGCAATCGCGTGGACGAACCCATCGAGCCGGCCCCACCGCTGTTTGATGCTCTCGGCCAACGCGTCCACCTGCGCCTGGTTGTTGACGTCCATTTCGAGGATGTCGGGCGTCGGCTGCATCCGCCGAGCGCTCTTCTCCGTCAGGCTCATGGCACGGCCAAAGCTGGTCAGCACGATGTCCGCGCCTTCCCGCTGGGCGAGCTCGGCGATCGCGAAGGCGATGCTGGCGGGGGTGAGGACGCCGGTGACCAGGATCTTCTTCCCCTCGAGGATGCCCGGCATGGCGGTCCGATTCTATCTGAGCGTGCTTGCGGGAGCTTGACCCTTACCGGGTTACCAGCTCCTGACGCTTGCGGCGTCCCTAGAGCCCGATCTGAATATCCAGTTGGCTGTAACCGCCGTTAATCACGTCGAAGCCGGATAACAACGCAGCCATCACCACGATGAGGAAGGCCAACACAATGAGGGTGCTCGCGAGGTGTAGCACTCTCGCCTTCACGCTTTCAACAGTACGCGGGATCGGCTTCGAAATCAACGCGATCGGCGCGGGCTTGGTGGGGCTTTGAGATCAGATTGGGGTGGCTTGAGGGATTTGAACCCTCGACCCTCAGATCCACAATCTGATGCTCTAACCAGCTGAGCTAAAGCCACCGCAGGTGCACGATTATAAGAGGTTAGGCGCTCGCTCCCGTTCGAATTTGGCGATGTACCCGTTATATGCTGTAGGCGCCTTGACGACGTCTGACGACGCCCTCATCCGCCGCGCCCAGGCCCTCGACGCGGGGGCACTGGCCGAGCTCTACGACCGGTACTTCGATGGAATATATCGATACCTATATACGCGGATCCGCCACCAGGCCGACGCTGAAGACCTCACGGAGCAGGTCTTCTTGAAGATGGTCGATTCTATCCAGCGCTACCGGCCTCGGGGGGTGGCATTTTCGTCCTGGCTCTACCGGATTGCGCACAACCTTCTCGTGGACCGGTACCGGCGGGCGGGACGCGAACCCGTCGAGCTCAGCGACGACGTGCGCGACCTCCGGCCGCATGCCGACCCAGCCGATTTGGCGCAGAACTCTGAGGCACGGCGCGCCCTGGTCCAAGCTGTTCAGCGCCTGACGCCCGAGCAGCAGCAAGTCATCGCGATGCGCTTCATCGACAACCTCGACGCGGGAGAGATCGCGCGCCAGATGCGCCGGCGGCCCGGTGCCATTCATTCGATGCAGCATCGTGCGCTGGCCAGCCTGTACCGCTTCCTGTTGGAACGCGAGCAGGTGGAGGTGCGCCGTGCGTGACCTGACGACACCCCTCGAGGAGTGCCTCCAGGCGATGGGGGAGAAGCGCAACCTGCAAGACGTGCTGCGCCGCTACCCCGCCGAACGCGACCAGTTGATCGAACTCCTACGGCTGTCTGTCGATCTTGGCGGGTTGGCCCCCAGCGCGCCGGCGCCCGATCCAGCGTTCCGGCTGCGCGCGCGCAACCAGATGCTGGCCGCCGCTACTCAACGGCGCCGGGCTCGGCGCTGGAATCCCTTCGGCGCACTGCCGCGGCCTGCGGCACGATTGGCCTTCGCCGGGGCCCTTGCCGTTGCGGTGTTGCTCGGTGGCCTGACGTCCGCGGCCGCGTCGGGAAACAGTCTGCCGGGCGACCCGTTTTACCCGATCAGGCTCGGCGTCGAGCGGGCGCAGCTGGCCATCACCTTCGACCCTGGGGCTCGTGCGCGGCTCCACGCGCAATTCGCTCAGGTGCGTCTCACCGAAGCGCAGCGCCTTGTCGCCGCCGGCCGGGTGCAGGACGGAGTCCGCCAGGTCGCTCAGTACGACACCGCCGTCGCGCAAATCAACCATGCCCTTGCCGGAACCACCTTCGACGACCGCGCCATCGCGGAGCTCACTCGTTTCATGAACGACCATGAAGCCGCCGCCGATGCCAGCCTCCAGTCGCTGGCCGGTTCGCTTAAGGCAGGTGGTGACGCGCAAGCGGCGGCCGCCGTCACCCGGACGCAGTCGCACGCGGATCAGACCTGGAAGGGGAACCAGCGCGACCTGCAGGCGCGTTCAACAACGCCGCCGGCCGACCACGGACAGAACCACGCGCCCGTCGGTCTGCAACCGTAGCCGATAGCGGACTAGACGGCTAGCTCGGATTGCCGCGCCGCGCCGCGAAGAACTCGCGAAGCAGGCGGCCGGCGGGCTCGGCGAGCACGCCGGAACTGATCTCGACGCGGTGATTGTTCGCCGGGTGGCGTAGAACGTCGTAGACGGAGTCGACCGCGCCCTTCTTGGGATCGGGCGCACCGTAGACCAGCCTGGCGATGCGCGCCAGCACCATCGCGCCGGCGCACATGGGGCAGGGCTCGAGGGTGACGTAGAGCGTGATCCCATCGAGGCGCCAGGATTGCGTCAGACGGGCCGCTTCGCGGAGCACCAGCATCTCGGCGTGGGCGGTGGCATCGGGCGTGGTTTCGATCAGGTTGTGCGCTTCGACCAGCACCGATCCGTCCCGGACGAGTACGGCACCAACCGGCACTTCGGCGAGGGCCACGGCCTTGCGTGCCTGGGCAAGAGCCCGCTCCATGTAATGGGCATCGTCCCGACCGGAATCAGCCATCATCGAACCGCCCCACCGGCCAATCGCCGCCGGCCAAGGACGAGCCAGCCGGCGAGAACAGCCATCAGCGCGTCGGCCAGCAGCGGGACCCAGACGGGACCGCCCCAGGGGACCGGCAGGAGGAAGTAGACATCATGGGTGACGATCGACGGAGGCCATTGGGCCAGGATCTCGAGCCCCAGGTAGTAGGTCGCGTCCCAGATGGCAAATGCCCAGAGCAGTGCGGCCGTGCGCTCGCGCCAGCCGCGCCCGGCCAGCCAGGCCACCGTCGCCAGCATGACCAGGGTGGCAGCCTCTCGGGTCATTTCGATTGCCCACGGGAACCGACCGGTGAGTGACGACGCCACCGTGGCGTGAACATCCCCGAGCGCGTAGCGGATGTAGTAGACGACCACCGCTTCCAGATAACCCATGGCGATGGCGAATATGGCGATCACGATGATGCGCGAAGCGATGCCGTGCCGGATAGATTGCATCTTGGTGTGGTGTCCGGGTGATGGCGGAGGGGGCGAGATTCGAACTCGCGGTGGCGTTGCCGCCACACGGCTTTTCGAGAGCCGCACCTTAAACCGCTCGGACACCCCTCCGGGGGTCGATTCTAACCCCCACCCCAGCCCTTCCCCTTCAAAGGGGGAGGGGGTGTGAAATTGGCGTTGAGCCCTTGAGGCGCGCGCGATGACGCGCGACCTTCGCCCGGTTGCCGCAACTGCGCATGCTGCACCATTTCCGTTGGCCGGTGGGCGAGGTGTCCTTAAACACCCAGCGGCACTGCGGGTTTTCGCATACCTTCATCCGGGCGGCCGGCCCCTGGATCAGCTGACGCGCGATCGACTCCGCGAGTCGCGCGGCGGCGCCGTCGACCGGATCGCCCTGGTGCCGATGGTCCAGCGAGACGCCGTCCGGCCCCTCGACCAGCTCATAGACGTAGTGCGTTCGGAGCGCCCGGTTGATCTCGGCCAGGTCGGTCGGATCCGGGGGACGATGGCCGGCCGTCGCTTCCAGCACGCTGCGCATTGCATCGCGCACGCGACGAAGCCGAGCCAGCATGGCCCGGCCGGCACCGGGGGAATCCTCATAGCGGTGCAGCAGCTCAGCGCGGGCTTCCTTGTGCAGGAGGTCGTTGTCAACCAGCCAATCGAGCGCCGTCGTGGGGG
>DATNMN010000197.1:0-18985 GCA_035602295.1 Candidatus Dormiibacterota bacterium | reverse complement strand
AATGTGCTACGAATTATCAAGTCAGCTGATAGAAGGGGTTCCAGCTTGAGGAGGCGACCAGCATGATCCGGTGTCCGTGGTGTGGGGCGCCAAACTACGCGATCGATAGCTGGTGCTCGAGTTGTTCGCGGCACCTGGACTGGGCGCCGCCCCCACCAGTTGCGGCAGCGCCGCCGCCGCCCGCTCCCGCTGCTCAGGCCACCCTACCCACGGCGGACGTTGCACCGACGCGTCGGCCGTCGACCCACGGGCGCCGGCATCGCTGGTTAACGCTCTTGGCGCCCGTTGCGGCCGGGTTCGGCATCGCTTTCCTGCTCGCTCAGCCGGTCGCGAGTTGGTTTAGCGCCGCGAGGGCGCCGCGCCCGGTGTTGCCCAATACTGCGATGCGGCGAGCGGCGCCGACGCCCTCAGCGCAGAGTCTGTCAACGCCAACGCCCTCAGCGCCGAGCCTGTCAACGCCAACCCCCACGCCGACTACGGAGGCCGCGCCAACGCCGGATGCGAACCCGCGTGCTTCGCCACCAGCCGACGACAGTTCCACCCACGACTCCGGGGCACAGGCGCAACCGCCGTTCACGCGGACCGGTAGCCACCCAGCCGAAGCTGTGGCGCATTTCTATCAGGCTGTCGCCGCCCATGACTTCGGCGCGGCTGCGGCGCTCTGGACGACGCGGATGCAGGCGCGCTACCCGCCAGCCGAGTTCATCGATCATCGTTTTTCCGCCACCCAGCAGATCAGCCTGCGGACCGAGCGACTGCTCGGCGCCGGCGACGGCGTTGCCGTCGTGTACGTCGATGTGATCGAGCGCATCGACGGCCAGACGCGCCACTGGGTCGGAACATGGCAGCTGGTCGACACCACCTCAGGCTGGCTCCTCAACCAACCCAACCTGCGGGCGGCCTGACGTGCTCAAGCTGGGCTCGAAGGAGAGAGGAATTGGCACCGCGGTGCGGTGCCCTTCCTGCCGCCACCCCAACCCTGGCATCAACATCTGGTGCGAGCGCTGCCGGACGCCGCTGGATTGGAATCGCCCTTCGCCTGGCCCCGAAAGTGCTCCGCCAGCGCCGTCGCCAGTCGTTCCTGCCGCCACGCTCAGGCCGGCCAGGGTGCATCTCGCTCGTCGCAGCCGCGCGTTCACTCTTCCGAAGCTGACCATTCCGGCGGTCGGATGGCCTCGGCTCCGCATGCCGACGTTGAATGTGCCGCGCCCGTGGGTGCCCCGTGTGCCGCGGATCGCGCTGATCGTCGCGGCGATCCTGGCCGTGCTGCTGATCGTGCCGCTCGCGTATGTGCTACTGCCCGCCGGTCGTGCGGCGCTGGATCGCCAAATCGCAGGAGGTCATCCCGCCTTGACGAATGGCGCAGGTGAGACGGCGCAAGCGGCGGCCATCCCGGGGGTCGAGGCCGTGACCCACTTGCATTACCAGAGCGGTAAGTGCGCGACCAATGCGCCTTGCCTGACGGTCGCGAGCGAAACAATCGGGAAGGACGCGGCGGCGGTGGTGTTTTCGACCGCCAGTTCGGCTCGGCGGGAATGCGTCGGTTACGTCTATCGGAGTGACGGGCGCTGGCATTTTCGCGACGCGGTCTGTGGCCTACCAGAACAACTGAGCCCGCTGATCGGTCATGACGCCACCGTTCATTTGCCGGCCAATTGCGCCAATGTCCGCGCGGGGTCCAGCCTCAAGGCCCATGTGGTCGCCTGCCTCAACGCTGGTACGACCGTCCACATCGACGGTGGCCCGACGTATGCCGACAACCGCATCTGGTGGCACGAGCAACAGGGCTGGATCGCGCACGATTTCCTGACAGGACCCTAGGGCCCTAGCCGGAGGAACGCTAGCTAATCGTGCTCTCGGGGCGCCTGTGACCGCAGGCGCTTGACCATTTCCAGCAGCATCTTGTACGAGATCGCGGCGTTGTCCATCAGCAGGGGCTTGATCTCCCAGGAGATCAGGGTCAGGCAGACGGTGTCGGTGTCGGCCTTGACGTCGGCTGTCCTTGGGCCCCCATCGAGCACCGAGACTTCGCCAAAGAACTGACCGGGTCCAAACGAAGCCACTTTTTGGCCGTCGCGGACTACGGAAACGGTTCCCTCCTTGATGATGTAGAGGCCATGCCCGCTGGCGCCGGCCTTGACGATAGTGGTGCCGGGCTCGTAACGCTGCTCTTTGGCGAGCTTCGCCAGGAGCTCTAGCTCTTTGCGGTCGAGGCCGGCGAAGAGCGGGACCCGTCGCAGCGACTCGGTTGCATCAGTCTTGACAGCCATCGATTCCTCCTGCGTTCTGACGTCGCGACCCTACGATACCTCACCGAATGGCTGCCACGCGCCCTGCCCCCACCCCGACCCTCCCCCAGAGGGGGAGGGTGGATGACATGTCTAGCTGCCTCTGACTCCGGCCATCAGCTGCATCTTCAGCTCTTCCATGCGGCGGCCCAGGTCCTCAAGCTGCTCCTTCGAGAGGATCTTCCGGACCTTAGGAAAGAGCTCGTCCTCTTCCTCGCCGACATGGTGCATTACGTCCTCCTTGAGCACTTTGAGGGCAGCGCCCCATTCGTCGGTCGTCTTGTCCGTTTGTTCGAGGTCCGCAAGCACCATCTTGATCTGCTTGTGCTCTTCGATCGACTCGAGCACCAGGTCACGCGTCGGCTCTGCCTCTTTGGCGGCCGGGTAGAAGATCTTCTCCTCGATCTCAGCGTGGACCGACAGCTCGCGGTCCAGCTCCGGGAAGAGTCGCTGACGGTCGTCTTTGCTCTCCATCGCGGTGAAGATCTTCTCCACCTTCTTGTGGTCGTACTTCAACAGTTCGATAGCGTCCATGCGGGCCTCCTTGTGACCAGCCTTCCAGCGTGACTATAGTGAAGTCTTATAGTCAGGATATCAGGTCAGGCGCCGAGGTGGGCGGCCTGGAACTGGTTGCGAAGCCTCCAGATGCCATCGACGTAGGTCCGGCTACTGGGATAGATGCCATACCGCCGGACCCCGCTGAGCCCCTGGTAGTAGGCGGCCAGGACGAGCTTTGGATCGTGGAGCTGGTCGAGGTAGGACCGAAGCAGGGCGGCCCCCAGCTCGGCGTTGTCGACGGGATTATGGAGGTTGACGGCTCGGTGAAGCAGGGCCGGACCGGCCCAGGCGGCGGTGTACGGCTCGACCTGCATGAGGCCGACCGCGCCGGTGCGCGACAGCGCGGCCTGCTTCCAGCCGCTCTCCCAGTAGGAGACGGCGAGCACGAAGTTCGGATTCAGACTGTGGTGCCGGGCGGCCTGGATGAGGATGGCCCGAGCCTGAGCGGCTGTCAGCCGGGCGGGGGGCGTGACGGTTCGATGGACCACGCGAGCGGCCGGCCGGGTGCTGGGCTTGTGGGCGGCATAGGCCGGCTGGCCGGCCACGGCAACGGTCAGGCTGGCGGCGACCGCGAACGCGACGACCAGGCGTGGGATTTTGGGCATGAGACCGAAACGTCACCGCGCCCGCCCGGCTTGCTCGTTCGGCCGCAAATTGTTGTTAAGGCCAACCGTCCCTTGACTTTGGTTGGGGTCGAGGATGAAATATGAGCAGCCCGAATTGGGGGATCGAATTTTGCTCGGGCAAAGGAAGGCGTCAGTATGCCGACGATGACCAAGGAGGAGCAGATCCGTGCCGATACGGACCGGCTGCACCAAATGGGTTATGCCCAGCAGCTGTTCCGGGACATGGGTGGCTTCAGCAACTTCGCGATCTCGTTCACCATCATTTCGGTTCTAACGGGCGGTCTCACGCTCTACGGCTACGGTCTTCAACACGGCGGCCCCCAACAGATGGGCATCGGCTGGCTCCTGATCGGGGCCATGGTCCTGGTGGTCGCGGCCGCCATGGCTCAACTCGCCTCAGCGCTGCCCACCGCCGGCGCCCTCTATTACCAGGCCGCCAAGCTCGGCAACAAGCACTGGGGCTGGATCACCGGCTGGTTCAATCTGATCGGGCAGATCACGATCACAACCGGCATCGTCTATGGAAATGCACTTTTTGCCGCCGCGTTGCTGAATGCGCTCTTTGGCTACCCATCGGATATCACCACCACTGCCGGAAAAGTGGGGGTCATCAGCATCTTCGCTATCCTGCTGGCCGTCCAGGCAACGATCAACCATGTCGGAGTGCGGCTGGCCGCACGCGCCGCCGACATCAGCGTCTGGTGGCATATCGGCGTGATCGCTGTGCTGCTTGTGGCGGTCGGCATCCTGCACCCGCTGCACCCGCTCAGCTACGCCTTCACCCAGTCCTACAACGCGTCGGGCTTCGGGTCGCCAATTTATGCCTTCCTCGTGGGCCTGCTGCTGGCGCAGTGGACCTTCACCGGCTACGACGCCTCGGCGCACGTCACGGAAGAGACCGTCAACCCCGCGAAGCGAGCGCCGTGGGGCATCATGAACTCCGTCTTCTGGTCGCTGATCTTCGGCTACCTGATGCTGCTCGCGCTCACCCTGGCCATTCCCGACCTGGCGAAGACCGCGGCCAGCAGCAACCCGGTGCTCGACATCGTCAAGAATGCGCTTGGGTCGACCGGCGGCCTGATGCTCTTCGCCGGATTCGTCATCGCGCAGGCCTTCTGTGGGCTTAGCTCGATCACGTCGAACTCACGCATGCTCTTCGCCTTCAGCCGCGACGGGGCGCTACCGGGCTCCAAGTGGCTGCACGTCGTCAGCAAAAAGTACCGCACACCGGCGCGTGCCATCTGGGTGGCCGCGATCATTGCGTTCATCCCGGCCCTGGCTCAATTCCCAGTACCGGCGATCTACTCCATCGTCGTGGCGATATCGGTCATCGGCCTGTATGTCTCGTATGTGATCCCGGTGTTGCTCGCGCTGATCTATCCAAACCGCTGGAAGCCGGGGCCGTGGAACCTCGGACGCTACTGGCCGATCGTCGGTTGGGTGGCCGTTATCTGGGTAGCCGTCATTAGCGTGATTCTGATGTTGCCGGAATTCAAGGCGGACTACACCGGTGACGTGATTGGCTGGCTGACGGCGACCGGCACCTGGGCAGGACCGGCGGTGGCGATCTTCCTGATCATCGGCGGCCTCTACTACCTCCTCTGGGGCAAGAACCACTACAAGGGCCCGATCATCATGGGCTCTGAGGATGAGATGCGCCGTATGGAGCAGGAAACCGAGAAGGACTCGATTTACCGGGAACCCGGCGTGACCGAGCCGGCGCCGACCCTGACACCGCAACGCGTCTGAGCAACCTTTAGACCGATACGGGGCGCGAGCCGGGCTCGCGCCTCGTTAACGCAACGGGAGGGGAGATGGGACGGCTGGACGGAAAAGTCGCGCTGATCACTGGCGCGGGGAGCGGTATGGGTCGCGTGGCGGCCCATGCCTTCGTCCGTGAAGGCGCCGAGGTGGTCGCCGCGGACGTGAACGACAAGGCGGTCCATGAAACCGTGGCCGGCTTGCACGGCAAGGCGGTGGCGGTGGTCGGAGACGTCACCCACGATGCTGACGTGGGGACCTTCGTCGAGACTGCCGTCGGCCACTTCGGGAAACTCAACGTCTTGTACAACAACGCGGGCATCTTCGACGAGGCCGACGAGTCGGTCCTAACCACCACTGACGCTATCTGGGACCGAACCATGGCCATCAATGTCAAGGGCTTGGCGTTTTGCTGCAAGCACGGCATCCCCGAATTGATCAGGGCCGGTGGCGGCTCGGTGATCAACATCGCCTCGTTCGTCGCCCTGGTCGGCTGCACCGTACCGCAGGATGCCTATACCGCCAGCAAGGGCGCGGTCATCGCCCTCACGAAGTCACTCGCGGTCCAGTTTGGACCGAAGGGGATTCGCACCAACGCGATCTGCCCGGGGCCGATCGAAACGCCGCTCATGCGGGACCTGCTGAAAGACGAGAACAAGAAACGCGTCCGCCTCAATCGGATCCCGATGGGCCGATTCGGGCTGGCGGAGGACATCGTCTCGCTGGCCGTCTATCTTGCGTCCGACGAGTCGACGTGGACCAACGGCGCCGCCCTCGTCGTCGATGGCGGCATCACGTCAAACTATTTCTGATGATCACCACGGAGCGCCCAACCCAGCTCCTCATCGGCGGGACCTGGCGTGCGGGCGAGGGCGACAAGACGTTCGATGTCGTTGAGCCGGCGACGTCCGAGCTGCTGGCGAAGGTGGCCGTCGCCTCGCCGTCCGATGTGGATGCCGCAGTGAAGGCGGCCCGCTCGGCCTTCGAGGGCGGAGCCTGGAGCAACGCAGCCGCGAGCGCCCGAGCCAAGGTCCTCTACAAGATCGCGGAGTTGATCCGCGCCGACGTCGACCTGCTGGCTACGCTCGAGGCGCGCAACGCCGGCAAGCCGATCCGCGATGCGCGCGACGAGGTGCTGGGGGCGGCCCAGTGCTTCGAGTACTACGCCGGGGCCGCAACCCGGATCTTCGGAGAGACGATCCCGGTCACTGCGCCCGGCCTCGATTTCACATTGCGCGAGCCAGTCGGCGTGGTGGCACTGATCGTGCCTTGGAACTTTCCGTTGACGATCGCCTCATGGAAAGTCGCCCCGGCCCTGGCCGCCGGTAACGCCGCGATCCTGAAGCCGGCGAGCTACACGCCCCTGACCGCGCTGGAGCTGGGACGGATCGCGCTCGAGGCCGGACTGCCAGAGGGCGTGCTCAATGTCATTACCGGGCCGGGTGCGATGACGGGCAACGCGCTCGCCGGACATCCGGGCGTTGACAAGATCGCCTTTACCGGCGAGACGCTCACCGGGGTCAGCATTCTTCAGCAGGCCGCGCCCAACATCACGCGCGTGTCTCTCGAGCTGGGTGGGAAATCACCCAACATCATTTTTCAGGATGCTGATCTGGAGAAGGCGATACCGGCCGCGGTCAACAGCGTTTTCGGCAACGCCGGCCAGGATTGTTGCGCTCGTAGCCGCGCCTTCGTCCATCGCTCCATCGCAGAGGAGTTCGACCAGCGGGTCGCTCTTGGCAGCCGCCAGCTGCGCCTGGGCGATCCACTCGATCCGGCAACCGAGGTTGGTCCGCTGATCTCGATGAAACAGCGCGAGCGCGTTCGTGCCTACGTCGAGGTGGGACAGCGCGAGGGAGCGCGGTTGCTTTCGGGCGGCGCGGCACCCGGCGGCGTGCTGGCGCGGGGAAGCTACCTGGAGCCGACCGTGTTCGATCGCGCCGATAACCGAATGCGGATCGCCCAGGATGAGATCTTCGGCCCGGTGCTGACCATCATCCCGTTCACCGATGAGGACGAGGTGCTACGGCTGGTCAACGACACACCCTATGGTCTCTCCGGGTCGATCTGGACTAAAGACATCGGCCGCGCGCTGCGCATGGCTCGGGGCGTCAAGACCGGGGTGCTGAGCATCAACAGCAGCCGGAGCGTCCATCAGGAGGCCCCCTTCGGCGGGTACAAGCGCAGCGGCATCGGTCGGGAGCTCGGCATGCACGCGCTCCAGCTCTACACGGAAGTCAAGAATGTCTTCGTCAGTCTCGAATAAGTAGGAGGGATACGACATGGCGCGCACAGGGACCGCGACGCGCGAGCGATCGACGACGACGCGAGCCGACCGGACCAACGGGCAGTCGCGCCGTCAGGAGAAGACCGCCAAAATCACGCTCGAGGAACTCGTTCGCCAGACCAAGGCCGGCGACGTCGACACCGTGATCATCGCCATCGCGGACCTACAGGGACGGCTGATGGGCAAGCGGCTCACCGGCCCCTACTTCCTCGATCACGTCGACGAGGGCCTGCATGCCTGCGATTACCTGCTGGCGATGGACGTCGACAACGAACCACTCCCCGGATTCAAATTCACCAACTGGGGGACGGGCTATGGCGACATGCACGGCCATCCCGACCTCTCGACGATCCGCAGAATCCCGTGGTTGGAGAAGACCGCGCTGATCCTATGCGACGTCGAAACCATGGATGGCAAAGCGGTGCCGGTCGCGCCCCGCCAGGTGCTCCGTCGCCAGATCGACCGCGCCCGCAAGCTCGGGTTCAATCCCAAGACCGGCTCCGAGTTGGAGTTCTATCTCTTCAAAGACACCTATGAGCAGGCTGCCGAGAGGGACTACCGCGATTTGCAGCCGTACGGCCGCTACATCGAGGACTACCACATCCTGCAGGGCACCAAGGCCGAGTGGTTCAATCGGCTGATCCGCAACGGGATGGAAGGCGCCGGCGTGCCCGTCGAGAACAGCAAGGGGGAGTGGGGGTTCGGGCAGCAGGAAATCAACCTGCGCTTTGCCGAATCGCTGGAGATGGCCGACCGGCATGTGGTCTACAAGAACGGCGTCAAGGAGATCGCCGCCCTCAACCAGGTGGCGGTGACGTTCATGGCGAAGTGGTCGATGGCCCAGGCGGGCAGCTCCTTCCATCTCCATTCATCGTTGTGGGACGTCAAGAGTGATAAGGCGCTCTTCCACTCGGCCAACGGCGGCCCGCACGGGATGTCCCCGCTGTTCCAGCACTACCTCGCCGGGCTGATCGCGCTCGCCCGCGACTTCTCACTCTTCTATGCGCCTTTCGTCAACTCCTATAAGCGCTACCAGGCGACCTCCTTCGCGCCCACCTCCATCGTGTGGAGCTGGGACAATCGGACCTGCGGCTTCCGGATCATCGGACACGGCTCCGGGCTGCGGGTCGAGTGCAGGATTCCCGGCGCCGATGCCAACCCGTACCTGGCCTTTGCCGCCACCATCGCGGCCGGCCTGCACGGCATCGAGAACAAGCTCGAGCTACCGCCCGAGTTCCACGGCGATGCATACACGGCCAAAAGCCTGCCGCGCGTGCCCGGCAATCTGACGGAGGCGATCACTGCGCTTGAGAAAAGCCGGGTGGCCCGCGAGGCCTTCGGCGACGAGGTCGTCGAGCACTACCTGCACTCGGCGCGGCTCGAGCGGCAGACCTTCGACAGTGCCGTCACGGACTGGGAGCTGCGCAGGAACTTCGAGCGCATCTGAGGGCTAGCCGCTGGCGGCAGGGCCGCTCGCAGGAGTCGGTCGGGGCTCCCGTTGCGCCGTCGTGGACCCCATCCTGGGCCTTGCGCTGCTGGGCATCTACCTCGCGCCCACGCTGATAGCGCTGGTGCGGCGCACGCAGTTGATCGTGCTCGTCTGCGTGCTCAACGTGTTCCTCGGCTGGACGGCATCGCTGGCGCTCGCCATGCTCTTGCCGGGTGATCGTGCCCGTCACGCTGCTCAGCATGGCGTCGCGGGAGCGGAGCCCGACACATCCCTGGCGACGCCGGATCCAGTCGCGGTCGGTGCGTCAGGCTCACCACGCGAGCTCGAATTCTTGTTGAGCCCGGTACGGGTTGCGGTGCTCGGTCTCCTGGCTCCCGTTCTGTACCCGCTCTGGTGGTTTTGGGGATTCTTCGAGTTTGCCCGGCAGGAGCGCTTCCCACGCACCGCGAGCTTCTGGTGGATCTTCGTGCCCTTCTACGGCTGGGCGATCATCGGCCGGCTGTTCCACGACCTCGAGGCGCGACTCGGAGCACGTCGCCCTGCCGGCTTCAACCCCCAGGTCGCGGTCGCGCTGCTGGTCGCTGGCATCGTGTCCATGGCCCAGGCCCTCCGACTGCCGATCCCGATTTCGATCGTCACCTTCGCGATGGGCATGGCCCTTATCGCGGTTGCCCTGTACCGAGTGCAGGGAGCCGTCAACGCCTTGCTGTTTACGAAATACCCCGGCGGCACGGGTGCCGGGATGGTCCCTGCCGAACTGGTTGCAGCGACCGCCGGGTTCTTGCTGGTCGGCACGCTCGCCCTCGGCGCCGCGCCCAGCCTTGGACGGTTTAGCGAATCCGTGTCGAGCGCCCTCGCGAACCGCGCACCCGAGAGCAATTCCGTGTTTCAGCCGACGATTGCTCCCACCATTGGGACCGTTCCAACGGTAGCCCCGACCGCCGCCCCAACGGTTCCGCCCCAGCCGGTCGAGGGAACCGGCGCGTTGAGCCTGACGAGCGAGCGGGGAGACTACATCGGGGGAGGACGCTCGATCGCTGTCGCAAGCCCGTCCTGGCAGTTTTGGGCGACATACATCGGCCCCGACACGATTTGGATCATGGCCGAGTCCGGAACAGGACTCTGGACCGTTAACCTGGCCGCGCCGAGGGGCCAGCCGTTGCGTGCTGGCGCCTACAGCAATGCGGAGCGCGCTTCCTTCAGAAGTGAGTCCGCGCCTGGAATCGACGTTTCGGGGGAAAGCCGCGGTTGCAACCGGGTCTCCGGCAGCTTCGCGGTCAAGACGGTAACCGTTGGCCCGGGTGGTCAACTACGGGCTTTTGAGGCTAGCTTCGAGCAGCGCTGCGAGGGTATGGCACCCGCCCTTCGCGGCACGATCCGTTTTGATGCGCCGGCAGCCAGCTAGCGGGCTCGGGTAGGCTAGCCCATGATGGCGAAGCAGACGGTCGTTGACGCCCCGCCGGTCAACATCTATGAGGCGAACGATCAGCTGACGGTCGCGATCCCGATCCCCGGTGCGCACCATGACACGATCGAGGTCGTGCTTGACGGTCGGAGGCTCATCGTGCGGGCGGAGGCGCGCTACCCCCAGGAGCAACAGCACTACCTGCTGCACGAATGGTCAGTAGGGACCTCGCATCGCGAGGTCGACCTGCCGAAGCCGGTGCACACGACCGGGGCGAAGGCAACGCTTACCCATGGCATCCTCACAATCTCGCTCCCCATCGGGACAGAAGCAGCGTCGTCGCGGACCGCCATCCCGGTTAACGAGCCGACCAGTCACCAGGGCCAGTCACACTGACTGTGCGCGCCGGTGCGGCGCGATGGACGGTGCTCGAGTTGCTCCACCCGATTCCATCGCTGCTCACGACCCTGGCGGCCGCGGGCTTTGCCCTGATCTTCGGCATCGGCCTTCGCGATGTCAGGCTGTGGTGGATCGCCGCCATCATGCTGCTGGTTCAGTTCTCGATCAGTGCGCTGAACGAATGGGCGGACGCCGACCTCGACCGGCGGGCCGGCCGCCAAAGACCGATACCGCTCGGGCTGGTCTTGCCCGGCACGGCGCTTGCCGTGGCCGTGCTCTGCGCCGTCGGGGCCTTCCTGCTGAGCACGCTCGCCAGCTTCGGCACAGTCTCGTTGCTCCTCGTCGGGATCGGGCTCGCCTGTGGCTGGGCCTACGATCTCCGGTTCAAGGCCACCCCGCTGAGCTTTCTTCCCTTCGCGGTCGCCTTTCCCTTGATGCCGTTCTGGATCGGCCTGCTCGCCGGTCGACCGGCAAGTGCGCTCGTTATCCTCTTCCTCGCAGGCAGTCCGCTGGCGACCGCCATCCATCTCGCCGACGCCATTCCCGACCGTGATCGAGACCAGGCGGCCGGGCTCAAGACGCTGGCGGTGGCCCTGGGAAGACCCGGAGCGGAACTGATCGCCGTAAGCTTGCTGTTGATCGGCACCCTGGTCTCCATTGTCCTGATCATCGGCCGTGGTCAAACGTCGATCGCCGCGCTTTCCATCGTGGCCGTCGTGGCAAGCGGTGTCGTGGTCGGTCTCAGTTCTCAAGGCCAGCGGCCGTCGCCGCCGATCGGAAAATGGGCCGTCATCGGGGCGGCCGCCCTAGCGGCCGTGCCGCTGGTAGTGTCGGCCAGTGGGCGATAAGACCAGCCGCATCGACGAGACCGCCGTCGGCGACCATTACGGCGAATGGTTCAGCCGTGGTCTGCGAGGGATCGGCATGCGATACGTCTTTTCCAGGCGTGGGCTGTGGGTGATCAACACCCCGTACCGGCGCATCCTGAGTGCGGCCAACATCACGGCGCAGGACCGGGTCCTCGACCTCGGCTGTGGAATCGGCAACATCCTGATCGCGCTGGCGGAGCGGACTGACTTCAGCCATCCGCCGGTCGGCGTTGACGTCTCACCCGACCTGGTCCGCATCGGCGAGCGAGAAATCGCAAGGGCCAGTCTCGGCGATCGCATCCGGCTGCAGGTTGCGCCGGCCACTCGCCTGCCCTTCGAGGACGGGTCGTTTGATGTCGTCGTCACGTCCCATGTGCTCAAACACCTCGATGATGAGACGCTGCTGACCAGTTTCCGCGAAGTCGTCCGCGTGCTGCGCCCCGGCGGGCGCTTCCTCCTCTGGGAGTTCGAAAAGAGCCCGCGATCGGCTCTGCTGTTCTGGAGCGCGCGACTCAGTGGCCTGCCACCAGCCTTTCAACTGCGCACTAGCGCCGAATTTTCAGCGGCGCTCCGACTTGCAGGGTTCCATCGAGTCGTGCGGTTCAAGACCGGTCTCTTTCTCATTCCACCGGTGCCTCGCCTCGCGTTGCTGGCGACTCGGTAAGCACGCTTCCTACTATTACGTCGATGACCACGACGCTGACCGCCACCATGCGCGCGGTGGCCGTGACCCCCAAGCAGCCCGGCAGTGCCCGGCAAGTTGAACTGCCAATCCCGACGACCGCTCGCGGCACCGCGGTGATGCGGGTGCTCGAGGTCGGCATCGATGGCACGGACACCGAGATCAACGAGGGGCTCTATGGCGAGCCCCCACCCGGTTCGAGTTTCCTGGTGATCGGTCACGAGGCGCTCAGCGTGGTCGAGGCGGTGGGGGAGGGCGTCTCGGGCTTCACGCCGGGCGACCTTGTGGTCTCAACCGTGCGGCGTCCCGACGACTGCCCGAACTGCCGTGCCGGCGAAAGCGACATGTGCCTCTTCGGCACCTACACCGAGCGGGGGATCAAGGGGGCGCACGGCTACATGGGCGAGTACTACAGCGAGACCCCCGCCTTCATGATCAAGATCCCGCCCGCACTGCGACCCTTCGCCGTGTTACTCGAGCCGCTGAGCATCGTGGAGAAAGCGACCTTCCAGGCCTGGAAGATTCAGGAACGGATGGTGTGGCAGCCAGCGCGGGCCGTTGTGCTGGGCGCTGGACCAATCGGCATCCTGGCTACGATCCTGCTACGGCTGCGCGGCCTCGAGGTCCATGTCTACGCCAAATCAGCGCCGGAAAGCCTACAGGCCCGCATTCTCCATGACCTGGGCGCGACCTATCAGAGCGTCGATGACCACCCGCTGACAGGCATCAAGGACGAGCTCGGCCAGATCGACTTCATTCTCGAAGGTACCGGCAATAGCTCCGTTGCCTTTGAGGCGATGGCACAGCTTGGGACCAACGGCGTCCTGTGCCTCACCGGCGTGTCGGCGGGCAATCGCAGTATCGAGATCCCGGCGGACGTTATCAATCTGCAGATGGTGCTCGGCAACCGCGTAACGTTTGGGTCCGTCAACGCCAACCGCCGGTACTTCGAAATGGGCTTGGAGCATTTCCAGCAGGCGGAGCAGAAATGGCCGGGGGTCTTCGAGCGGTTGATCACCCGCCGCGTGCCATTCGGCGATTTTCTGTCCGCGCTCGACAGGCGGCCGGAAGACATCAAGACCCTGCTGACGATCGCCCCGGCCTAGGTCACCCCGTGGCGCTCCAGCTCGATCAGCAAACCTGCCGCCATCTCGAGCCGGCCATCCAGCGCGAGTGGTTGGTGACCAACGGGCTGGGTGGCTACGCGTCGGGGACGGTGGCCGGCGTCAACACCCGGCGCTACCACGGCCTGCTGGTGGCCGCCCTGAATCCGCCGGTCCAGCGGATGGTGCTCGTGGCCGGGCTCGAAGAATGGGTCCGATCTGCGGGCGGCGACCTGGAGGCTCTCTCAGCCCAGGAGTACTGGGATGGCACGGTGTTTCCCCAGGGGTATCGACAGCTCGACGGTGTGGAACTCGACGGCATGCTCCCGTTGTTCCGATGGACGATCGCCGGCCGAACGATCGAGAAGCGGATCTGGATGGAGCACGGCAGCTCGCGGACGGTCGTCACCTACCGGTTGGTGAGCGGGCCCCCGCTCACCTTGCAGTTGCGCCCGCTCTTTGCCCACCGTGATTATCACCAGCAGCGTCACGGCCAGGGCGCCTTCGACGCGAGCGAGACCGGCGAGGGATGGATCATCGACGCCGCCGGCGTCCGCAGCTTCTTCACGGTTCGATCGTCGGCTGCCGTGCGCAGCCAGCCGGATTGGTACTGGCGGGTGCTCCATCGAGCCGAACGCGAGCGCGGGCTCGATGACGAGGAAGACCTGTTCACGCCGGGCGTCGTCGAGGTCCCGCTCGAAGTCGGGGCCGATGTCGCCGTGATCCTCGCCACAGAGGCGACGCCGTCGAGCTGGGATGCCGCGCAGTCCCGGCGAGACGCCCAGGATCGTCAGGACGCCGTCCTCGGGCCCGCGATGGAGCATCCGCTGGCGCGACAGCTCGCCGTCGCCGCCGAGCAGTTCCGGGTGGTGCGGCGGATCGCCGGCGATGCGTCGTCGGGGCAGCCGCGAACCGTGGTCGCCGGCTACCACTGGTTCACCGACTGGGGCCGCGACACGATGATCAGCCTGCCCGGGCTGGCGATGCGGCCGGGCACACTGTGGGAAGCGCGTGCCGTGCTCGACACCTACATTCGGTGCCTCGACCAGGGGCTGATTCCTAACCGCTTCCCCGACGGAGGCCAGGCCCCCGAGTACAACACGATCGACGCCACCCTCTGGCTCTTCCAGGCCCTCGCCGCGTACCTCCGCACCAGCCGCGATTGGCGCTTCATCGCCGAGCGGCTGGAGGCGCTCGAAGCCATCATCGATTGGCACGTTCGCGGGACGCGGCACAACATCCGGATGGACCCGGCCGATGGGCTGCTCGCCGGCGGGGAGGACGGCCTCGCGCTCACCTGGATGGATGCGAAGGTGCAGGAGTGGGTGGTCACCCCGCGCCGTGGCAAGCCGATCGAGGTCAACGCGCTCTGGTACAACGCGTTGCGGCTGACCGCCGACTGGTGTGAGCGCGCGATGCGGCCGGCGGGCCCTTATCGTCGGATGGCCGCTCAGGCACACCAATCGGCGCAGGAACGCTTCTGGTACCCGGACGGTGGTTATTGCTACGACGTGGTTGACGCGCCCGACGGCGACGATCCCAGTCTGCGGCCCAACCAGGTCATCGCCCTCGGGCTGGTATATCCGCTGATCGAGGGGGAGCCTGCACGCCGGGCCTTCGATGTCGTCACGGCAAAACTCCTGACGCCCTACGGCCTGCGCACGCTCAGTCCGGATGACCCGCGGTATCAGTCCTCATATCGGGGCGATCAGCGCGCCCGCGACGCCGCCTATCACATGGGGCTGGTGTGGCCGTGGCTGTTGGGACCCTATCTCGATGCGCACCGGCACCTCGAGGGCGAACCTCCCACGGTGCGCCGCTTGCTCGAACCCTTCACAGCGCACCTCCTCGACGCGGGGCTGGGGACCATCAGCGAGATCTTCGAGCCTGAGCCGCCCTACCGGCCGGTGGGCTGCATCGCACAGGCCTGGAGCGTCAGCGAAGTCCTGCGTCATGTGCTCGCACTATCCTGAGTCCGCGTGAAGCTCATCGATATCACGATCCCGATCCGTACCGCAATGACGGTCTACCGCGGCAATCCGCCCGTGCGGATTCGTCCAGCGATGACGCTCCGAAAGGATCGCGTCAACCTTAGCGAGCTCTGCCTTGGCTCGCACACCGGCACCCACGTCGACGCTCCGATTCATTTCATCAAGGGCGCGAAGGGGATCGACCGGGTGGACCTCGAGCGCTTCATCGGCCCCGCGTGGGTCGCTGACCTGCAACGTGTCCTCGGCGGTATCCGCGCGGCTGATTTAGGTCGGGCGCGCATTCCTCGCGGCACCCGTCGGATCCTGCTGCGCACCAGCAATTCGCGCTTGTGGCACCCGGCGCGTCCCTTTCGGAAGGACTTCGTTTATCTCGCCGCCGATGGCGCCGACTGGATGGTGGAGCGCGGCGTCGACCTTGTCGGTATCGATTACCTGTCGATCGAGGGTTTCGGCGTCCCGGGCGCGCCGACCCATCATCGACTGCTCGGTGCCGGCATTCCGATTCTCGAAGGCCTTGACCTCTTCAAGGTGCACCCTGGCCGGTGGCAAATGGCGGCATTGCCGCTGCGCATCAAAGATGGCGACGCCGGCCTCACCCGGGCCGTTCTTTGGAGACGCTGAACGAGCTCTACCGTTGACGTTGTGATCGTTGGCGCAGGACAGGCTGGTCTTTCGCTCAGCCACGAGCTCACTGCGGCCGGGGTCGAGCACATTGTTCTCGAGCGGGGCCGGGTGGGCGAGACATGGCGTGGCCGATGGGACAGCTTCTGCCTTGTCATTCCCAACTGGACCGTGCAACTGCCCGGCGGCCACTACCGCGGCGATGACCCGGACGGATTCATGCCCAAGAACCAGATTGTCGACCACCTCGCCGCGTACGCGGAACATTTCCAGGCGCCAGTGCGTGAAGGTGTGACCGTGACCAGCCTGGAGGCTGCGGAGAATGGCGCATTTCTCCTCCGAACGTCGTCTGGCGATATTCGATCGAGACAGGTCGTTCTCGCCTCGGGCGGATACCAGAAGCCACATCGACCACCGGCCGCCGCTGAGCTTCTCGCCTCAGTCCATGCCATCGACGCCGAGGGTTACGTCAACCCTGCCGCGCTACCACCCGGGAAGGTGCTCATCGTGGGCAGCGGCCAGACAGGCTGCCAGCTCGCTGAAGAGATCTCCGAGGCGGGGCGGGACGTGTCGCTCGCCTGCGGGCGCGCGCCGTGGATTCCGCGCCAGCTCGAGGGCCGCGACACCATCGCCTGGATCAATGACACGCCCTACTTCGATGCGAGGCTGACCGACCTTCCGAGCCCAGAGGCGCGGCTCCTGGCCAACCCGCAGATGAGCGGCCGCCTGGGGGGTCACGACTTGAACTTCCGCACGCTACAGGCGCAGGGCGTCCAGTTGCTGGGCCGCTTCACTGGCGTCGCCGACAGCCGCGCCCACTTCGCGGGCGACCTCGCCGCGTCGGTCGCTTTTGGCGATGCGCGGTATGCCGATGTCTGCGAGCTCATCCGTAAGACCTGTACCGCCAGATCCATCCGAGTCCCGGAGATGCCGCTGCCGCCGCCCTTTATCGCCGATCCCGTGGAGACCATGGCGCTTGATGACGTCGGCAGCGTCATCTTTACATCCGGCTTTCGGCCTGACTACCTCAGCTGGGTGAAGCTTCCGCGGGCGTTCGACGATGGCGGCTTCCCGATCCAGCACGACGGCTCGAGCACGGTCGTCCGCGGACTGCATTTCATGGGCGTGCATTTCCAGCGCAAGCGCAAGTCCGCGACGTTGCTCGGGGTCGGCGAGGACGCGACGGTCCTGGCGACGACGATCGCGACGCCCTAGAGAATGGCCTCGTCGGTGGCGAGCTGGTCGACGATCTCCTGGCGCAGCGCCGTCTCGTCGCGCTCGCGCACGCTCTTGAGGTTGCGGAAGGGGCGATCGAGCCCCATTCGCCCGTGAATCACCCAGGCGCCGCCCTGGGCGAAGGCCATCAGGTTGACCTCATAGAGGCGGTGCCCCTTGTTCTTCCACGCGAGCGTCCAGCGCGGCGGACGACCCTGGTAACTCAGGCGGCCTCGGCCGCCCAGCTTCTCGCGGTTGAGCGCGGCGAGCTGCTCCTGGACCATGGCGTCGAGCGCCGTCAGCAGCTGGAAGAGGCGTTCGCGGTAGTTGTCGACACGGCCCTGGAGATTGAAATCGGCTTCCGTGACCGGCATCCTGGTCATGATATCTTCTCCCCAGATTATCCACAGGTTGTGGGAAACGTTGGTCTTGACACCAATATGTTGGGGTCTCAAAATGGGAAGGCCCCGGATGGAAACAGCGATTGATGTCCAGCTGCTGACCCACACGCCCGATCCGGTCCGGGTGATGTACGTCGCCTTCCGAACCTGCTACTCGCGCTTCACGCCCCAGGAGATCTGGGCCGATATCGAGTCGGGCAAGATCTCCGAGGAGAAGATGAAGACGTTCATCTTCGACAAGCTGAAGAGCGGGCATTCCTCGCCGCGGACGCAGATCTATTTCACCTTTGCGGTGAGCGGTCTGTCTCGGGCCGCCAGCCATCAGCTGGTGCGTCACAACAACGGCATCACCTTCGATCAGCAGTCGCAGCGCTATTACGCCTTCAAGGACGCTGACTTTCCGTTTGTCGTGCCGGAAACGTGGGAGCAAGCCGGCCTGCGCGACGAGTACCTGGCGTTCATGCACCGCGTGGGCGAGCTCTATGACCAGGCGCTCAAGGCGGGCGTCCCAGCGGAGGATGCCCGCTTTCTCCTCCCCAACGCGGCGTCGACGAACCTGACCTTCACGGTGAACTTCGAAGAGTTCCTCCATATCGCGGATCTGCGCCTCTGCTGGCGTGCCCAGTGGGAGATCCGGCACATGTGGGCTAAGGCGCGTAACGCGCTCAAGGCAAGCTTCCCGGAGCTGGCCAAGCCGGTGCAGCCGAAGTGCGGTGATCAGCGACTCGGCTACTGCGATGAGCCGATGGCGGAGTACCTCAAGTGTCCGCTCGGTGCCCGCCGGATCCGGCTGCATAAGGACGAGATCGTGGCGGCGGCCAAGGCCGGCCGGACGCTGGAGTCGAGCCCGCTGAGCGAAGACGACCTCTCGCTGCTGACGCCCAAACCCGAGTTCGAGAAGGTTCTCGCCGGAACAAATTAGCAACGTCGCTTGACATTCTGATAAGCCTGGCTTTATAGTCTTGCAATGAGCAAGACGGATCGGCGTGAAATCTTGAGCCGGGTCGCCGCCGGCACGATCAGCCCGGAAGAGGCCGCCGCACAGCTCCATGGGCTGCAGGACGAGCCGTCGACCGAGGGGATCGAGCGGGTGCGTATCGGACGGCAGTTCGGGTCGGTCGACATCGTCGGTGATCCGACGGTCCGCGACGCCGTGGCGGAGGGTCCCCACCAGGCGCGCATCGACGGCGATGTGATGGTGATCGAGTCCGAGCCAGATGACGGCTCTGGCGGCTTCACGTTTGGGTTTGGGGTGGGACGCCCGTTTGGGATCGGTATCGATAAGTTGCTCGTGCGGATGAACCCGAAACTGGCTCTCGACCTCGAGCT
>DATNMN010000196.1:0-4934 GCA_035602295.1 Candidatus Dormiibacterota bacterium | reverse complement strand
CAGCGCAACCGTGTCGCCCAGCCGCCGTCGAACTTCGTCCGACACCAAGATCTCACCGGGCCGGGCGTTGTCACAGAGCCGTGCCGCGAGGTTCACCGTCCTGCCGATGGCCGTGTACTCCACCCGATCAGGGGTGCCGATATTTCCGACCACCGCCTCTCCACAGTTGACTCCAATGCCGATCTCAAGGCCCGTGCCAACTGCCGACAGCTGCATTTCAGCCGCCGTCCTCAGGGCGCGCTCGACATGATCGGGCTGATCAAGAGGAGCGTTGAAGAGCAGCATCACGGCGTCGCCGATGTACTTGTCGACGGTCGCATCGTGGCGAAAGGCGACGCTCACCATCGCCGCCAACAGCTTGTTCAGCGCCGCGACCACCTGGGCCGGCGGTAGCGACGCTGACCAACGCGTAAAGCCGCGCACGTCTGCGAACACAACGGTGACGTCCCTGGCCTCGCCGCCTAGAACGGGTTTCGAGCCGCCCTTGATCAGCTGCGCGACCACTGACCGCGCAACGTACCGGCCGAACAGGTCCACAACCCTATGGCGCTCCGACGTGGATAGCGCATACCGGTAGGCTCCGCTGGCTACCGAAGCCACAACGAAGGCTGCGGGTATGACGATCAGATCCGGCATCCATCCGGCCCGGTACTCGCCGACGGCGAGGACCAGGTAGGCGGCCAGGACGACCGGGGCGGTGAGCGCGCCGCGCAGGGGGCCGAGTCCCGCCAGGAGGAACGTGCCCAGGAGCGCCGCCAGAAACAGACCAACGGTTTCCAACGACCAAGGCGGCGATCGCAGCGCCTGGCCACGAATCAACTGTGAGATGACCGCGGCGTCAAGGTCTTGCGCTGTGGCCTGTTTCGAAGTTGAGGTTGGGGTGAACACGCAGTCTTGCGAAATCCCGTAGCAGGTTGCATCTTCGACCAGCAGGATCTTGCCCCGGTAGAAATCCGGTGCAACCTGGACCGGGCTTTGCGACGCGCAGTAGACCCCGCAGTCGGTGAAAATGTCCCCACCTTTGGGCGTGATGGTTGGGTACGCTCCGGGCGCCGCTGTATAAGCGATGCGAATGGCCGCCTCCGAAACATCCTGTCCGGTTGACTCATCGAACCGGAACGGGCGCCTCACCCACGGTGTTTGGAACCTGCCTAGCTGATAGGAACGGTCCGGTCCGGAGCCCGGCGCCGGAAAGAGTTCGCCGCTGGTGTAATCCGGCTGGCCCAATGCCCCCGCAGTGGCGGCGAGAGTGGCGGGATCGTCGTCGGGTGAACCTCCGAGAGCGTATCGAGCGGCTCGCACGGCCGCGGTCTCGATGATGTCGGGGCGCTTGGGGGTGTTGCCGTTCGGCGTGACCGCGCCGAAGATCGGGTAATAGCGCAAGGCGAGGTCTGTGTCCACCATCGTGGCACCCGGTTTGAGAGCATCTTGGAACCCGAGCGGGGGTGCAGCGAAGTATGCGTTGCGATCGCCGGGATCCAGAGCGGCGGGAGGCATCTGCGCCCTTATGACGTGACCCCGCGCACCTGGCAGCCCTCGAAGCGCGCTCACGAGCTCGAGCTTTTGACTATCCCCGTCACTCGGCCCGGATGTGTATTGCACGTACCGGTAATCGACGATCACCTTCGCTCCAGCCGCCAGGAACTTCTGGTAGAGGGCCACGTCGTCCTGAGCGGAACGTGTCTCGCCGGTCGGCCAGATGCTCACCACGACCAATCGGGAATCCGGTGGCCGGTAGCCGAGATGAGGCCCCGAATCACGAATGAACAGCTGGTCCAACGCCTCAAGTTGATAATTGGACACGGCGGGCACGCCGTCTTGAACCGTGAGACCGGTAAGACCGACAACGCCCGCGATCGCGAGCGGCCAAAGCCACACGCCGACGCGAATGAACCCGTCTGGTAGACGCAACCGGCTCCGCACCTGAGCTCGTTAAGCGGGCACGGCCATTACGCCGGTCTCGCGTCCGAAGACTTCGGCTGGCGCGTCCGGTTCGGCTCCGCTTCCCCTTGCAGGAATCACGATTGCAAACATCCTCACGAACTCGACCGACGCTGCCTTGTAGGCACCTGGAGAAATCGAATATCCCATTGGGGTGAGGTCTGCGGCTTGAACCTTTGGCGTCGGGAACGCATAGCTGAACATTTCATCCAGCGTGATGATGGACAGCGCCGAGCCGTCGGAAATTGCAACGGTCACCCAAACGGTGGGCAGGACGGTGAGCGTCTCATACGAGGCGAAGGGTGTGGCATTGGCGACCGCATTCTGAAAGTTGGCCGTCAAATACTTGCCGTAGATGTGGGACGGCTTGATCCCTTGTAGAACGGCTTTGTTGTCCTCAGCAAGCTGGTTTGCAAAGGTAGCCGCGTCGACGCTTAGTCTCACCCGCTGGTCGGTCGGCGTGAGCAGCGTCGCGTAGCCGTCAGTGGTCACGAAGCTCGGAATCGGGGCCTCCTGGACGCGGCCATCTTGCCCGACAGCGCTGTTGAAGTCGATTAGGACGTCTTGTAGCCATGTTGCATCGGCGGTCGGCTTCACGAACAGGGCGATGCCATGATGGTCCGGCGGTCCCGGCAACAGCTTCGGCTCAACATAGGTGTCAAGGAAGTAGAGGGGGTAGCTTGTCTGCCTCGGCACGATCTGTGCGAGGAGACGGCTGTCGGTGAGGTACTGCGGATACGTGAAGGCGGGGTTGCGAATCTCGTAGTCGTCGGCGGCGCGTAAAGGACCTCCTTCAACGGCGTCCAGCCAGTGGCTGTCGTGGCCGGCGGAGGCAAACTGTTTCTTGATCGCGTCATCGTCGGCGGCCCACACTTTCCGAGCGTCGGCGAGTGTCACCAGACCTGGCGGGGCCGGGGCCGTCTGACAACCAACGGTCAGGGCAAAGACGACGAGGATGACCACGGCGCCATCGCATGGCCGTCGCGCTTTGAGCAATTCGCGGCAGCTTAGCAGGGAGGTATCCCCATCAGGTTCAGCGAACCCGCCGCGCACCTGATCATCTGGATGCTGCCAGCTTGCCTTGACAGCCCCGTGGACCGAGAGCATAGTCAGCGCCGTTAGAGCGAGCGGCCGACGGCACCATCCGTGGGGGGATGAGGGGGAGCCATGAGCCGGGATATCCCGAAGGAACGAGCGGAAATTGATCGCGCCGTCGAGGGGCAGACCCTCTGCAGCGCTTTTGCCGAGACCGCGACTCGCCACCGCGATCTGGAGGCGCTCAGGTGGCGCGGGGCGCAGGGCTGGAGCGCCCTCACCTGGGGACAATACCGCGAACAAGTACGTGACCTGAGCGTCGGTCTGCAAGCACTCGGGTTTGGGCGGGGCAGCTTCGGCGCCATCCTCATGCGGAATCGACCCGAGCACGCGATCGCCGACCTGGCGATCGTGCATGCCGGCGGCACGCCGGTGAGCCTGTATGCGACTCTCGCCCCCGAGCAGATCGCCTACATCGTCAACCATTGCGAGGCCGCTGTCGTCTTCGTCGAAGACGCGAGCTTCCTGGCCAGGCTCTTGGCCGTCCGCAAGGACCTTCCACATCTGCGCCACATTGTGTTGATCGAGGGGGACGCGACCGGTGAAGTCATGCGCTGGGACGACCTCATGGAAGCCGGCCGCGTCCAGGCAGCTAGCCGACCGGATGCCTTCGACGAGTCGTGGCGTCAGGTGGGGCCGCAAGACTTGGCCACTCTCATCTACACCTCCGGCACCACGGGGCCTCCAAAAGCGGTGATGATCGACCACCGCAATGTGTGCTGGACGGTGCAATGTGGCCACCTCGAACAGGTGATCAAGACCGGCGACCGGCAGCTTTCGTACCTTCCGATGGCTCATGTGGCGGAGCGGTTCACCGGTCACTGGTCCTCAATCGTCAACGGCACCACAGTTAGCTTTTGCCCCGACCTGGCTGAGCTCGCGCGATACCTCAATGAGGTCCGCCCCACCTTCTTGTTCGGCCCGCCGCGTGTGTGGGAGAAACTCTACGGTGGCATCCACGCGGCCATCGCTGCAGAGCCGGACGAGTCTCGGCGCGCGGCCGTCGAGGCTGCGATCGCGGTTGGTCGGCAGGTCGTTGCCTGCGAGCAGCGCGGCGAGCCGGTTCCAACCGAGGTCGCGGCAAAGGGGGCTGCGGTGGGTGGAATGTTCACCGCTATCCGGGCGAAGGTCGGGCTCGACCAGTGCCGAGTCGCGATGACCGGCGCCGCTCCAATCGCCACCGAGGTGATCGAATTCTTCCGCGCCATTGGGCTGCCGTTCACGGAGATCTGGGGAATGAGCGAGCTGACCGGCCCCGGGAGCTGGCGACTGGACGGATTCAAGATCGGCACGGTGGGGATCAGCAACGCCGGCGAGGAAGTGCGTCTGGCCGAGGACGGCGAGCTGCTCGTACGCGGCGGCAACGTCATGCGCGGCTACTACAAGGACGCCGTGCAGACGGCCGAGGCACTCGACGACGAGGGGTGGCTGCGCACCGGGGACATCGCCTCAATCGACGCCGACGGAAACATCAGGATCGTCGACCGCAAGAAGGAACTGATCATCACCGCGGGGGGAAAGAACATCTCACCCGCCAACCTGGAGAGTCTCCTCAAGCAGCATCCTCTCATCGGGCAGGCCTGCGTCATCGGGGACCGCCGTCCCTTCCTGACAGCGCTCCTCGTGCTCGACGGCCAGGTGACCGCCGCGTGGGCATTAAAGCGAGGGATCGCCGCCCCGACCATAGCCGAGCTGAGTGCGCATCCTGAGGTGAAGGCAGAAGTGGAGCGCGCGGTTGCGGAGGCGAACCAGCATGTCTCGCGACACGAGCAGATCAAGCGCTTCACCATCCTGCCGTCGGAGTGGACGGCAGAATCGGAGGAGCTCACCCCGACCCTCAAGCTGAAGCGCCGGGTGATCCTCCAGAAATACGCCGAGAGTATCGAGCGGATGTACAC
>DATNMN010000195.1:0-2638 GCA_035602295.1 Candidatus Dormiibacterota bacterium | reverse complement strand
CAAACAGGTCGTCGGCGTTGTCGAGCGGGTGCAGGGCCGGGTCATCGCCATGCGCGGCGATGGCACCTATTACCTGGTGCTTTCGGACGCCGAGCTCAAGGCTGCTCATTCCTGGCTTCGTCCGGGAGCCAGCGTCGAGTTATGGGTATCGCCCCGTGGCCATGCCGGTGCCGCAAGCGCCGTAACCGAGGTCGGCGGAAACTAAGCCGACTTGGCCTGGGTGCGCAGGCAGCGGGTACAAACCAGGGCAGTTTGCGAGCGGCCGTCGATCGTGACGCGGGCCTTGTGCAGATTGGGCATGAAGCGACGCTTCGTATGCACCTTCGAGTGGCTCACGTGATGCCCGTACTGGGGCCCTTTTCCGCAGATTGCGCAGCGTTGTGCCATGGTTTGGTTTGCTTGGGGCGCCTCTCGGATCATCGCGTATGATTGAAGCGAAATCAGCGTCACATAGTAGCACACGATGGACTCAAAGACGAAGGCCAACCCCCAACGGACCGGGAAGCCGCCGAGGACGCTGATCCAGGCCAGGGACCTCGGGCGGATCGAGGTGTCGCGCCATGTGGTCGCCACCATCGCCGGCCATGCCGCCGCCGGTTGCTATGGCGTGGTCGCCATGGCCGCCCGCGGGCTGCGTGACGGCTTGGCCGAGCGGCTCCACCGCGACAAGGTCCATCGGGGCGTCGAGGTCGAGGTGCGCGAGGACGGGATCGCCGTCTCGCTCTACGTGATCGTGGAGTACGGCACGCGGGTTTCCGAAGTCGCGCACAACCTCGGCAACGCGGTGCGCTATTCGGTCGAACGCACCCTCGGCCTCCCCGTTGTGGAAGTCAACGTCAACGTCCAGGGAATCCACGTCAGCGGGAGCGGCGGCAGCTGAGATCCAAAGCCTGACCGGCGCCGCGATCATGCCCATCATCGAATGCGACGGCCGTCTCTTCAAAGAGGCCCTGCTCGGCTCCCTGGCCTGGCTGACGGTCAACCGCGACGAAGTGGACGCGCTCAACGTCTTCCCGGTTCCCGACGGGGACACCGGCACCAACATGCTCCTCACCTTGCAATCGGCGGTCGACGAGATCCGCGACCTCGACGCCGCCGACCTTTCATTGGTGGCGAAGGGGGCCAGTCACGGTGCCCTCATGGGAGCGCGTGGCAACTCGGGCGTCATCCTCTCGCAGATCTTCCGCGGCTTCAGTGTTGGCATCGCCACGAGTCCCGCGGTCGACGCTCGAGGGCTGGCCCACGCCTTTAGCGTGGGCGCCGATGTGGCCTACCGGGCGGTGATCAAGCCGACCGAGGGCACCATGCTCTCGGTTGCGCGGGAGGCGGCCCGGGGCGCCGAGGCGAAGGCCGCGACGAGCACCGACCTGACCGAGGTGGTGCGAGCCGCCTGTGTAGCGGCCGCTGAGGCGGTCGAACGCACCCCCGACCAGCTCCCCATTCTCAAGCAGGCGGGCGTGATCGACGCCGGGGGCTTCGGGCTGCAGCTCATTCTCGAAGGCTTCCTCAAGCGGATGACCGGCGAAGCACTCGCGACCTTCGAGCGCCCCGCGATCCAGCATGCCCGGCCGAAGGTAATCGAAGCGCCGACCTTGGGCTGGGGATACTGCACCGAGTTCATCATCAATGGCGCCGACCTGGCGGTGGACGACGTCCGCGCCGAGATCCTTCGGCATGGGGAGTCGGCGCTGGTCGTCGGGGACGACGCCGCGATCAAGGTCCACGTCCACACTCAGGAGCCGGCCGTAGTGATCAGCTATGCGAGCAGCGTGGGGCGCCTGAGCCGATTGAAGGTCGACGATATGTCCGCCCAGCACCACCGGCTGCAGGGCGAGAGTATCCGCCGTCCCGCCAGCACCAAGCACCTGGCCCTGGTGGCGGTGGCCAGCGGCGACGGCTTCCGGCGAATCCTGGAAAGCCTGGGGGTCGACTCGGTGGTCAGTGGCGGCCAGACGATGAACCCGTCGGCCGAGGACATCCTGGCGGCGGTCGAGTCGGTGCCCTCCAGCGACGTCTTGCTCCTCCCCAACAACGGCAACGTGATCATGACCGCGCAACAGGTCGCCGAACTGACGAAAAAACGCGTTCGCGTGGTCCCGTCGCGCAGTCTGCCACAGGGCATCGCGGCGCTGTTCGCTTTCGATTTCAGCGCCGACCTGGCTGCCAATGCCATCGCCATGTCGCGAGCACTCGGCACGGTGCAAACCATCGAAGTGACGCGCGCGGTTCGGGCGAGCGAGGTGGACGGCTTGAAGATCGCTGAAAACGACGTCATCGGCCTGCTCGACGACCGGATCGTCGAAGCTGGTCCGTCACCCGAAAAGGTGGTCCAGGCGGTCCTCAAGCGTGTCGACGCGGCCAAGGTCGGCACGGTGACGATTTACGCCGGCGTCGATGCGCCGGAAATGGAACGGGAAACCCTGCGCGGCTGGATCCACAAACAGTTCCCGGCCGCCTCGGTCGAGGTGCAGGCCGGCGAGCAGGCCCTCTACCCCTACGTGTTAGCGGTCGAGTAAGGACTTCAGAGCAGCTGCACGAGATTGGCGATCACGCCGAGCGCGGTGAGCCAGGCGGCGACGTGATACGCGTGCCAGACCAGCGGCTTCCGCCGATACATCAACATCAAGATGGCGAGCAG
>DATNMN010000194.1:0-8493 GCA_035602295.1 Candidatus Dormiibacterota bacterium | reverse complement strand
AGATCCTCGAGCGCGAGCTGACGGCGGTCGGGATCAAAGCTGATACTACCGGCCGGCCAAAGCACGTCTACAGCATCGCGGCCAAGCTCGCCATGGGCAAAGACTTTGACGAGATCTACGACCTTTCAGCGATCCGGGTGTTGACCGACTCGATCAAGGACTGCTACGGGGCGTTGGGTGTCATTCACTCGCTGTGGAAGCCGATCCCCGGCCGCTTCAAGGATTACATCGCGATGCCGAAGTCCAACGGCTACCAGTCGCTGCACACCACCGTGGTCAGCCACAGCGGCGAGCCGATGGAGATCCAGATCCGCACGCAGGAGATGCATCGCATCGCTGAGTGGGGCGTCGCAGCGCACTGGACCTATAAGGAAGGCGGCAAGGAAGACCGCAAGATGGACCAGCGGTTCGCCTGGCTGCGGCAGCTGATGGACTGGCAGAAAGAGGTCCTCGATGCGGAGAAGTTCGTGGATGCCGTCAAGATCGACGTCTTTCGCGATGAGGTTTTCGTCTTCACGCCGAAAGGTGACGTGCTGGCCCTTCCCAGCGGGGCGACCACCGTCGACTTTGCCTACCGGATTCACACCGAGGTCGGCCATCGCTGCATCGGCGCCAAGGCGAACGGACGCATGGTGCCCCTCGACTACCAGCTGCAAAACGGCGACATCGTGGAGGTCCTTACCTCGAAGGGTCCGCACGGACCGAGCCGGGACTGGCTGAGCTTCGTCAAAACGGCGGGTGCGGCTCAGAAGATCCGGGTGTGGTTCAAGAAGGAACGGCGGGAAGAGAACGTGACCAAGGGGAAGGAGCTGCTCGACAAGGAGTTCCGCCGCATGCAGCAGCGGGCTCTGGCGTCGATCGGTGAGGAGCGCGTGCTCGAGCTCGCCAAAGAGTTCCGCTTCACGGATCTCAACGACTTCTACGCCGCCATCGGGTATGGCGACGTTAGTCCCCACTCCGTGCTGCTGAAGTACATGGTGGCCGGGCAGCCCGAAGGCGACGGCAACGGTGAATTCCCGCTCATCCCGCTCGTTCCCCAGTTCAAGCCCACCGGGGAGATCCGGGTCAAAGGTGAGCGCGGAGTGCTCACCCAGATCGCCCAGTGCTGTAAGCCGGTGCCGGGCGACCCGATCAGTGGCTATATCACGCGCGGCAAGGGCATCACGGTCCATCGGAGTACGTGCAAGAACGTGGTGAATGTCAGCAATCAGGACCGGGTAGTGGAGGTCGACTGGGATACCGGCGGCCGTCAGCTATATCCCGTCGGCATCAAGATCGAAGCCTGGGACCGCACGGGACTGCTGCGCGACATCGCGACGGTCATCGCCGAGAGCAAGATCAACCTCACCGGCGCGGAGGTGCAAGTCTACGATGACAAGACCGCCGTAATTTCGACCACGGTGGAAATCAGCAGCCTGACGCAGCTCAGCCGCCTGATGGAGCGACTCGAGACCGTCAAGGACGTCCACACGGTCGCGCGCGAGGGTACCCTCACCGCCAACTAACGGATCGCTCGCCGGGCCGCCAACTCGACTATTACGCGGCGCCTTACTGGATCCGCCGAGGTGCCCACCCGGGAAACGGACGCCGTAACTGAGCGACCCTACGATCGAATCTGCGATGGGCCCTTACTTCCACCCGCGGCGCACGCTTGCCGGCTTCTTGGGGCTGGCGGCCGTGATCGTCGTGCTGTTCGGCGTCATCGCGCTGGTTGCGCTGCAACCCCATGAGGGGCTCGCCTGGGTGAACGTCCCGCAATTGGGCCCTGACCTCGGGTTGGACGCCGGACTTCAAACGAAGCCTCTCAAGCAGACGGTCGTCGCCGACGCCGTGCGGGACCGCGGCATCGACGGCCAGGGGTCCCTGTCCGTCACCGCCGTGTTGACCGCGCCGAAGGGCGATCCGCTCACCGCGCTTGGTCCTACGACCCGGCCCGTCATCCAGCCGAGTGTGATCCCGGACGCGACTCCGACGCCGACGCCCGCGCCGACGCCGGGCCCCACCTCGGCCGCGACACCCGCGCCGATGCCCGCGCCAACGCCGGCGCCGACGCCCGCACCGACGCCCGCACCGACCCCGGCGCCGACGCCCGCACCGACCCCGGTACCGACACCGGCACCGACACCCACGCCGGTCCCCACGCCGGCCCCGACCCCCGCGCCGACCCCGGCACCGACACCCACGCCTGTCCCCACGCCGGCACCGACCCCGACGCCTATCCCCACGCCGGCTCCAACACCTACGCCTGCCCCCACGCCGGCTCCGACACCGACGCCGGTCCCCACGCCCGCACCGACGCCGACGCCTGCCCCCGCCTTCGCGATCGTGAGCGATGGTGAGTCCGTGGCAGCGCGCCCAGCCGATCCGAAGAAGGCTTGCGACGCGATCACGGTGACGGCTAGCGGCTGGTTCACCACCAACGGCGCCGGCGGCACGGTGACCTACGCCTGGATTCGGACCGACACGGAGGGCAACCGGTGGGTCATTCCTGAGCCCTCATTGACGATCGCGCGTGGCGACACCTCGCGCCACGCCGTCCAGCCTGACATTTGGACGCCCCAGTCGCCTGGCAGTGATCAGCTCGTTTTCTACAGCCCGGCTGCCCCGGCTGTCGCCGCCCAGTCGTTCGCCTGTGTCGCCAGCAACCAGGTCAATGGCTGAGCCGGGTGCGCCGCCCGAGCGGGCGGCGAGGTCGGGCCCGAGTCGCCCGCGCCCGCAGGTGTGATCATTCCGGCCGTCTGGCGGTTATACGGAGCGATGCAAGCCGGAGCAGCCATCCGCCGAGTCGGCCGTCAACTCGCCGACGGGCCCTGGCGCCGCCTGCCTCCCGTTCGGTTTCGGCCCATGCTGAGGATCCGGACCCAGATCATCCTGCCCTTCCTGCTCCTGATGCTGATCCTGGGGATCGTCGGAACCTATCTGACCACCAGCCTGGTGGCGACCTCCTTGGAGCACCGCATTTCGGACCAGCTGGTGCACTCGGAAGACGTGGCCCTCGACGCCGCCGTCAAGTTGCAGGGCCGCCAGGTGGCGGCCATCCGCCTGATTGCCAACACGGAGGGTGTGGACCGAGCGTTGGCCGCCGGCGACGTCGCCGCCTTGCGGCAACTGATCGTCCCGCTCGAGGTCAACAACCGGCTCGGTACGGTCATGGTGTTCGACACGAAAGGCCGGACCATCCTCGAGATCACCCAGCCCGACCCGGCCAATCCGGGGGGCCTGGTCTATCGGAGCGGCACGGACCTCTCCGCTGAGCCCGCGGTCCAACCGGTGCTCAAAGGCCTCTACGACTCCCTGGGCGACAAGTACATCGCGTACCTTGGATCGCCGCCATCGTCGCTCGTCGCCGCCGGCCCGGTCATCTTCGGCGACCGCGTGGTCGGGGGCATCCTGGTCGCCAGCTCGCTGCCGGCCGTGCTGATGGAAATGCAGAGCAAGTCACAATCCGAAGTCATCCTGATCGACGGTGGCGGCAAGCTTATCGGCAGCACGCTGGCGGGCGTCAGCGGCAATCTCGTCGACGACAAGCTGCGGTCCTACCTTGCGCTCGCCTCGCCAGGGCGAGCGGTCACGCGGGGCATCAGCGTGAAGGGCCAGGACTACGAATTCCAGTTCACGAACTTCTACCTGCGTCAGCGCCCGGAGGGCTACCTCGCCGTTGCGCTTTCGCGCCGGGGGGTCATCGAGGCGGGGCTCCAATCGGCGTTGCAGATGACGGCCCTCTTCGCCGGCGTTGTCCTAGTCCTGCTCCTGATTGGCTACCTGTTGGCGCTGCGGTTGACACGGCCAATCGAGGCGCTCCTAGCGGGCACTCAGGCCGTCGCTCGCGGCGACCTGACGAAGCGCCTGGATGTCCGACGGCGCGACGAGCTCGGCGACCTGGCCACCGCCTTCAATGCCATGACCCAGGACCTGCAGGAGCGCACGCGCTCCCTGAACGAGCAGATGCGCCGCCTTGCTGCCTTATCGCAGACGAGCCAGGGCCTGGGCAAGGATACGGAACCCGGCGCAATGGCAGAGGCCATCCTCGGTGTGAGTCTGAAGGCCCTGGGGCTCGAAACGGCCCTGTTGCTGGCCCGCAACGACGCGAACGGGCTCGAGGTGCGCGCTATCGTCGGCCCGGTCGGCAAGGCCGCCGGACAACTCGCGCGGCTGAGTCCGCTGAAGCTGGCGGAAGGCTTTTCCAGCGCTTCGGCGGTGGGCGTCGAAACCGCGATCAACCTGTCGGCCGATCCGCGACGCGGCCTTCGTCTCTTCGCCGAATTCGCCGGTGTTAAGCAGGCGCTGGTGGTGCCGCTGATTCGCGGCGAGCGCAACGCCGGCTACCTCGTCACTGGCCTCGCCGCGGGTTACACTCTGCCGCAACAGGACGTCGACTTGCTGCAGACGATCGCCACCGAGATGGCGCTGATGATCGAGAACACGGAGCTTCGTAAGAAGACGCAGCTCCAGGCTCACCGGCTCGACCAGGCCATCATTGCCCTAGAAAAGATCTCCCAGGCGTTGACCGCCGTCACGGTCGGTACCGACAACCTGCTTCGCGCGGTGGCCCACGCCACGTCTGAGATCCTCGACGCCCCATATGCGTCGCTGCACTTGCGCAAAACAGCCTGGCGGCAGCAATTCGCGGACGTCATCGTCGGTTGCACGACGCGCCGCGAACTGGCAGCGGTGCGGCAGAGTACCGACCTGGCCGCCAGTCGCATTGGACGACCGGAGCAGGTGTTAGAGCTCGATTTGCTGGATGACCGCGGCCGGCCGTTGGCGGCGGCCCGCCGAGCCGGGTTACAGCGGGCGGTGGCCGTTCCGATGTGCCTCGGCACAGAAATCGTCGGCGTCCTCGTCATCCACATGAAGGAGCCACGGCCCCTGGAGCGCAGCGAAATCCGGGTGCTGCAGACTCTGGCAAACCAGGCCGTGATAGCGATCGAGAATGCCGCTGCGTACGAGCACACCAAGCATCTGGCAACGACCGACGGCATGACGGGGATCGCGAATCATCGTGAGTTCGAGGCCCATCTCGATCGGGAACTGCTGAGGGCGAGGAAGACGAAGGAGCCGCTCGCCCTGATCATGTGCGACGTCGACCACTTCAAAGAGATCAACGACAGCGTCGGTCACCCCGCGGGAGACCAGGTGCTGCGACATCTGACCCGACAGATCCTGGTCCCGGCCATCCGGCCGAAGGATCTTGTCGCCCGTTATGGGGGCGATGAGTTCGTGCTCGTCCTGCGAGGTGCGGATAGCCGGGCGGCGGTGGCGGTCGCCGAACGGATCCGGGAGACCGTGGCCAGTCAGGCGGTCTTGTTGGACGGCAAAGCGGTCTCGAACCTCTCGCTGAGTCTGGGAATCGCGGTCTTTCCGCGGGACGGCGAGAGCCGCGAAGCCCTCGTGCAGGCCGCCGACCAGGCGCTTTACGTCGCCAAGCGAACCGGTCGCAACCGCGTGGTTCGCAGCGATGCCCCCTCCGTCGACACGCAGCTGGCGAGCTAGCGGCGCCTCGAGGGCGGCGTAAAGCCATTCGCTAAGCTTCGACACCATGGCTCCCATCGCGCAGCGCGCGCGCGGCACCCAGGATCTCTTGCCGGCGGTCCAGCCGTACTGGGATGCGATGGAGCGTGTGGCCAAAGAGCAGGCCGGCCGGTTCGGTTACCAGCGCATCGAGACACCAATCTTTGAGGCGACCGAGCTTTTTCAGCGTAGCGCAGGGGAGAGCAGCGACATCGTCGCCAAGGAGATGTACACCTTCACCGATCGCGGCGACCGCTCGTTGACGCTCCGCCCCGAGGGGACGGCCCCCATCGTTCGGGCGTACTTCGACGCGGGGCTCGACCAGGAACCGCAGCCGGTCCGGCTCTACTACATGGGGCCATATTTCCGCTACGACCGGCCCCAGGCGGGCCGCTTTCGAGAGTTCCACCAGTTCGGAATCGAAGCCCTCGGTGACGGCAGTCCGGTGCTCGACGTAGAGGCCATCCAGCTCGGTTGGAACTGGTTTGCCGCGCTGGACATTGGAGGTGTGACGCTGCACTTGAACAGCATCGGCGACGAAGTCTGCCGCCCCGCGTATCGCGACCTCCTGCGCGAGTACTATCGGCCGCATCTTTCCAAGCTGAGCGAGGAGAGCCGGGCGCGCTTCGAGAAGAACCCGCTTCGACTGTTCGATTCCAAGGATCCGCAGGACGAGGTGCTAAAGCGCGCGGCGCCACACATCGTCGATCACCTCTGCGCCCCCTGCGCCGAAGCGTTCCGGGTGGTGAAGGAAGGACTGGCCTCGGAAGATATTCCGTTCGAGCTCAACCCCGAGCTAGTCCGCGGTCTCGACTATTACACGCGCACGGTCTTCGAGTACCAGCATGCGAGTCTTGGCGGCGCGCAGAACGCCCTGGGCGGCGGCGGTCGTTACGACGGACTCGCGGCAGCGCTGGGCTATCGCACGACGCCCGGCGTGGGCTTTGCCATGGGGATGGACCGCACCGCCATTACCCTGAAGGAGCACAAGCCCACTGCGCCGGCTGCGCCCGACGTCTACGCGGTCGCGTTGGAGGCGGTCGATGAGCTCTACGTCTTTCACCTGGCATCGACGTTGCGCGCCCGCGGACACCGAGTCGTCTTCGACCCGGGCCCCGCGCGCCTGGACGCTAAGCTGCGCAAAGCGGCGCGGCGCGGTGCCCGGGTTGCGCTGCTGGTCGGCCCTGAGGAACGGGAAAAGCACCAGGTCGTGGTCCGCGACATGCGCTCCAAGACGCAGACCAGCGTGGCCGAGGGGGAGCTGCTGTCGACCGTAGGCCAAATGTTGGGCGCGGCGTGAGTCTGACGCCGCGCTCGCCCGCCGGCGCGATCCGATCCGACCAGGTCGGACACGAGGTCGACGTGTACGGCTGGGTGCATCGCCGACGTGACCTGGGTGGCCTCATCTTCATCGACCTTCGGGATCGCAGCGGGATCGTTCAGGTCAAGTTCGATCCCGTGAACGCGCAGGCGCACGCGACCGGCGGCGAGCTGCGGCTCGAGTCCGTGATCCACATCCACGGTCCCGTTCAGCGCCGCCCGGCGGGGACCGAGAACAAGGAGCTTGCCACCGGGGAGATCGAGGTCGAAGCCCGTGTCGTCGATATCCTCAACCGCGCGCAGACACCGCCCTTCGCCGTCAACGAAGACACGCCGGTCGAGGAACAGTTGCGGCTTCGATATCGCTACCTCGACCTCCGCCGCGCCGGGATGGCCAAGAACCTGCAGCTCAGGCACCGGATGGCCAAAGCCATCCGCGACTTCCTCGATGACGAGGGCTTTCTCGAGATCGAGACTCCGGTCCTGATCCGGAGCACACCCGAGGGCGCCCGCGACTTCCTGGTCCCGAGCCGGCTGAAGCCGGGCCACGTCTATGCGCTGGCGCAGTCGCCCCAGCTGTACAAACAACTGCTGATGGTGGCCGGCATGGACCGCTATTTCCAGATCGTGCGTTGCTACCGCGACGAGGACCAGCGCGCGGATCGGCAGCCGGAGTTCACCCAACTCGATCTCGAAATGTCCTTCGTCAGTGAGGACGATGTGCTTGACGTCATCGAGCGTTGCTTTGCGCACGTGTGGCAGAAGGTGCTGCGTGTCGCTATCTCGACCCCCATCCGCCGCATCACGCACGCCGAGGCGATGCTCCGGTACGGGGTCGATAAGCCCGACCTGCGCTATGGCCTCGAGATTGAAGAGCTGTCCTCCATCTTCGCCAAGACGGAGTTCAAGATCTTCCGCCAGGCGCTGGATGCCGGTGGCGTCATTCGTGGAGTCCGCATCCCGAAGACCGTCGGTGGCAAGGAGATCGAGGCGCTCACGGAGGTCGCCCGCGCCGAGGGCGCGAAGGGACTGGCCTTCTGGCACCGTGAGGGAGAGGGCTGGCGTTCGCCGATCACGAAATTCTTCAGCGAGCGCGAGCTGACCGAGCTGCAAGGGGCGACGCACGCCGCGGCAGGCGACGTGGTGGTCGCCGTCGCCGACCAGGTCGACGTGGCCTCGGCCTCGCTGGGAGCCGTGCGCAAGGCCGCCGCTCAGATGCTGCGCCTGGTGCAGGAGGGCATTTTCGAATTTGTCTGGGTCACCGACTTTCCCCTATTCGAGCGGAGTAAGGAAACGGGCGAGATCACAGCCGCCCACCATCCGTTCACCTCGCCTCGGCCCGAAGACCTCGAGCTGCTGGGCAGCGAACCGCTCAAGGTCCGGGCCCGCTCCTACGACCTGGTGCTCAACGGCACGGAGCTCGGGTCGGGCAGCATCCGGATCCACGACCCGGAATTGCAGCAGCGCGTCTTTCAGGGCCTGGGCATCACGCGGGAAGACGCGGAACGCCGCTTTGGTTTCTTGCTCACGGCGTTCCGCTACGGGGCGCCGCCGCACGGCGGGTTCGCCTACGGCCTCGACCGCGTCGTAATGTTGGCCGCAAGGCAGGACACGATCCGCGAAGTGATTGCGTTCCCCAAGAACCAGCAGGCCGAAGAGCCG
>DATNMN010000193.1:0-4192 GCA_035602295.1 Candidatus Dormiibacterota bacterium | reverse complement strand
CCGACGTCGTCGCTCAGTTCGTAGTGGCGGGTGAGGAGCCGCATCTCCTCATTGGGGTAGCGGTAGAGGTGGGTGGGCTCGCGCCAACCCATCACCCAGGGCCGGCCGTCCATGACGGCGCCCTTAAAGCCGCTTGCCTGCAGCTGGAAGTAGACGTCGTTCGACATGAACATCTCGGTCGTGTCGGTGACCGCGATCGTCTTCTGGAAGGTCTCCTCGAGCTGCCGCTTGCCCCAGGCCATGCGCTCAGCGAAGGCCGCGATGTCGAGATAGAAGATGAAGGAGTGATAGGGCTCGACCGCGATCAGCTCGACGTTCTCATGACTGACCAGCTTCTGGAAGCCGGCCAGCACGTCCGGCCCAAAGCGCCGCATCTGCACCAGGAACGAGACCGAGAAGCCGAGCGAGATCTTCATGCCCTTGTCCACGAGCGACTGAAAGAGCTCGGTGGCCGGTCGGTAGCAGTACTTCGCCACCTTGTCGAAGTACCGCCGGTCCATCTGGTCGTCGAAGATCAGCGCGTCCATCTTCTCGGGCGGCGTTCCCCGCGGGATTAGCAGCGCCGGCAGCCGGACCCGCCGGGGCTGGTGGGCGACCATGTAGATGACGAGCGAGCTGGGCATCCGGGTCTATCCTCTCATGGCGTTTTGAGCCCCTGCTTGAGGGCGACGAACTCCAGGCGCTGCAACAGGATATCGATCACGCGCTGCCAGGTGTAGTCCCGCGCCGTCCGCTGCGCCGCGATCCGCAGGTTGCGCGCGACCTCCGGGCGGCCGGCCAGGTTGGTGACATAGGCTACGATCTCGGCCGCGTCCTCGGTCTCGATCACGATCGCGTTCTTGAAGGGCTGGGCGTATTCCTCACCGGTCGCCCCTACGAACGCGACCCCGCCGGAGGCCATCGCCTCCAGGCCGACGAGGCCGAACGGCTCGTGGCCGCTGTTGGCCAGGGTCGCGGTGGCCGAGGCGTAGAGCACCGGGAGTAAGTCGTCGGGCAGGAACGCCGTCACGTTCCAGATGTCGGCATCGGGATTCTCCTTGAGCGCGGTCGCCAGCCCGGTCACGTCCTCGATCCGGGTGGAGAGCGGCACGACGCTGAGGCCGCGTTGCCTGGCGAAGTCCAGCACCTCCCCGCCGAATGGCTCCAGCCCGCCACGCATCAGGAGCCGGGTCCCGACGCCACGTTCCTTCAACTGGGCGACGGCGGCGATCGCCTGGTGCCAGCGCTTGTCGGGACTGAAGCGCCCGATCTTGAAGAGGAAGGCTGACGCGCCAACCGCGGCGCGGACCGCGCGCACCTGCGCCTGGCTGACCCGCGCCATCATCGAGCCGGGGATGCCGTTGGGCACGACGATCGGGTTCACGCCCCAGCGCCACATGATGTGCTTCATGTAGCGGCTGACCGTCATCAAGGTCGCGACGTAGCCGAGCTGCCCCCAGTTGATGCGGTTGAACGAGAAGTGGTTGTTGGCATTCCATAACAGCAGGCAGCGATCGCGTAGCCCCGCGAAATAGAGCGCGTCTGAGATGAGCGACATGGCCTGCGCGATGTGCCACTCCTCGCCCAGCACCACCACCGTGTTGCCTCGTTCGATCGCGGGCCGGATGAAGTCCTTCACGAGCGCGTCAGGCAGGCTGCGGTTGAGGTCCGCCACCTTGTCGTCCTCGCCGTCGTAGACGCCCACCGGGTGGTAGCGGCTGATCCACTGGCTCCAGCGGTGCAGCCAGAGCCGCCCGTCGAGCGCGCTCTCATGGGCCGGCAGCGTGGGGTCGCCGACGAAGAAGAGGTGGGTCTCGAAGCCGCGCTCGGCCAGGGCGCGAGAGAGCTCCTTCACCCGCACGCCGAGGCCGCCCGCCTGCGAGTACACGTCCGGGCCCTCGAAGGAAAGGATGATGAAGGTCGTCTGTTCCGGCTCGAGCATCAGGACACCTGCACCCCCACCAGCTGGCGAGCGAAGGCGTGGACCTCCGACGACAGCGAGGCCAGCAGCGTCGTCTTCGATTCGAGGCGCACCGAGACGTCGTCCAGCGTGCCCCCGTCATAGTCGGTCGCGACGCCGCCTGCTTCACGCAGGACGAGCAATGGGCCGGCCAGGTCGAAGGCTCGAACCAGGGCGGGCGTCGCCTGCAGCGCGACACCGCCGGCCGCTGTGTGGCAGAGGTTCAGCGCCGCCGAGCCGAGCTGGCGGACCTTCTCAGCCCTTAAGAAGATGGCGGCGGCCCGCTCCCGCGGTTCGACGCCGCTAGGGGCATCGAACGAAACCAGCGAGATCGAGCGGCCGTCAAAGGCGGGCGGGCTCGGCTGCAGCGCCTTCCCGTTGCGGAACGCGCCGCCGCCTTCGATCGCGTGGAACTCGTCGCCGGTCACCAGGTTCTGGACATAGCCGAGGCGCACATCCCGGAATCGGTCACCGTCGGTGACGGCCAGCACGACCGCATAGTACGGCAGTCCCATCTTGGCGTTGACGCTACCGTCCAGGGGGTCGGCCAGGACCAGCGCCGAGCCACCGAAGTCGCGTTCGCCGAGCTCTTCTGAGATCAAATGAAAACGCAAACCGCTGCGATAGGCTTGCTCGAGGTGGCGCACGACGATCCCTTCGGCGAGCTGGTCGAGATAGATGGTCTGGTCGCCGCCCGCGCCGAGGCCGACCACTTCGCGACCGCGCGCCGTGCCCGACAGGGGCACGATCTCGGCGCGGATCTCCGCGGCAATGGCGCGGAAAATCGGAAGCCAGACTTGTGAAGTCACTCAGCGCGACGGCCGGCAAGCCGCTGCGTCGCTATCGTACCGGAACCCTTCCAATCGGGGGGATGGTCCCCAATCGGATCCGGCCCTGGGTGGGCCTCCTGATCCTGGCCCTGATCGTCAAGGCCGTGCTCGTGACGCTCACCCTGGTCGAATTCGGGGCCGGGCCCGATCCACTGACCGCGCTCGGGCGCGCCTGGGACCGCTGGGACGCGCAGCACTACCTTTACCTTGCCACCCACGGTTACGCAGCGACCGGCGACGCTCGCAACCTCATCGCCTTCTTCCCTCTCTATCCGGCGCTGATCAGCGCCATCGCCGCGACCGGCCTCCCTGCCCGCACCGCCGCCCTGTTGATCAGCAACGTTGCCGGCGTGGTCGCCGCCATCCTGCTTTACGAGGTCGCTCGCGAAGACCTGCGGGATAGCGCCGCCTTTCGGGCCGCGGCCTTCTTCGTCGTCTTTCCCACCGCCTATTTCCTGCTGGTCGGTTACACGGAAGCCCTCTTCTGCGCCCTCGCCTTCGGCGCCGTGCTCGCGGCGCGACGGCAGCGCTGGCTGTTTGCGGGGATGCTCGGAGGTCTCGCCGCCGCCGCCCGGCTCACCGGACTCGCGTTGCTACCGTTCCTCGTGCTCGAGCTCTTTTACGCGCGGCACGCGCTGCACGCCCTCTGGCAGGCGATCCTCGCGCCGGTGTTGATCGTGCTCGGCTTCCTGACCTACCTCGCGACCAACCTGGTCGTGCTCGGCGATGCGTTCGCCTTCATTACGGTCCAGCGCCAGCACTGGTCGCATTCACTCTCGGCGCCCTGGGTTGGGTTTGCGGACGCAATCCGTGGCATCAGCTGGCGGGTGCCGTGGGAGAAGCTGACCGTCGGTGGCGGCGAGGCGGCCGGTGGCATCGCCGCTTATGCCACGACGACCCTCAGCTGGTTGCGGCTGCGACCGTCGGATGCCGCCTACGCCACGGTGCTGACCGTGATGATGACCTTTCTACCTTTCTGGCTGAGCATCCCCCGCTATCTCCTGGGCATGTATCCGCTCTTCCTTCTCGTCGGACGGATCAGCCAGCGCTGGGTCTACCTGGTGATGGTCGCGGCCTCCTTTGTCGGCTTGCTGGTCTTCGGGCTGGCCTTCGGCCGCGGCTATTGGGCCTTCTAGGTTTCGCTTAAACGGCGCCTTCGAGCCCGATGATATTCCCAAACGGATCGCGCAATTGACAAATGACGCGTTGTGGCGAAATCACCAGCGGACCACGCCACGACTCGCATCCAGCTTGCAGCATTGCATCGCGGCTCCGGCCGAAGTGCTCGACCTTCCAGTAGACGACCGCACCCCCACCAGCCGGGTTCTTCTCGTCGTCGCTGGGATGAAAACCCACTTCGATAATTCCGGTGTCTAACCAGAAGAACCCGGATCCCGCCTGGACCAGAACGTCGCTGAAGAGG
>DATNMN010000192.1:0-2373 GCA_035602295.1 Candidatus Dormiibacterota bacterium | reverse complement strand
GCTGAGTTGATGCGTCCGCTCGTCGAGGAGGACGCTGGAGAAGCCGACCAGCGCGTTGAGCCGCGAGTTGATCAGATGGGTCTGCTCGGCGCTGGGCGCCCCGGCTCCAGCCGCCGCCTGCGGCAGGCCGATCACGTGCCGCTCGCGCTCCTGGCTTTCCTGGAGCAACGTGCGCACCTGATCCATCTCTTCGTTTTGGGCATGGATCTCGGCGGCCAGCGCGTGCCGGCGGGTGACCCAATCGGCGGCCAGCTTGTTGGACTGCTCGGTCAGCTCGGCATGGCGCGCGAGCAGCGCCTGGTTCTCGGCCCGCAGGGCCGCCAGGTCCCGATCGAGCTCGGCAAGGCGATCCTTGACGCGCGTCTGCTCGGCGAGCAGCTGCTCGCGGTCCAGGCCCCACTGGATCTGGTCGGCCTGGAGCGCATCCCGGTCTTTCGCGACGACGGCCATTTGCTCGCGCAGTCTGGCCAGATCCGCGCTGCTGGCCGCCAGCTCGGCCTGTCGCCGGCCGGCTTCCTGCTCGGCGGCCTCCCGCGCCTGCCGGGCCTGGTCGCGATCGGCGGCCACCTGGTCGCGTTCCTGTTCGGCGCGGTGGACGGTCTTACGAAGGTCCGCCAGGATCGCGTTGAGGGACTCGACCTCGGCGCGCAGTTTCTCAGCCTCGGCGTGGATCGCCTGCCGTTCGCCCGCCCACCGGCGGCCCGCCTCTTCGTGGCTGGCCAGTTCGGCGGATAGGCTCTCGGCGAGTGATTCGACGCGCGCGAGGAATTGCCGCCCATGGTCGACGGTATCGCCGAGCGCGCTGGATAGGTTCGGCGAGTCCGGCACGCCCCTATAACGGTGGTCGGCGGCATGGCTGGCACCCTCGCCAACTTTTGGTTGGCGGCGCCCCGGCGCGGCCTAGCTGGAGATGACTTCCGTCCGGCTCAGATGACCCGGGCCGGACCGTTGTCCGGGCGGCTGAGGCTGCTCCGCATCGCGCGGCCCCGGTGTGGAAAGGCCGCGCGGTTCGTCGTCCTGGGCCAGGATCTCGTTGCAGAGGCCGACGCAGAGGTGGCAGATATAGACGTCACTCGGGCCGGCAACTAGCCGCACCTCACCCTGCTTCTTGCCACAGAACGAGCAGCGGGGGACCGGCCGATCCACGGCCCGAATTATCTCAGGCTTCCCCGGCATCAGAGCATCTCCTTGATGGCAACCGCCACAGGCCGGGTGATCCCCTTGACCGCGATCAACTCCTCGACGCTGGCGTTTCGGATGTTGTCGATGCTGCCGAACTGGCGGAGCAGCGCCCGGCGCCGAACCGGCCCCAGCCCGGTGATACCGTCCAGCACCGAGACGAAGGCATCCTTCTTGCGGACCACCCGGTGGAAAGTGATGGCAAATCGATGCGCCTCGTCCCGAACTCGCTGCACCAGGAAGAGCGCCTCCGAATCGATGGGCAAACGGATGGGCTCGCTCTGGCCCGGCTGGAACAGCTCCTCCTGCTCCTTGGCCAGGCCGAAGGTCGAGACCGAGCCGAGCCCCATGCCTTCCATCACCTCGCGGGCGGCCGACAGCTGGCCCTTGCCGCCGTCGATCAGGACCAGGTCGGGCAGGCGGCTGAAGCTCGGCTCCTCGGGGATCCCCTCCTCAGACCGGGCGTGCCGGCTGAAGCGCCGCCGGAGCACTTCCTGCAGCATGGCGAAGTCGTTGGCGCCCTGCACCGTCTTGATCCTGAAATGCCGGTAGTGGGCCGGTTTGGGCCGGCCGTCCTCGAAGACGACCATCGAACCGACCGGGTATTTGCCCTGAATGTTGGAAATGTCATAGCACTCGATCCGGACTGGGTGGGTCGGGAGGGCCAGCCTGGCCTGTAGGTCGTTGAGCAGGGAGGCCGTCCGGTCGGCGTCGTAGTCCAGCTTGATGCGCAGCTGGCGCATTGTCTCCTCGGCGTTGGCGGCGGCCTGCTGCAACAGTTCCCGCTGCTTGCCTCGCTGCGGAACCCGGACGGTGACGTTGCTCCCACGCCGCTCCGTCAGCCACTGCTCGATCAGCTCGCGATCGGGGAGTGAGGCCGGGACGAAGACCTCTTTCGGGATGTGCGTGGCGTTCACGTAGTACTGGCTGACAAACGCATTCAGGATATCGGCGTCCGTCTGGTCTTTGTCGAGGCCGACGAGATCGAAGTTCTCGGAGCCGGACAGCCTCCCCTCGCGCACACTGAATACACGGACCGACCCCTGGCCGTCGGCCCGCGCGAGCCCAAAGAGATCCTGGTCGTAGCGGCCCATCGCCAGAACCTTTTGGCGCTCCGCCATGCGTTCCATCGCGTCGAGACGGTCCCGGTAGCGAGCCGCCGCCTCGTACTCCAGCTTGTCGGCCGCCGCCTGC
>DATNMN010000191.1:0-5825 GCA_035602295.1 Candidatus Dormiibacterota bacterium | reverse complement strand
TGACCTCGATCAGTCGATCGCTGTGGATGGATGGCGAGACGCTTCGCTACGAACTGAAGATGGGCATGGAGGGCGCCCCGTTGGCGCCGCACCTCACCGCGAGCTTTCGCCGGGCGGAGTGATAAAGAGTTTCTCGCCGGCGCGGATCGGGACCGTTAGCCAGTTCTCGCGCGGCGCCAGCGGACAGGCCCAGCGCGCGTCGTAGACGCAGGACGGGTTGTAGGCGAAGTTGAAATCGATCGTGATGTCGGGCGAGCCGGCCGCCAGGTCGAGCGCCAGGCCATCGGTGTTCTTCACCGTATCGAAGAGGTAACGCCCGCCCCCATAGGTCTCGTTGCCCGAGGTGGCGTCACGAAACGGGAGAAAGAGGCCCCCGCCATACCCAATCAGGCTGAAGACGGTCAGCCGGCAGTCCTCGCCCCCGAGCTGGAAGCGCAACCAGCCGGCTCGTCGGTACTTGATGACCCCATCCTCGCCACCGGTGTCGATCTCGAGCGGATCGCCGGCGTCGGCGGACTCAAGTCGCATTCGGAGCCGGTATCCCGGGTCGTGGTCGAAGTACCGCAGTCCGTTGAAACGCGACCGTCGTTCCTCGTTCAGAGGCGATTGAGGATGCGACCGAAACAGTTCGTCACGGCCGTGCCGGAATCGCGCGAGGGCGTCGGGGCCCGAGAGGCGATAGAGGTCTCCCACGCGGCGCCGCCAGTCGGCGAGGTCGAGATAAGGCTGGACCCGCGCTTGAGCCATCGGCGGTGCTGCCTCGCGAACCGTCAGCTGCCGCGCTCGATAGCCTGGGCGGCGGGTTCCCGTTCGACCGCCTGGCTCGCAGCCTGCGGCGGGGAGGATCCACCGTCAGGCGACGCCTCGCCCTGGGCCGTGCCGTTGGCCGGCGAGAAGGAGCTCCGCCGGCGGCCGCGGCGACGCCGGAACTTCCGCGGCGGGCCCGTCGCGCTGTCGGCGGGCGGTGCGTCGGGCGTCGGCGTTCCATTGGCGGCCACAGGCGCTCCCGGCGTAACCGGACGCGGCGTGAATCCGCGCCGCCGCCGTCGCGGTCGTCCGACCGGCGCGCCCGGACGCTGGCGGCGCCGGTCGCCCCGTCGACCACCCGCGGCCGCATCCATCGCATGCAGGGCGCCGATGCCGGCGACGCGACCCTCGCGTTCGACGTGCTCCAGCAACGGCCGGTAGAGGTCCTGCCCCTCGCGGCCCGTCATCGTCTCGATGTCGCCGACAACCACAAGCAGCTGCTTGGCGCGCGATATGGCGACGTTGAGCCGCTGCGCCTTCTTCAAGAACCCGATCCGCTCGGCCTCGTTGCTGCGGACCAGGCTCAGGATGACGACGTCGGCCTCCTCGCCCTCGAACGCGTCCACCGTGTCAACGGCGAGGCCCGGCAGTGCCACCATACGCAGCTCACGGCGCAGCTGGGTGACCTGGTCCTGGTACATGGCGATGACGGCGACCCGCAGCTGCTCGAGCCCGAGGCGCTGCAGGTGACGCACGACCCGACCAACGGCCTCGATCTCGGCGCGGTTCGAGATGCTGCCCGACCCGCCTTTCTTTTCCCGGCCGCGAATCGTGAGCCATGTGAGGTTGCGATTGAAGGGCCAGGGCAGCGGCGAGCGCAGCGCCGCCATCTCGGGCGAGTTGCGCAGCCGGCCATCGTATGACGCGACCGAGACATAACTCCCGATGGGGGCGGCCATGCGGTATTGCTCGTCGAGCATGACCACGTTGGTCTCGGGCAGGACCGCCCAGCTCAACTCGAAGAAGCTGGCGTCGCGGACGAGCGATTTCGCCTCGTCGTCGTCAACGGGAAAGGCCGCGGCGCTCTCGTCGAGGACGGGCGGAAGCTGACGATGGTCACCGACCAACAGCCAGCGCGGCGCCAGCCGGAGCAGGGGCAGCGTCTCGGTGAAGCGCACCTTGTTCGCTTCGTCGAGGATCAGCCAGTCGAACATCTCGGCTTCCTTGGCGGCGAGCGCGATGCGGTTGACCGTTCCGAAGACGACGTGCGCATTGCGTACTCTCGGGTCGTCCGCCTCGACAATGCTGGAGCGGAACTTGGGATCGACCTTCTCGGGCTCGGCGATTCGCACCATTCGCAACGAGTCCAGGCCTTGTAGCCGCTCCTGCGCGTTGTCCACCGCGGTATTGGCGTGCGAAGTCATCAGGATTCGGACATTCGGGTCGCGCGCGACCAACTGGCGGACGGTCTCGACGATCGAGGTCGTCTTGCCGGTTCCGGGCGGGCCCTGCACCAGCTGCATGCTGCCCGGGAAGAGGTTGACCGCGCTTCGAACGGCTTGCTGCTGGCTGGGGTTGAGGCGGTCGTCGAATGGCTGCAGGTCGCCCATGCCCGGGGGCAGCACCTCGTCGGGCGCGATCAGGAGCGCGGCCACCCGCCGCAGGCTGATGTCACCGGCGGGGAACCCGTTCAGGGTACGTTGCTGGACCTCGACGACGGCCGTGATCGGTTGCGGGCGAATCGTACCCGGCCCCAGCGTGCCTTCCTCGCGGAGCTTGACCAGCCAGCGCCGGCCGCCGCCTTCGCCCCGGATCAAGGTGCCCTCGCGCTCCGCCCCATGGGCGGTGCGGATGACGACGCGGTCCCCTTCCTTGAACCCGCCGCGGCGGCTGAGGACGATCATCGCGCCGGCGCTCCGATCCCCGTTGGTCGCGCCGCACACGGTGCACTTGGCGCCGTTGACCTGGAGGTTTTCGCACTTGCTGCAGATAACGCCCTCGGTCTCGGCCTCGTAGGGGCGGGCATCCTGCTCCGCTTGCCAGGTGAGCCACTGGCGCTCGTGGTTGGCGAAGGCCTGACCGGCCAGCACGAGGGGTAGCTGCGCCGCCTCGTCGAGGGCGGTCAACTGCCGCCGCACCCAGTCTTCCTCGGGTACGTAGGTAGCGGCCTCCATCACAACCTCCGACACCTCGATCGTCAGCACATCGCCGGCGTCCTTGGTCGGGTCAGGATCGGGCTGGACTCGCTCGATGACGAAGGCCAGGTCGCGGCCGAGAAGGCCGAAGAGCTGGCCGACCAGTCCGAAGCGCTCGATACGGGTCTCGGTTCGCTTCTGCAGGTTCAGTGTGAAGCGCACCGGCGCGTCTTTGAGGTCGACATAGCCATCACCCTCGGTGGCTTCCGTGAGCAAGCCGATGACCGCCTCCTGGCCAAGGTGGGAGAGGAGAGTCTCGGCCTGGCTCTGCGGTGCGGCGCAGACCTTCAGCCGGATGGCGGTCACGTCAGGGGCCCGATGGGCGAACGGGGACCCCGCGGCAACAGGCGGTAACCGTAAGGTCAATGGCGCTCCTTGTGGCGCATAAGATTGGGCCTGGCTTTCACAGGTGGGCCGACAGCTTGCCACCCCTTCGGCGGAGCGTCGGACAGGCGACACGGTCCGCCCGTCTAACCCGGCCCCCAGTATAACGCCAAGAGGGGCCGTTCGCCACTTGGCCCAATACGAATACGAGTTTGGCGGCCGGACGGCGCCATCTACAATCAAGGCTTCCGCGGCGCGTTGCACTAGGGTAGGAAGAGGTGGCAAAGACTGCATCCCTGAGTAGGGGCCAGCGACGCGTCCAGCGCGTCCTCGAGGTTGCCCCCGGAGCGCTGACCTGGACCATTTTGATCGCCCCGGTGGTGGCGTCCTTTATCTTCGCCCCCTACATCGCCGCCGCGATCTTCGTGATCGACATCTATTGGTTCATCCGGACGGGGACCGTTGTCATCGGCATTCGGAGCACCTATCGACGGATGAAGCGTGAGATGCTCGAGGACTGGTGGCAGCGCTGCCTGGCGCTAACGGTCGGTCCCGGCATGCCCGATCCGCGCCGAATCGTCCACGCCATCCTGATCCCCACCTATACCGAGCCATACGAGATTCTGCGGGAGACGGTCCGGGCGATCGCTGAGGCTGACTACCCGGCCGAGAACAAGGTGGTGGCGATCATCACGCGCGAGAGCGACCGGCTGGGCTGGGAGAACGTCGGCCGTCTGCAAGCCGAGTTCGGCAGCCGGCTGCGCGCCTTCCTCCATATCAAGGACCCGCTGCTTCCCGGCATCGTGGTGGGCAAGTCGGCGGCGATGGCGTACGGCGGGCCCGTCCTGCGGCGGGAGCTCGAAGCGATGCACCTCAAACCCGCAGACGTGATCGTCACCGACCTCGATTCGGATTTCCGCGTCCACCGTCAGTACTTCGCCTACGTCACCCACCACTACGCCCAAGACCCAAAGCGGCTCGAGTGCATCTTCCAGCCGATCCCGATGTTCCACAACAACCTCTGGCGCGTGCCCTTCGCGGTGCGCATCATGGCCAGCGCGTGCACGCAATGGCAGATGTTCCTCTCGTCGCGCCCGGATCGCCTGGTCGCCTTCAGCAGCTATTCGATGTCGCTGGAATTGGTGATCAAGGCCGACTACTGGGACGACGACGTCATCCCCGAGGACTCACGTTTCTACTGGAAGTCATTCTTCGCCACCCACGGAACGCTAAAGATGGTCCCCGTCTTCCTGCCCATCTATGGAGACGCGCCGGAGGCATCTGACCGCGGCGTCTGGTGGGACCGGGTCAAGACCCACGCCAACCAGTACGACCAGATCAAGCGATGGGCCTGGGGCGTCAGCGACGTTCCCTACGTCACGGTCCGCCTGCTTCGCCATCCTGAGATGTCGCTCTGGCTGCGGATGCGGCGCTACGGCTACATGATCTTCAATCACCTGACCTGGGCGACGTTGCCCATCCTGCTCCTGTTTGGTGCCGCTATGCCACGGCTGCTGCAGGAGGACTGGAACCTGACGCCGGCTGCCGACCGGCTGGCCCTGTACGCCTTCATCCTGATCAACATCGCGTTTCTCAACATCGCCGCGCTGATCCTGGTCGAGCGACGCATCAATCCGCCGATGCCACAGCACTGGGGCTTCTTCCATCAAATGTGGGCGTATCTGCAGCTCGGCCTCTATCCCATCGTCGGTCTGGTGTTCAGCGTGCTGCCCGCGCTCGAAGCGCAGACACGTTTGATGCTTGGGATGTATCTCGAGTACAAGGTGACGGAGAAGGTCGCCGAAGGCCCGGTGAAAGGAACCGCTTGAGGCTGAAACCCCCAAACGCAGGGTGAACATCGCCCGTAATGGGTATAGACATAGATAAGGCATGTCGGGACGCCTTGACGTCCCTCCCATCCTCTCGGGTCGCGCTTGAGCTTGGTCCTACAAACTCGTACCTCAATCAGTCACGACTTCCCAACATGGAGCCGGACTAAGGAGACATCAGATATGTCGGTAGAACAGAACAAGGCGATTTCGCGGCGCATCCCGGTCGAGGTGTTCGAGCAGGGACGACTCGAGGTCGTCGACGAGATCTGCGCGCCGAACATCATCGAGCACATGACGCCTCCGCCAGGCGTTCCCCAGGGCCGTGACGGAATCAAGGCGATCGCTTCGGCGCTGCGCAAGGGATTTCCGGACATCAAGTACAAGATCGATCACCAGATCGGCGAAGGCGACTTTGTGGCCAGCTATGTGACGGTGAGCGGCACGCACAAGGGCGAAATCTTTGGGATGGCTGCCACCGGCAAGCATGCGACCTGGCCGGAGGCGCACTTCGTCAAGGTCGTCAACGGAAAACTGACCGAGCACTGGGGTGTCTCAGACCAGCTCGGGATGCTTCGCCAGCTCGGCCTAGCCCCGGCTCCGCAAGCGGTGCCGGTCGGCCGCTAGTCCGGGTCGAAGCAGGACGTAGGCGCATAGTCCTCCAAGGATGAGGGCGCCGTAGAGACCAACTGACGAGAACCAGGCCAGCCCCGGGCTGGCCTGGTAGACC
>DATNMN010000190.1:0-6522 GCA_035602295.1 Candidatus Dormiibacterota bacterium | reverse complement strand
GCGGGCGATCCCGAGACCCGGGCGATCGAGGAGGAGTTTCGCCGCGCGCTCGGCACCAAGGTCGTGCTCACCCGGCTCAAGCACGGCGGCCGGTTGACGATCGAGTTCTACAGCAACGAAGAGTTCGAGACGCTCCGGCGCCGCCTGACCCTCTAAGCCTCTTGCACGTGTAACGCTATTCGCGGATCCAGCGGTCGACCGTCCGATCGTAGTCGTGCAGCTCGCCCTGGCTGAAGAAGAGCGCGATCTCCGTCTCGGCGCGGGCTGGGGAATCGGACCCGTGGATCAGGTTCATGCCGAGGTCCAGGGCGAGGTCGCCCCGGATGGTGCCGGGCGCGGCCTTGAGCGGGTCGGTGGTGCCCATCAAGCTGCGCACGACCGTGACCGCCTCGCGGCCCTCCCAAATCATGGCGACCACCGGGCCCGAGGTGATGAACCCCAGCAAGCCGTCGTAGAAGGGCTTGCCCTGGTGCTCGGCGTAGTGCCGGGCCGCAACGTCTCTGGAAATTCGCATCAGCTTGAGGCCGACCAGCTTCAGACCACGCTGCTCGAGCCGGCGCACGATTTCGCCGACGAGCCCGCGCTGGACGCCGTCCGGCTTGACCAGGACCAGCGTACGCTGTGCGGCCACGGCTATTGACTCGCAGAGAGGGTCGGCTTGCCGCTTAAGAACCCGACCTGCCCGAGAGGCCAGATCCGGATCTCAGCCTTCCCGAGGATCGAGTTGAGCTCGATGAAGTTGAACGTCCGCGAGTCACTGGAATGGTTGCGGTTGTCACCCATCACGAAATACTGGTCCGGGGGAATCAGCTGGTCCTGCCCTGACTGGGGCCAATTATTGTTATAGGTCCAACGCTCGGGCAGGTAGGGTTCATTGAGCACGCGGCCATTGATGTAGACGACGCTGTTCGCGATGCGGATTCGCTCGCCCGGCAGCCCGATGATGCGCTTGATGAAATCGCGGCTGGCCTCATCTGGGGGCTTGAAGACGATGATGTCGCCGCGCTGCGGCTGGTGAAGCTTGTAGGAAATCTTCGAGGCAACCAGCAGGTCGTTGTCATGGAGTGTTGCGTACATGCTCGAACCCAGCACGTGCACGGTTTGCACCGCGTACTGGATGACGACATACAGTACGAGCGCGAGGAACACGATTTCCAGCGTGTCCCTGAGAAAAGACTTCTGGCGCGGTGGTTTCGCCGGCGCCGGCGGTTGCGCCATCTGCGGCTGCGCCATCCTTTAGCTGTTCAACTTCATCCGAGGGCGACTCATTCTAGCGTCCCATTCTTCGCATGCGCCCGGATCGGGCTCAGGCGATCTGCTTGAGGAAGGGTGCCTCGCTGCGGAACGGGCCGATCACGGCGAGCTGTAGCGCCTGGCCGAAGAGCTCCTTGGCGATCCGCATGACGTCCTCGGCGGTGACGGCGTCGATCTCCGCGACCGTTTCGTCGACATCCTCGATGCGCCCGGTCAACGCCTCCTGGCCGCCGTACCAGGTGGCTACCGAGTTGGTGCTCTCCATTTGCAGTAGCAGCCGGCCCTTGTAGAACTCCTTAGCCTTGGTGAGCTCCGCGCGATTCACCGGCTCATCGCACAGGCGGCGGAGCTGGCCGACGATGGCGCCGACGGCGCGCGCGGCCTGCCGCGGCTCGGTGCCGGCGTACACGCCGAGCACCCCCGTGTCATACATCTTGTTGACATAAGAGTGAACGTCGTACGCGAGCCCGAGCTTCTCGCGCACCTCGAGGAACAACCGCGAGCTCATCCCCTCGCCGAGCACACAGTTGAGGATGTCGATCACGTGGCGATCGCGGTCCATGTACGAAGGCGCATGGACGCCGAGGCACACATGAGCCTGCTCCGTCTTCTTCGACTTGAGAAGGACGGTGGGCTTGAGCCCATTGCCCACAGAGGGCAGGAACGAGGGCGGCGCCGAACCGTTGCCGCGGGCCTTCAGATATGGCTCGATCAACCCGATCGCCTCCTCATGCGTCACCGGACCGGCGATCGTGACCACGAGGTTGCGGAGCAGGTAATGCTCGTCGAGGTAGCGCAGCAGGTCGTCGCGAGTCAGGGCACGGACCGACGCCTCCGTGCCGCCCACGTCACGCCCGAGCGGATGATCAGGCCAGCTGATCTGCTCGAAAAGACTGTGGACGTACTCCTGCGGGGAGTCCTGGTACATCTTCAGCTCCTCGAGGACGACGAGGCGCTCCTTTTCGAGCTCGATCGGGTCGAGCAACGGCTGGAACAGCATGTCGCCGAGGACGTCGATTGCCAGCTTCGCCTTGTTCTTCGGCACGCGGGCCCAGTACATCGTCAGCTCTTTGTCGGTGCCGGCGTTCAGCACGCCGCCGACTCCCTCAATCGCCTCGGCGATTTCCTTGGCCCCGCCATAACGAGCCGATCCCTTGAAGAACATATGTTCGAGGAAGTGGCTGATGCCGGCTTCCTGGTCCGACTCGTAGCGTGAGCCGACCTTGAACATGATCGCCATGGTGGTCGAGGGGCGGTCCGCCAGCTCGGTCGACACCACGCGGGCCCCGGTCGGCAAAGTAGACAGACGATACGGAGACCGAGACAGGGGCACGATCTGAGTATATCGTAGGGGTGCGCATCGATCTCCCTATTTGGGGGGCCAGATGGCGCACCTTGTGAGTAGAGCGGTATCAGGCAAGATGGGCGAGTGAAAGCTGAATCTGAATTCGTCGACCGCCTGAACCAGCTCATCGACCGCGTCGAGGCGTGGAGCTACGGGGACTCGGATGCGGGGGCGGGTCTGCCAGAGGAGCTTGCCAAAGAGCTCAAGCGCCTGGCGTCGAAAACGCCGGCTGGGACTCTCAGAAACGGTATCCGCCGTGCCCAGGATGCGCTCGACGACGGCCTATCGGCGGAAACGGTCGCGGCCGCGCTCTACCGGGTGCGGGCCGATTACGCGAAAGGGCCTCAGCCCTCGGCGCCGCTGTCGCCGCCTTCCGGTGACTCCGTTCGCGGCTCACCAAAGCGCGGCCGATCGCCAAACCGAGGACGATCGCCGTAGCGGGGACGGTCGCCGTAGCCGCTGCCCTGCCGCATCAAGGGCGGTGAGGGGGCCGGCACCGGACGTTCCGCCGGGCGACGGCTGGCGCTGACGCCGTCGGGCAGGATCGCGACCCGGCGATTGGGCTCCTCACCCTGGCTCTCGGTGCGGATGCCGGGCTCCTTCTCGAGCGTGATGTGCACGATCCGCCGCTCGTAGGACTGCATCGGGTCCATTATCACGCGTTCGCCGCTCCGCCGGACACGGTCCGCCAGTCGCAGCGCCATCTCCTTCACCGTCTCCTCGCGCCGGTTGCGATAGTGCTCGACATCGACCACGAGGCGCCGGCGGTCGGCGCGGCCTTCGTTGAGGATCAGGTTCACGACCGTTTGGAAGGCGCGGAGGGTTTCGCCGCGCCAGCCGATCAACAGTCCAAGATTGTCGCCGGCGACGTCGATCATGACCGGCTCGTCGGCCTTCTTGATGGTGACCTGGGCGGTGATACCCATCTTGTAGAGCAGCTCGGCCACGACTTCTCGGGCCTTGACGGCGTAGGTCTCGCGCAACGTGACTCGAACGCGAGCCTCCTGCGAGGACTCCTCGAGCACCTCGACCTCAACATTCTCGCGCGCCTCGTCGAGGTCTTCGAGCGCCTGGTCGACGGCTTCGTCGACGGTCTTTCCAGTGATTTCCACGCTGTTGCTGCTGCTCATGCGGCTTTCCCCCTACGTAGGACGGGCGGGACCCTGAGCGATCCCCAGCCCGTGATGAAGTACTGCTGACCGATGCTGAAAAGGTTGCTGACCACCCAGTAGAGCGCGAGGGCGGCAGCGAATTGGAGCGAGATGAAGCCGATGAACACCGGCATGATCAGGGTCATGTTCTGCGTCATGGCGGCCTGGGTTGCGTCCTGGGACGCGGCCCCGCCGGGGGGCGTCATCATCTTGGTCTGGACGAAGGTCGTGAGCCCGGCCAGCAGCGGCAGCAGGATGGCCAGCGCCACGAACTGGGGGTGCCCGTGGGTGGGATCGCCGAGGGCGGTGGTGTCCAGGGAGATCCCGAGGAACTTGAAGTCGTGGATGGGCAACGTCGTGTGCGCGTCCCGGATGACGTAGAAGAGCGCGATCAGGATCGGCGACTGGAGCAGCGCCGGTAGGCAGCCGCTCATCTGGGCGAGCGGGTTGATGTTGTGCTCTTTGTAGAGCGCCATCGTCTCCTGGTTCAGGCGCTGCGGATCCTTCTTGTACTTCTTGCGAACCGCGGCCAACTGCGGGGCGATCCGGCGCTGCTCCGCCTGGACGCGGCGGGAGGTGGTGAGCTGGTACTGGAAAACCGGCGACAGGATCAGCTTGATGACGATGGTCAGGATGATGATGGCGACGCCGAACGGACCAACGGCGTCGGCGATTGGGTTGCCGTTCAGGCTCGACAGCAGCCACGTCAGGATGGCGTGGATCGGGACGCCGATAATCGTCCACCAAAGCAGCCAGATCGGGTGCCAGAGGATGCCGATCGAATGGAAAAAGTCGGTCATGGCACCGGGTCCCAGCCACCGGCGTGGAACGGGTGGCAGCGGGCAATCCGGGCGAGCGCCATGCCCCAGCCGCGCCACCAGCCATAGCGCTGGATGGCCTCATAGCCGTACTGCGAGCAGGTGGGCATGTAGCGGCAACCCGAAACGGCCCCGAAAATGGGGCCGAGTGTCACCCGGTAGACCCTGATCAGGGCAAGCGAGGCCGCCGTCATCGCCCCCACCCCTTCGCCCACAACATTTCCATCTCCTGGCGCAGCCTGGCAAATTCCGCGTCGACAGCCCGCGCCCGTGCCACGATTACAACGTCGCGGCCGCCCTCGGTTTGTGTCAGCAATGGCTTGACTAGCTCCCGCAGGCGCCGCTTGATTCTATTCCGGACCACGGCATTGCCCAGCTTCCGACTGACGGCCAGGCCGACGCGCGGCCGGCCAACATCATTATCGCTTACGAATAGGGCCAGGTAGTCGGAGGCGGCCCGGCGTCCGGAACGGAGCGTCCGGTCGAAGTCGGCCGAGCGAAGCAGCCGAGAGCGACGCTTCACCCGCCCGAGACTGAAGGGTTACCGCGCCCGCCGGCTGGAGGTTGGCGTCAGACGGCGACGGCCCTTGAGGCGGCGGGCCTTGATCACCTTGACACCGCCGGGGGTTGACATGCGGGCACGGAAGCCGTGGACTTTGACTCGCTGGCGCTTCTTGGGCTGGTGGGTACGCTTCATTTTCGGGGCCTAACCATACCATGCGGAGTGCCCGCGTTCGTACGTAGTTTCGGATTGCGCGGGCAGAAGCCGTTTGCTATTATTCCGCTGCCCTGGAGAGCTACGGCAAATAACCATCAACAACTTATACACAAGAGGCTGGGGAGACCTCGATAGACTTGTCCACCTTTGTGGGAAGCTTGTGTATAAGTCCCGTCCTCGCTAACGCCGTCCATGGGCCTCGTTTCCGTCTTCGCGGCCTGACGCGCAGTACCGGCTCTGCTCTCCAACGAAACAGTCGCGCGTTGGTTGGAGGACCGTATGAACGGAGAACAGATCTGGCAGGCGGCGCAGGAGGAACTTCGGTTCCAGCTCAGTAAGCCAAGCTATGAGACCTGGCTGAAAAATGCGTCGTTAGTGGGCCGCGAGAAAAATGCCTTCAAGATCGGCGTGCCCACCAAGCTTGCCAAAGATTGGCTCGAGGATCGCTATTCCGCGATGATCAAGGAGACGCTGTCGGCGATCGTCTCCGGCGACGTCAGCGTCGCCTTCGAAGTGGTCCCCGGCCAGGCCGCCGTCCAGGGTGGCCGCAGCGCCGTGGCGGTCGCCGAGGAGCCGCCGCCCGAAGACGGTGAAGTGGAAGGGCCGGTCCTCCATGAGGCCTCGCAGCTCAATCCAAAATTCCAATTCCAGCATTTCGTGGTCGGCAACAACTCCCGCTTTGCCCATGCCGCGTGCCGGGCGGTAGCGGAAACGCCCGCCAAGGCTTACAACCCGCTGTTCCTCTACGGCGGCGTCGGACTGGGCAAGACGCACCTGATGCATGCCATTGGCCACGCGGTCCTCGAAAAGCATCACCGCAAGCGGGTCGCCTACGTCACCAGCGAGAAGTTCATGAACGAAATGATCACTTCCATTCAGGAAGGGCGGATGAATGATTTCCGCACCCGCTACCGGACCGTGGACGTTCTCCTCGTCGACGACATCCAGTTCCTCGCCGGCAAAGACCGCACCCAGGAAGAGTTCTTCCATACCTTCAATTCCCTGCACGAGCTGAACAAGCAGATCGTCATCTCCTCAGATCGGCCGCCGAAGGAGATCCCGACGCTCGAAGATCGGTTGCGCTCGCGCTTTTCCTGGGGGTTGATCGCTGATATCCAGGCGGCCGACTTCGAGACCCGGGTCGCCATCCTCAAGTCAAAGGTTGGACCCTATGCGAAGCTGGTGCCGGAGGACGTGCTCTCCTTCATCGCCCACAAGATTCAAAAGAACATTCGT
>DATNMN010000189.1:0-9381 GCA_035602295.1 Candidatus Dormiibacterota bacterium | reverse complement strand
AGCAGGACGACCAGCCGCCGCTTACTGATCACATTCAGCGGCTGAAGTGAGGCGTTTAGCAGTAGGACGAGTTCGAACGACCTCCTCTGTCGGGTATGGCCTCCACGAGCGCCATAAATATAACGGAGATCCGGGGAATCCTTAGCTGGCCGCCCTGACCCGGCGGTCGATCGGCACGTAGGCCACATCCTTCTCCCCGAGGTACTCGGCGCGGGGCCGGATCAGCCGGTTGTCCGCGTACTGCTCGAGCACGTGGGCCGCCCACCCGGAGGTCCGGCTGACCGCGAAGACTGGCGTGAACATGTCGATCGGGATGCCCATCGTGAAGTAGCAGGAAGCCGAGTAGAAGTCCACGTTGGCATAGAGGTGTTTCTGCTGCATCACGGCCTCCTCGAGCCGACGGGAGATCTCGTACCACCGCAGGTTGCTGATGTGCTCACCCAGCTCTTTGGACATCTGGCGAAGATGCGTCGCGCGGGGGTCCTCGGTCTTATAGACCCGGTGCCCGAACCCGGAGATCTTCTGGTGGGCCTGGAGCTTCTCCGTGACGTACGCCTCGACCCTCGACGGCTCGCCGATCTTTTGCAGCATCTTCATGACCTGCTCGTTGGCGCCGCCGTGCAGCGGACCGGCGAGCGCGCCGATCGCGGACACCATGGCGGAGTACATGTCGGCCAAGGTCGCCGCCGTCACCCGGGCGGCAAAGGTGGATGCGTTGAGCTCATGGTCGGCGTGGAGGATCAGGGCAAGGTCCATCGCCCGGATGAAGAGCGGATCCGGCTCGGCGCCGAACATCATCCGCAGAAAGTTCTCCGCGTGGCTTCCGTCGGGCTCAGGCGCGACCGGCTGGCGGCCGCGCCGGATCTGTTCGTAGGCGGCGACGATGGTTGCGGTCTGCGCCGTCACCCGCATCGCCTTCTCGACGTTAGCCTCCCTCGAGGGGTCGTGCGCTTGCGGATCGTAAAAGGCCAAGGCCGACAGCGCCGTCCGCAGCGCATCCATCGGGGTGGCGCTGCGCGGAAAGTCCTTCATCAAGGTCAGGACCTGGGTGGGCAACGTGCGATGAGATGCGAGCTGGGCGCTGAACGCATGGAGCGCCTCACGCGTCGGCAATGACCCGAACCACAGAAGATAGGTGGTCTCTTCGAACGAGGAGTTCCGGGCCAGATCATGGATGTCGATGCCGCGGTAGGTCAGCTTGCCCAGCGGACCGATGATGTCGCAGATCGTCGAGGTCGCTGCGATGACATCCTCGAGACCGCCCTTCGTCACTGTCATACGAGGCAAGTATAGGAAGGGGTTGTGATCACGGAGATAGGGGAACGGTCTGCGAGATCGACAGATTGACGCCTCCATCGGTCGTGTCAACGCCGATCGTGATCGCGCGCTCCGATGTCTTGACCTCGAGCGCGCCTGAGGAATCGGTCCCGGGCTGCACGAGCTGGACAATGGACGTCGTCAGACTCGAGCCCGTCGAAAGCGCGAGCGGCCGACTGAATCCAGCGGCACGACGGATCACGGGACAGATGATGTACGTGCCGCGAGTGGTCCGCGTCACCGTTGGCGTATCGAGAATGAAGGTCCGCACCACGCGGTCGATCCGGCCGGTGTTGAACTCCGTGTAATACAGGTTGTCGGCGTAGTCGAGGGCGATGCCCTGCGGTTGCTGGATGCCGGTGATGACGCTGACCTGGCGTCCCTGGCTATCGAGCTCGTGGATGGCATTGTCCCCAAGCGTGTTGACAAAGATGTGTCCGGCACGGCCGACGAGCACGTCGTCGGGCGTCGGCAAGGTCGCGAAGCGAAGCTTCGCGGGCGCGAGAACCCAGAGCGCCCCGCCCTCGTCGGCCACGAAGATCCGCCCGGTCGAATCGACCGCGGCCCCGACCGGACGCACCATGCCGCTCGCGATCTGGGTCACGGTCTTGCCGTCAGCGCTGACGCGCCACACCATGCCGTTCGGACTGTCGGGGACGATGACGTCGCCGCTCGCAAGCACCGGACCGATGCCGTCGAGGCCATCGCGTCCGGTCCGGTTCGGAAAGGCATGCCACTGGGTGACCGCGTGCGTTTGCGGGTCGATCGCCACGAGGCGGTTGCGTCCCTGTTCACCGACGAGGATGCGCCCGTCGGATTGCACGACGATGCCCTCCGGCGCCGACATTCCACCGGCGATGCGCTCGACGGAGCCGTCCGCATTCAGCGCCGAGACGGCGCCGGTCGTGATATCGCTAAAGAGCAGGCGCCCCGCGTTATCGAACGCGAGGTCATCGGGCGCCGGCTGCTTTTGCAGCAGCACCTGTGGACCGGGCGAGGCTGAGGCCGGGGGACACGCGGCCAGGGGGGACGCCTTCGGGCTCGGTGATGTCGTGGGCGAGACCGACGGCGCGACCGACCCTTGCTGACAGGCCGCGGCCGTCATCAATATCACGGCAATAGCCGCGCGTTTTGCCATCGCCGAAATCGTGAAACCTCTCATCAATCTTGTTTGACCATCCTGAAGCGCGGGTCTACCATGGCATCGTGCTCAAAGTCATTTCCGCTCCCGAACTCGCGCGCAACCTCGACCCCATTCTCAAGGCACTGGAGGAAAGCGGCACGACGCTCATCATCAAGCATCACGACCAGCCGGCGGCGCTGCTGGTTCGGTTCGATGCCTACGTCGCGATGCTGGCGACCATGGACTACTCCGGGTGGGAGCGCTGGATCGATGAGGTTCGCGCCGCCTTCCCGACCACAGTAGTCAGCCCGCCACGCCGGCCCAAGTCCCTCGTTCCGGCGTTCATCGACCCAGCTGACATCGGATACGCTCCTCAGCTCGGCCAGGTCGGCACGAGCGCGGGGCGGCGGCGGCTCGCCGAGGAGCTCGCGGCGATGGGCATGCAGCTCGATGAGCAACAGCTTGGCCCGGTCTACTCACTCGTCCTCAGCCTGGCCGAGCGCAAGCGGGTGCTCTATGCCGAGGACCTGAAGCTCGCGGTCGAGGAAGCACTCGGAAGGGCGACACCCGGCCGCTTCTCCCTGAAGGACGTGCAGGTCAACGCGCAGAGCGGCGTCTCGAGCAGCGCCGAGGTTGCCCTGAGCGACGAGGGCAGCGTGCGGTCGGGTCGTGCGAGCGGCAACGGTACGCTCGACGCGGTCTTCCGCGCCATTCAGCAGGTCACCGGCGTGCCCGCCGAGCTCGAGGACTTCAGCCTGGCGGCGGCGACCCAGGGGAGCGACGCGTTGGGCGAAGCGGTCGTTACCCTCAGCCAGGGGTCGCAGGTCGTGGTCGGGCGGGCTGCCGCGCTCGACGTCGTCGAGGCGGCCGCCAACGCGTACATCAACGCCCTGAACTGGTTGGTGCGTCCGCATCAGGCCCACACCGTGAACTCCCCCAGTGGGGGAGGTATGCAGCGGAGCGAGCACTGACGCAGCGACCGTTTCGCTTTGGGCTGAGCACAGGTCGGCCGCGATCGAAGACGGAGTGGATGGCATTCGCGCGGCGCGTCGAAGACAGCGGCTATCACACCCTCCTCATGCCGGATCATTTCGGGGCGAGGTTCGCGCTGGCGCCGGCCCTCGTGCTAGCTGCCGAAGCCACGTCCTCGCTTCGTGTCGGAAGTTTGGTCTACGACAACGACTTCCGCCACCCCGCGCTGCTGGCCCAGGAGGTTGCCTCCATCGACCTGCTCACGGACGGTCGATTCGAGTTCGGTCTGGGCGCCGGTTGGCTGAAAAGCGAGTACCACGCCGCCGGCATTCCGTTCGATGGCGGCGGAACCCGCGTCGAGCGGATGGCGGAGGCGCTGCATGTCGTCAAGAGCCTCTTCACCGCGACGCCCCTGACATACGAGGGGCGCTATTACCAGCTCACAGGATTGACGGGAAGTGCCAAGCCAACCCAGCAGCCACATCCACCGATCCTGATCGGTGGCGGCGGGCGACGGCTCCTTACTCTGGCCGCCAATGAGGCCGACATCATCAGCGTCATGCCTCGATCTAAGCGGGATGGCAGCGGTCTCGAAGACGCGGACGCCAGCCCGGAGGCGTTTACCAGCAAGATTGGCTGGATTCAAGAGGCGGCGGGCGATCGTTTTTCAGCCATCGAACTGAATACGCTCGTGCAAACGGTCGTGATCACCGACCACCCGCGCGCCGCGGCGGAACCGTTGGCCAAGGAGTACGAGATGGACACCGAGCAGGTGTTCGAGACCCCACTCCTGCTGATCGGCTCGGTCGATCAGATTGCGCAAACCCTACAGCAGCGGCGCGAACGCTTCGGCCTCAGCTACATCACCGTTTTCGAGAAAGATCTCGAGAACCTGGCAAAGGTCATCGGCCGCTTGCGGGGCTGAGCCTTCAGCGACGGCTGAGGGCGAGATCGATCACAGGCGCCGTCGCCGACACATCCATCAACGAGGGCGCCCATCGCGGCCAGCGCGCCCGCAAGGCGATCACGCGAGCCGCCGACGCTTGCACCTCGTCCATGGGGATGACGCCGGCGCGCACCTGTTGCTTGACCGCCTCGATGGCAGACGCCTGGTAGCCTGCGTCAGCGCTGTTGAGCAGCACCAGGTCATTCCCGGCACGGACGGCCGCAACCGTCGCGTCGGGCAACCCATACAGCGTGGTGATCCCGCCCATGCCGAGGCCATCCGTGACGATCACACCCTGAAAGTGGAGGCGATCACGGAGCAGCCCGCTCACGACCGCCCGCGAGAACACGGCTGGGGTCCCGGTCGGGTCGAGGCCCGGGACAACGACGGCGGTGGTCATGACGGCGTCGGCGCCGGCATCGATGCCGGCCTGGAAGCTTCGCGCCTGGGTTGCGGTCCATTGGTCGAGACTCTCGCGGTCGGTCGGGATCGCGGAGTGCGGATCGCCGGCGGCGCCACCAAGGCCAGGGAAGTGCTTCAGCGTCGCCCCAACCCCGCCGTCGTGCAGTCCTGTGACGGCGGCTGCCACCAGCGGCCCAACGACGGACGCATCGCCGCCGTAGGAGCGATCCCCGATCACCCCGTCGGCCGGGTTGGTGCGCAGGTCGGCGACCGGTGCGAGGTCGAGCTGGATACCCAGGGTGTGCAGGCCGGCGGCGGTGTCCGCTACCGCCTGCCTGACGCCCTCGGGCCCGCGTGCACCAAGCTCGAGCTGCGACGGCAAGGGAGCGACACCGTCGTGAACGCGCATCACCCGGCCGCCCTCCTCGTCAACCGCGACCAGGAGCGGCGCCGGCAGGCCAGCGTCCCGTCCGAGGGCCTGCAGTTCGGCGGTGAGTCGGCCGAGCGACGCGGCGTCGGTGAAGTTGTCGCCGAAGATCAGCACGGTCCCGACCTTCTGGTCCAGGATCAGGTGGCGCAAGCCATCGGTGACGCTCGGTCCCCCAAAGCTGGCCGCCATCATCTGGCCGACCGCCATGTCGAGTGACAATGCTGCTGGCCGCGGGTCCACAGGCTTCGCGGGCGGCGGCGCCGGACTGGCCGAGGCACGTGGGCTCGGCGATGGCGCGGTGCGTGCCGCGGCGATGAACCGATGGACCGGGCCCGGTCCAAGGATGGCCGGCATGGCACTCACAGTCAGAAGCAGCACCAGCGCGGCGTGGATCAGCGGGCGCCTCATGGCGGGCGGCCCGCCTAGTGCTTGAAGATGCGCCCTACGAACGGCTGGAGGACGGGTTCAAGCAGGCTGAAGATGAAGCCGAAGATCAGGAGGAAGACCAGGTACACGAAGAACACACCCGCGATGACGATCCCGACCAGGAGGCCCTTCGAGAACCGCTCCATATCGAGTCGAACGACCTTGATCAACAGGGCGGCCATCAGCAACCCGAAGGCGGCGCCGATCGGATTCGGGAACCCCAGCAGCGCCCCGACGGGAACGGCCAGATAGCAGGCAAACTCCGGGAGACTGTTCGGAATGAGGGAACGCCGAGGTAGTGGCGCCACCGTGGCCGCAGCCGCGACGCCGCCGAGCCATGCCTTGCACTTGCCGCAGTTCTGATTCTCAGGCGCGTTGTAGCGGTACCCGCACTGCGGGCAGGCTCTGAGGGTCATGGTCGGCTCAGGCGGCCCCTCGAAGCCGGAGCACTTCCTGCTCGAGGTCGTTGATGCGGTTGTCCCTCTGCACGATCATCTTCTTGTGCTCGGCGAGCACTTTCTTGGTGAAGCGGCCAGCCATGAACCAGCGCACCCGTTCGACCAGGCTGATGACGATGACGATCAGCGCGCCAATGCTGGCCGATGCCAACATCACGACCCATGTGGGAATGTCCTTATAGGTCGCCCCGAGAACATTGATCGTGGCCGCCTGCTGGTTTCCGACCGAGAACAGCGCAAAGCCGATACCCAGCAATAACGCAACGACCCAGCCGATAATCGCCATGCGCTTGTCACCCCCAGGTTCAGTCGCCCGTTTAAGGACCGACGGCGAAACCTCGCCCGGCTCGTATAACCGGGAGCGGCTTTATGAACTTGCGGACCGATAGACTGCGAATTTGATGGCGGTGCGCACCCAATCCGTCTGGAGCAGCCCCGCCGAGCCGGAGCAACTTCGGCCATTCCGGATCCGGGGTGGAGTCCGCGGATGCCTGCTGATCCACGGCTTCGCCGGGACACCGCCTGAGATGCGCGGAATGGGCGAGTTTCTGGCCGCTGGTGGTTACGACGTCATGGGACCGTTACTGGCCGGGCATGGGCTGACGCCGGAAGCCATGGCCGCGACCCGCTGGCCTGACTGGGTCCGCTCGGCGGAGGAGGCGCTGGCCGCCCTGCGCCAGGACTGTTCGGAGGTGTTCGTCTGCGGTCAGTCCCTGGGCGGCACGCTGGCCCTGCACCTGGCAGCGACTCATCCGGAGGTGAAGGGCGTGATCACGATGGGTGCCATGGGCTCCCCCGCGTATTTCCGCGATTGGCGGATCAAAATCCTTCGCGGGCTCAAATACGTGAGGCCATGGCACGTCCCATCCGACGAGCCTGATCTGGGCGATCCGACGGCCGTTCGTTTGCTTCATAGCTACGCCCGCCGGCCGACGGTCTGCATCGAGAGCCTGATGCACTTGCTGCGCGTCCTCGACCGAGAACTCCCGCAGGTACGGGTCCCGGCGCTGATCCTGCATGGCCGCGGCGACCGTACGGTCGACGTTGGCAACGCGCCCCATATCGTGCAGCGGATCGGATCGACGGACAAGCAGCTGATCTGGTTCGAGCGGTCGGGGCACGCGATCACGGTCGACCTCGAGCACGACCTCCTGTTCGCCACCGTGCTGAATTGGCTGAACGCGCACTGACGCCCCGTCGGGGCGAGGGAAATGCTTGTCTTTGCGGGGAGCCGATGCTATAAATCGCAGGTAACAGCAGCGGGTCCTCATCCGCCTGAACCAACGCGCGAGCTCTGATCGCGCATCCGAGGGAGGAGAAATGCCAGCGAAGAAGAAATCAAAGGCTAAGAAGTCGACTGCGAAGCGGTCTTCCGCCAAGAAGTCGACGGCTAAGCGTTCAGCCGCCAAGAAGTCGACGGCAAAGCGGACCACAGCGAAGAAATCGACGGCCAAGAGGCCCGCTGCGAAGAAGGCGGCAGCCAAGCGCCCCGCCGCGAAGAAAAGGGCAGCCCCGAAGGCGAGCCCCAAGAAAACCGCCCCGAAGGCCGCGGCCAAGCCGGCCGCAGCCCCGAAGGTAGCCCCGCCGGTCGCCCCCAAGCCAGCCGCCAGTCCGTTTAGCGGCGCGTCTCGGCCTGTGGCACGGCCGGCAGAACCGCCCACCATGCCCTCTTACGGAGGCTTTGGCAGCGACCCCGGTAGCGAGTCCGAGTCGTCCAGCGGCGGGTCGGAGCGGATCAAGATCGGTGAGCGCCCGCCGGAGCAGACCTGGCCCGGAGGCGGCAACCGCTAAAGCGCGAGTTCAACGGCCCCTGCCCCGTCCGGGGCAGGGGCTTTTCTTTCGATCGGGGTTACAGCTACGTCCGAATGCGCATGCCGAATGGGCCACTTTCGCCACCTTTCGCGTAAGGGGTTCGACGTTAGATGTACTAGAGGTCTATTCCATGACAGCTGCGCGACGTCTGGCAGCCGGCGGGTTGGCGATGATCGCCCTCGCGGTGACGAGCCTGCCAGCGTACGCCGCGACCAAACGGCTGGTCCCCACGCCCAAACCCAAGCCGGTCGCCCCGTCCAGGCCAGCCATCCTGCCGCCGCTGATCTTCCAGATCACACCAGTCAAGGTGAACCCGACCACGCAGCCCAACATCATCATCCTCGGCCAGCATCTCACCCCCTCGTCGACGGTACAGGTGGGCGGGCGGCTCGCCACTACGGTGGAAGCGACCGACACTTACCACATGCTGGTGAAGCTGCCGGACAACCTCGCCCAGGGGTCCTACTTCATCGAGGTGACCAACGAGGCCGGCACCGCCACGGCCACTGACGCACTCGTGATCGATGACCCGGGCACCCGGCCGAGCAACCTGCAGCTGCTGTTCGGCGGCGGCCTCCTCCTCCTGCTCGTGCTCCTCATGCGCCTGGCCCGGACGCCCGGGCTCGCCTGAGAAGCCCCCACCCTGCCCTCCCCCAGAGGGGGAGGGAATTTAACGCCGGGGCATCAGCAGCGTGAGTTCCTCTTCGTCGATCTCCTCGACCTCCGGCTCAGGAGTGACCGACGCCTGGGGAACGGCGCGCAACGCCGCCAGCGCGCCCCGCATCTGACCCACGTTGCGCTTGGCGTCGTTGAAGGCGTTCTGGATCATTGTGCTACCGCGCGCAATGCTGTTCTCGAGCAAACGGTCGAGGGCGGTGACGTTGTCGTCGATCTGCTGCAGGTAGCCTTCGAGGTTCTCGAGGTCGATCGATCGTGCGTACTGCAGGTGCAGCCGAAAGAGGGCCAGCACGTACGGGATGGTCATGCTATACGGCATCAGGATCACCCCTTCCCGATAAGCCTCGAGGTGCGCTCGCCGACAGGCGTTGAAGACGGGATCGGGAACGGCAGCCAGCGCGAAGCCGATGGTGGCGGCAGGATCGATGTACTGCCGCACGTCGCGGACCTTGAGCCGCAGGATGCGCTCGATCTCCTGGACCACGGCGGCTTCCTTGGTCGGGTCTTGCATCGCCTCGCCAAGCCGGTCGAGGAGCTCGGGGGACGGCCACTTGCTATCGATCGGCAGACGCTTGCCGTTGGCCAGGATGAGCGCGTACTCGACCACCTTGCCGTTGACGCGGAAGTTCATGTCGATCATTTCCGCCGGGAATTGGCGAAAGGCATCCTGAAGGATGTTTTCCCCGGCGGCGCCGCGGGTGCGGCTGCCGAGGAGCACGGTCTCGATACGACGGGCCGAAGCCTGCACGTCTTCCTCCATGCGACGCCGCTCTTCGCCGTCGACCTTGAGGCGTTCGACCACGATCCGGGCGTCGGA
>DATNMN010000188.1:0-2806 GCA_035602295.1 Candidatus Dormiibacterota bacterium | reverse complement strand
CGTCAGGACTTGGTCGGGATCAGGCTGTGGCCGTTCGGCGATTGAGCGGCGATGAATGGCTTCTTCTCCGTTGGCCGGATGATCTCATCGATCAGGCCGTAGTCCTTTGCCATCTCCGGCGTCATGAAGAAGTCGCGCTCGATGTCGCGCTCGACCTGCTCCTTCGACCGACCAGTGTGCTCCGCATAGATGCCAACGATGATCTCCCGGAGTCGGAGAATCTCGCGCGCATGGATCTCGATATCCGTGGCCTGCGACGTCCGCATGCCGCCGCTGGGCTGGTGCAGCACGATCTGGCAGTGCGGCAACGACAACCGCTTGCCCTTCGCGCCCCCGACCAGGATCAGTGAGGCGGCGCTGGCCGCCATCCCGGTGCACAGGGTGCTGACCGGCGGATGGACATAGCGCATGGTGTCGTAGATCGCGAGTCCGGCCGAGATCGAGCCGCCGGGGCTGTTGATGTAAATGCTGATTTCCTTGTCGGGATCCTCGCTATCGAGGAACAGCAGCTGCGCGATCACGAGGTTCGCCAGGTCGTCATCGATCTCACTGCCGAGAAAGATGATCCGGTCTCGCAGCAGACGCGAATAGATATCGTAGGCGCGCTCGCCGCGCGCAGTGGTCTCGACGACATTGGGCACAAGCGCCATGAAAAGATCCTCCTTACCGGTCGAGATTGAATCCGATCCGCCGTCTGGGCGGTGTCGCCTGCGTCGCGGCCAGGTACAAGCTGAAATGCGCAACGCTACGCAAAGCTTGCGGACGAAGGGTCGCGGTGGCAATTCGCAGCTGCATCCGGGGATCGTCTGGCCAGCTGCGCTGCTGCGACATCGCCTCACGGCTCCCGAGCGATCGCGCCAGGTCGAGGTACAGGTCGGCGACGGGGACCTCCAGAGCTCGTGCAATCGCGAGGAGACGCTCCATCGAGACGTCTTTGAGTCCTCGCTCCACTTCCGACAGGTACGCCGGGGAGAGTTCCGCGGCCTCGGCCAGCTCGGTTAGCGACCGCTCGGCTTCCTGGCGTCGACGGCGGAGGATGACACCGAGCGCCAGTCGAATCGAACTTGCGTCTTCGCTCTGAGCGTATGCCATATGCCTCGAGCGCATTTTAGCAGACCTTCGGGCCGCACGACGTGCCGGCTCCTACCGTTGCATCACCATGCCCCGTCACCTCGCCCTATTCGGCGCGACCAGTTTGATCGCAGTCATCCTGGCAGGCTGTACATCGGCGTCGGCGACCAAACTGACACCGACCCCGAGCGCCAGCGCATCGCCGTCCGCGAGCGATACGCCGTCCGCCAGCGATTCACCGACAGCAACGCCAACGCCAACACCTTCGCCCACGCCATCGCCGTCCGACTCACCGAGCGCGACACCGACACCGTCCGGCATCGACCCGACATTTGTGCCGGCGCTGGGGGCCATCCAGATGGTTGGGTCGCGTCTCGGTTGGGCGGTCGGCGCGCACGCCATCTACTCCACGGCCGACGGGGCGCACTGGGGCAAACAGTACGCATCCACTGAGGAATTCGTCGGCGTCGACTTCATCAGCGCGACCACCGGCTGGGCGGTAGCGACCCGGTCGCTGCTCGGCACTACCGATGGTGGCCGGTCGTGGCACCAGCTGGGCGAGCCGCCCGCGCCGATTCGGTCGGTGCATTTCATCAGCCCCGCCCTGGGTTGGGGGATTGCCGGCGGGACCGACCCGCAGCAGATCCACGGATGGTTGGTGCCGCACGACGCGGCGACGCTGGTCGTCACGTACGACGGTGGGGCGACCTGGAGGACGCACGGCGGGCCATCGAACCCGCAAACCGTATGCTTCACCGACGCGGCGCAGGTATGGGTCGGAACGCCGGATGGCGTCTACCTCGTTCTATTGACGGAGCAGGGGTCGACGTGGAGCCTCGCGTTGCCAAGGCCGGACCGGCAGCCGGGTCTGCCGCAAGTGACCCTGATCGAGTGTGCGGCGCCGCACGCACTCTGGGTGCTTTTCCTGGGAGGCCAAAGCGGCATGAGCCACAGCCCGTACATTGCCTACGCCACCGTGGACGGATCGAGTTGGAAGGCCGTCCTGAAAGAAGCCATGTCGGAGGGGCAGATCCTGCCCGGCGTGCCGGCTGGACCCGATACCTATCCGCCAAGTTTCAGCGTCGTGGACCCAGCGGACGCCGTCTTCGTCGGCGACGGGCCCGCGACCAACGTGGCGCAGTGCGTCATCGCCAGCAATGGCGGCGCGACGCTACGCCGGACCGGCCGTATCGACAATGCCCCCGAAACCTTCGCGGCGGCCTTTACCAGCGTCACCGCGGGGTGGGTCTTGACCAGGAACGCCGGCGGCGACTACGTGATCGCGGCAACGGCCGACGGCGGCTATCACTGGTCGCAGCAGCTGGCCGTTCCGCCAACTTCCGCCGGCTAATGCCGCAAGCAACGTAAAATCCAGCACGCGGGGCGTAGCGTAGCCTGGCTAACGCGCATGCTTTGGGAGCATGAGATCCCGGGTTCGAATCCCGGCGCCCCGACATTATTGAAGTAGGCTTGCGTCATGCTCCCGGTGCTCGTCGCCATCGTCGCCATCAGCGTGGTGGCCTTCCTCGCCTTCCGCTGGTTCGAGCGCTATCGCTACGGCGACAACTGGCGCACGAGCGAGTTTCGTGGCGTGGCCTTTGGCTTCTTGATGTGGTTCGGCGGCATCTTCGGTCACCGGGTGCCACCGCCCCCGCAGGCGAAGGTGGAGTTTGCGACCAAGGCCGGCGAGCCTGAGCCGCCCAGCTCAGGCGGCGCGGCGCTCCCGAATCAGGCT
>DATNMN010000187.1:0-37234 GCA_035602295.1 Candidatus Dormiibacterota bacterium | reverse complement strand
GAGCTTCAGCGTCGTCGATGCGGCCGATGCGGTCTTCGTTGGTGACACGCCGCCGGCCATCGCTGCCTATTGCATGATCGCGACCAACGGCGGCGCCACGTTGAAGAGCACGGGGAAGGTCACCGGCGTGCCCCCAACGATTGATGCCGCCTTCGTCAGCACCTCCACAGGCTGGGTGCTCATCGGAGACGGCAATGGCGACGATGTCATCGTTGCGACAACCGATGGCGGCTACCACTGGTCCCAGCAACTGTCAGTCCCTGGTTAGATCTCGCTGCCTACCCGAGGACGAAATTACCAGTTCGTGGCGATGTACTTCGTTTCGAGGAACTCCATCAGCCCCTCGTGTGAGCCTTCCCGGCCGACGCCGCTTTGCTTCACGCCGCCGAACGGGGCCGCGGGATCGGAGATGAAGCCGCGGTTCAGACCGACCATGCCGGACTCGATTGCCTCGGCGATCGCCAACCCTTTCGCCAGGTCCCGCGTGTAGACGTAGGAAGCGAGGCCGCGGTCGGTCCTGTTGGCGAACTCGATCGCCTCGTTGACCTCGCGGAAGGTGACGACCGGTGCGATCGGCCCAAAGATTTCTTCCTTGAGGATGTGCTCATCGGGCGGGACCTCGCTCAAGACCGTCGGCGGGACGAAGTAGCCGGCGCGGTTAGATGCTTTCCCGCCGGTCAGCAATCGAGCGCCGTGACCCGCCGCCTCGTCGACCAGGGCGAGCATCTTCTCGCGTGCCGGTTGATTGATGACCGGGCCGACCTTGACGTTCGGGTCCATCCCCGAGCCCACCGGCAGCGCACCCATGGCTTGTGCCAGCATGGTCGAAAATTTCTCGGCGATCGGCGCCTGGACGTAGAACCGGTTGGCGGCGATGCATGACTGGCCGGTGTTGCGCATCTTCGCCACCAACGCGCCTTCCAGCGCGGCGTCGAGATCGGCGTCGGCGAGCACGATGAAGGGCGCGTTGCCGCCCAGCTCCATAGAGCAGCTGATCACGTTCTCCGCGGCCTGCGCCAGCAGGATGCGGCCGACTTCGGTCGACCCGGTGAAGGAGAGCTTGCGCACGCGCGGGTCCTTGAGCATTGCCTTCACAACCTCTGACGAGCGTTTCGAGGGGATCACGTTGACGACGCCCCTGGGTACGCCCGCCTGCTCGAGCAGGTCGGCGACGGCCAGCGCCGTGAGCGGCGTTTCGGATGCCGGCTTGAGGATGACGGTGCAACCAGCGGCCAGCGCCGGGCCGATCTTGCGGGTGGCCATCGCCGCCGGGAAGTTCCATGGCGTGACCAGCACTGAGACGCCGATCGGCTGGTGCTCGACGAGGATCCGATTGGTGCCACTGGGCGAGATCGATACCGCGCCGATGTTGCGCACCGCTTCTTCAGAAAACCAGCGGAAGAACTCGGCGGCATAGGCGACCTCGCCGCGTGCCTCGACCATCGGCTTGCCGTTCTCGCGCACCATGAGCTCGGCCAGCTTTTCCTGGTCGCGCATCATCAGCTCGAAGGCCTTGCGCAGGATCTCGGCACGCTGCCGTGGCGGCCTGGCCGCCCAGGGCCGGAATGCCTCGGACGCGGCGTCGACGGCAGCCAGCGCATCCTGGACCGAGGCGCTCGCGACGGTGGCGATCACCTCCGCGGTCGCCGGATCGGTGACCTCGATGCGTTGCTGATCGGAAGCCGGACGCCAGGATCCGCCGATATAGAGGTCGGTATGCCGAACGGAGATCAGCTCACTGACAGGGGTCATCGCATTGATTTTCGCACGGTTTCAACGATCCGTTCGACGGAGGGCATGGCGGCGTCTTCGAGCACATCCGCAGCGGGCAGGGGGACGTGCGGGGTGGTGATGCGGACGATCGGCCCATCCAGGTCATCGAAGCACTCGTCGGCGGCGAGCGACGCGATCTCGGCTCCCCATCCGCAGAGCCGCGGGTTCTCCTCGACCGTGAAGAGGCGGCCTGTCTTGACGACTTCGCCAAGGATCGTCCGGGTGTCGAGCGGGACCAGGCTGCGGACGTCGACAACGGTGGCCTCGATGCCGTCGGCCGCTAACTGCTCGGCTGCCGACATCGCTTTCGGCACCATCGCCGCCAGCGCGACGATCGTGCAGTCCTTGCCATTGCGCAGCACTTTCGCGCTGCCGAGCGTGTCGACGTGCTCGCCATCGGGGACGGTGCCCTTGACGCCGTACAGCGACTTCTGCTCGAAGAAGAGGACCGGATCGTTGTCGCGAATCGCGGCGGCGAGCAGGCCTTTGGCGTCGGCGGGGTTCGACGGTGCCACCACCTTCAAGCCGGGAACCGCCATCGCCCAGTTCTCGAGGCTCTGCGAGTGCTGGGCCCCGAAGCGCGTGCCGCCGCCGTTGGCCGTGCGAATCACCAGCGGGAGAGACACCTGGCCATCGGTCATGTATCGCGTCTTGGCGATCTGGTTAGCGATCATGTCCCAGCAGGTGGCGAGGAAGTCCGAGAACATGATCTCGGCGATCGGTCGCAACCCTGTCATCGCCGCGCCCATCGCCGCGCCGATGATGGCCTGCTCCGAGATCGGCGTGTCGCGCACGCGGTCTGGTCCGAACTGCTCGAACAACCCGACCGTTGCCTTGAACACCCCACCGGCCGCGCCGATGTCTTCGCCAATGAAATAGACCATCGGATCGCGCGCCATCTCCTGGGCGATCCCCGCGGCGATCGCCTCCCGGTAGCTCAGTTCCGCCATCGCGCGCTCCCGTCACTCCACACCTGGCTTTCGATTTCGTCGACGTTCGCCGGCGCGCCGTTGCGTGCCTCTTCGGTCGCGGCATCCACTTTCTGCTGCGCTCGCGTCTCGATCTCCCGGATCTCCGCCTCGCCGATACCCGCATCGAGCAGACGCCCACGGTAGCGCTTGATGGGGTCGCGCGCCATCCACTCGCGCACCTCCGCTTCCGGACGATACTTGGCGGGATCGGCGCGGGAGTGTCCACCATGGCGATAGGTCAGCGCTTCGACCAGGGAGGGTCCACCGCCGGCGCGCGCCTTGCCGATCGTTTGGCGCGCGATGTCATGCATGACATCGGCATCGTTGCCGTCGACGAGGATCGACTCCAGCCCGTACGCCGAGGCGCGGTCGGCGGCCGGATGCTTGACGGCGGTCACGGCCTCGATCGGCGTGTACTCCATATACAGGTTGTTCTCGCAGACGAACACCACGGGCAGCTTCCAGACCACCGCGAGATTCAAGGCCTCGTGGAAGGCGCCGATGTTCGTGGTGCCATCGCCGAAAAAGCAGACGGCGACCTGGCCCGACTTGCGCACCTGCGCCGACCAAGCGGCCCCGGCCGCGATCGGCAGATGCGCGCCGACGATTGCATACGAGCCCATCGCCCCGTGCTTCACATCGGTCAGGTGCATCGAACCGCCCTTGCCGTGGAGCATGCCATTGCCACGCCCCATCAGCTCGGCCAGCGCGGCGGCCATCGACGCCCCTCGCGCCAGCGTGTGATTGTGGCCCCGATAGGTGCAGAACGTGTAGTCGTCGGGCCGCATCGCCACCCCGTATCCGGCACCAATCGCTTCCTGGCCGAGCGCCAGGTGGCTCGTGCCGCGCACCAGGTTCTCGAGGAAGAGCTCGTAGGCGCGCTGCTCGAAGTCGCGCAGCTCGACCATCAATTGATAGAGGCGCAGCCGCGTCGGGCGATCGATCTCAGTCGCCGCCGGTTTTTCGACCCGGGTACTCAATAGGCGTTCGCAATCACGAGCTCTTCGGCGGGGAAGAGGGTGATCACCTCGTGACCCGTCGCCGTCACCACGATTTCCTCCTCGATGCGCGCCGCCGAGTGGCCGTCGGACGCCGGACAATACGTCTCCAGCGCGAAGACCATCCCTTCCTTCAGCTCGACCGGGTGATCCAGCGAATTCAGGCGGCTGATGATCGGCCGCTCGTGCAGCGCCAGGCCGAGGCCGTGGCCGAACTGCAAGCCGAAGGCCTCCATCTCGCTGTCGAAGCCGAAATCCTGCGCCTTTGGCCATGTCTTCGCAATCATGTCGGTCGTGACACCCGGCTTGACCATTTCGATCCCGGCATCGATCCACTCGCGCGCCTTCTTGTACGCGTCGCGCTGGCTTTGCGTCGCGCGGCCGACGTTGAAGGTCCGGTAATAGCACGTCCGGTACCCGTTGTAGGACTGGATGATGTCGAAGAAGGCCTGGTCGCCGGGCCGGATGAGGCGATCGGAGAAAACGTGTGGGTGCGGACTGCAGCGCTCGCCGGAGACGGCGTTGATCGCCTCGACATCGTCCGAGCCCATGTCGTAGAGCTGCTTATTGGCGATGGCGACGATCTCGTTCTCGCGGATGCCGGGCTTGAGCACTTCATAGATCGTCTGATAGACGCCGTCCACCAGTGCCGCCGACATGCTGAGCAACGTGATCTCATCCTTCGACTTGATCTGGCGGGCGTCGAGCATCGCCTGCTGGGCATCGACCACCTTGATGCCGCAGTTCTGCAAGGCGAACACCATCGGGATCTCGGCGATGTCGACACCGAGCGGCTCGCCGGCGACGCCCTGCTCGCGCATCAGCTCTTTCACCGTTTTGGCGACGTCATCAGAGAGGCCGGCCTCGGGCGCGACCGATCCGCGCAAGCCGGTCATCCCCGCCCGCGAATTCTCCGGCCGCAGCCACGGCGCGTGCAATCGATGCGCCTTGGCGGCGGAGCCGAAGTCCCAGAGGATGGGATCCCCGGTGCGCGTCAGCAGGGCAAAGCGCGCTACCTTGTCCCGGGCCCACTCGCCGATGGTGGTGCTGGTGATATAGCGGATGTTGTTCATGTCGAATACCAGCACGCCGCCCAGCCCGGCGTTCGCGATTGCCTGGCGAGCCCGCCCCAACCGGTACTCATTCAGGCGGCGGAAGTCGACACGCTCTTCCCAATCCACCGCCATGCGACCAGGCGCCGGCACCGAGGTGACGGTGAAGTCCGCCTTCGTCCCTGCCATCCGCGCCCTTAGAGTAGCGTGCTCGTCGCGCACAATGCGACTGACGTGTGCGTCAACGCGGCGCGGTGGACTCGCGGATGACCAGTGAGGGAGCGAGGCGACGAACTTGTAGGGGTGGCCGCTGACCATCGAGGATGCCGATTGTCATCTCCGCGGCGGTGCGGCCCAGTTCCTCCTGAGGTTGGCGGACCGTGGTCAGTGGCGGCGTGATCCGGTCGACCTGCGGTAGGTCGTGATAGCCAATCACAGACATATCCTCGGGGCATCGCAGGCCGCGTTCCTTCAAGGCGGCGAGCGCGCCGATGGCCATCAGGTCGTTGTGCGCGAAGACGGCGGTCGGAAGCGGGCGCTTGCTGTCGAGGAGGCGGCGCATCAAACGGCTGCCTTCCTCGGCCGTGGGGCTTATCCCGGTCGCATGCAGCATGTTCACCTCGACGGCGCCGGCCGCCGCGACGGCCTTACTGAAGCCCTCCGCACGTTCCACGATGGAGTAGATGTCCATGGGTCCGCGCAGCTGGGTCAGCCGCCGATGGCCGAGCCCGAGCAGGTGACGGGCCGCCAGCGTCCCGCCGAGCACCTCATCGTCGGTGCACGCCGGCAGCCGGATCCCCGGAACGTTCCGGACCGCAAGCACCAGGGGGACGCCCTGCCGTTTCATTCGGCGAAGGACCGGGCGGTCGCCGATTCTCGCCGCGGTGAGGATGATCGCATCGACCCGGCGGCTCAGCAGGTGCTCGAGGATGCGCTCGAGGCGCGCGGTGTCATCCTGGGTTTCCCCGATGAGCGACATGAGGCCAGCTGACTCCAGCCGGTTGGCGATCCCCCTCAGGACAGGGGCGATAAACGGGTTGCTCAGGTCGGCGACGACCACGGCCACGGTGTGGGTTCGCCCTCGCTTGAGTCCGCTGGCTACCATGTCGCGCCGGTATCCCATCCGACGGGCGACGGCCTCGACATGCTTTTGTGTCGCTGCGTTGACCCGGCCGACCTTGTCCGGATCGAGGGCTCGGGAGACCGTCGAGTAGTGCACCCCTGCCGCGCGTGCGACGTCCTCGAGGGTCACGATCGTCCGCTCCCCAGGCCTTTCGCGCCCACTCGCCCCGCCGCCCCTTCGCTGCATTCGCCCAGGCGGTTGACCGCCTGACCACACGTTAACCCGTTGTTAACCGGTCTGATTTGCCGCAAACGTTTGAGGTCCTTACATCGATGCCGCGGACCGGAAACCGCCTTGCTAGTCGGTTAACGCGAATCGCGAGGCGGCCCGGTCGATTGCCGCACCACCAGCGTGGGGGCGAGTTTGCGCGATGCCGGAGGCCGGTTCGCCGAGGAAAGCATCTCGACCATGACCTCGGCGGTGAGACGGCCAAGTTCCTCGCGCGGTAAGCGGACCGAGGTGAGCGGCGGCACCATGCGCTCGAGGTTCGGCAAATCGTTGTAGCCGACCATCGAAAAGTCCCTGGGACATACCAGCCCGCGTTCCTCGGCGACGGACAGCGCCCCGAAAGCCATCAGGTCGTGATGGGCGAAGATGCCGGTTGGCATGGCGCGTTTGCTATCGAGGAGCTGCTTCATCAGGCGACCCCCCTCTTCGGCTGTACCCATTGGACCGGTCGATCGGAGGACGACTTCGGTCGCGCCGCCGGCCGCGATCGTCTGGCTGAATCCCTGGGCGCGCTGGTGGCAGGAGTAAATGTCGGCCGGCCCGCGCAGTTGAGCGACCCGCCGATGCCCGAGCGCGAGGAGATGTTGGGCGGCCAGCGAGCCGCCCAGGATGTCGTCGTTGGTGAAGGCCGGCAAGCGGACTCCCGGGACCGTTTGAACCGCAAGGACCACGGGGATGCCCCGGCGGCGGATGCGCCGCAGCGTCGGTCCGTCACCCAGTCGGGCCGCGGTCACGATGACGGCGTCGACCCGACGGCTAAGCAGGTGATTGAGGATCCGCTCGAGACGTGCCGGGTCGTTCTGCGTCTCGACGATGAGCGGCATCAGTCCCGCAGCTTCGAGCTGGTTTGAGATCCCCCGAAGCAGTGGAGCCACGTTTGGATTGCCAAGGTCGCCGACCACCACGGCCACCGTGTGGGTCCGCCCTCGCTTCAGTCCGCTGGCCACCATGTCTTTGTGGTAGCCCATTTGCTTGGCGACCGCCTGGACGCGTTTTCCGGTCACGACGTTGACCTGTCGGGCCGTGGCCGGATCGAGGGCTCGGGAAACAGTCGAGTAATGCACCCCTGCCGCACGTGCGACATCCTCGAGGGTCACGATCCTCCGCTCCCCAGGCTTTTTCCGCCCGCTCGCCCCGCCGCCCCTCGGTTGCATCGCCCTGGCGTTTTACCGCCTGAGCACACGTTAACCCCTTGTTAACCAACCGGGTCTGGCGCAAACGTTTGCAAGGCCGTAGAGTGAGGGGTGGGGGCGGGGCGGCGATGCCGAAGCTGGCGCAGACCGTGGAAGCAACGGCGCTTCGCTCCCCAGGTCATGCGGTGGGTGGGGCCGGCGGCTCGAGACCATCGGACATCTCGCGATGCTCGGGCTTGAGCGTCAGGTTGGCCCCCCGAGCCTCGAGCTCGAGGAGCGCGGCAAAATCGACGTCACCCAGGCCTTGCCCGATCAGGCTGACCACGACCTGGTGCGTGAGCGCCGCCAGCGGGAGCGGGACGTTGAGCTGGCGGGCGGCATCCAGCCCGAGCTCGAAATCCTTGCGCAGCAGGTGGCCGGTGAAGGTCGGCGTGAAATCGAGATTGACGAAGGCCGGCGTCTTGTAGCGGCTGAAGATCGACCCCATCACGCTGCCGTTGATGAACTCGAGGTAGTCGGCCCGGGCGATCCCGCCGCGCTCGGCCAGCACGGTGGTCTCGGCCAGGATCTGGGTGACCACGCCCAGGATCAGGTTGTGGCATATCTTTACCAGCCGGGCGGTCTCGCCATCCCCGACGTAGGTGACGCTTTTGCCCAACATCTCTAAGTAGGGGAGCGCCTGCTCGAACGCCGGGCGAGGTCCCGACACCGCCAGGCTGAGCTTGCCGGCACGGGCGACCTTCGGGTTGCCGCTGACCGGCGCTGCGAGCAGCGCCGACCCGAGTCGCGCCGCCGTCGCGCGAATCGCCTGCGAGGCGTCCATCGAGACGGTGGACGTATCGATCACAATCGAGGGGACCCGGCCGCCGTTCGCCAGCAGTCCCTGCGGCCCCGTCATCACCTCGGTAAAGTCCTTCGACCCCGCGACCGAGGTCAGGACGATGTCGCGATCGCTGAGGTCTGCCGGCCGATCAACCAGGCGCGCCCCCTTCGTCGCGAGCGGCTCACTCTTTGAACGGGTGCGGTTGTAAACCGAGAGGTCGCAGCCATGCTCGAGCAGGCGCGAGGCGAGCGCGAACCCCATTCGTCCGGTACCGATCCAGCCAATGGTGCGGTGGTCAGAATTGGCAGCGGTCATGTGGCAGTCTCCTCATTCGGTTGCAAACGTGGGCATAGGCTGCGGGCTCGCCGCGCTGGCGGCGCCGGCAACGGACGAGCCGCGGACGATCAGCTCCGGGTTGAAGATCACGCGTCGAAGGGACGGCTCGCCGGTCTCGATCTGTTCCAGCAACAACCGCGCCGCGGCGGCGCCGAAATGGTGGATGGGCACATGGACCGTCGACAGGGTAGGGACCATCCGGGTCGCCAGCGGGATGTCGTTGTAGCCGACGATTGCAAGGTCCTCCGGGATGCGAACGCCCATGCGGCGGGCGACACCGAAGGCGCCGACGGCCGTCATGTCGGTGACGGCAAAGATGGCGGTCGGGCGATCGGGGAGCGCGAGCAGGCGCTCCGCCGCCCGCGCGCCGCCGTCCTCGGTGTAACCCGACTCCACCACGAGCCGTGGGTCCGCTGTTAGTCCGCGCTCCGCGAGCGCGGCCAGGTATCCTCGCCGTCGCATCACCCCGGTGCTCACGGTCAGCTTGCCGGCCAGGTGTCCGATTCGACGGTGGCCGAGTTCGATGAGGTGCTCGGTGGCGAGCCGGCCGCCGACCAGGTCATCCGATCCAACGAACGGGTCCTGGCCCTCGTCACTGAAGCGATTGACCAGGACATACGGAATGCCCTGGTGCCGTAGCCAGCGCACCGTCGGATCCTTGAGAAAGCTGCTCGCCATGATGACGCCGTCAACCCGGCGGGCGTGCAGGCTCTGCAGGTGCGAGCGCTGGCGTGCTGGGCTGCCGTCGGTATTGCAGAGCAGGACGTTGTAGCCGCGCGGCGACGCGGCGTCTTCCACGCCGCGGAAAAGGGCGGCGAAGAAGGGATTGGTGATGTCCGGGATGACGACCGCCAGCACCAGCGTCTGGCGTAGCTTGAGCCCACGGGCGACGCCGTTGGGCCGGTACTCGGTTTCGCGCAGCAGTGCCTCGATCCGCATCCGGGTCGGTGGGGCGATCCTCAGCTTGGGGTCGTGGTTGGCCACCCGCGAGATGGTGGAGGGGTGGACCTGGGCGCGCGCGGCCAGCTCCTTGAGCGTTACCGGCATCCCCACGTCCTCATTGACAACCCTTTCACCCGTGCCTAACATAGAGCAATCGTTTGTTCAACGCAAGGAACAAAGGCACAAACTTAACGCCGCCCATTGGTTCAATCGGCTTCGACAGGAAGGGAGGGAGCATGCGCAAGCCCGTGTCGATGATCGCGGCGGGATTCGCCCTAGTACTTTCGGCGTGCGGCACCTCGTCGAACAATGCGAGCGGCACACCGGCGCCGGCGGCGCCGATCACGATCGGTGTCTCGCTGTCGTTCAGCGGCGACTTCTCCGGCGACGGAAAGGCCCTGAAGCAGGGTTACGACCTGTGGGCCCAGGACGTCAATGCCAAAGGCGGCCTGCTCGGCCACCCGGTCACCATGAAATACGTCGACGACGCCAGCAGCACATCGCAGGTCGTCACCAACTACCAGAGCCTGATCACCCAGGACAAGGTGGCGCTGGTCTTCGGGCCGTTCAGTTCGCTGCTCACCATCCCGGCCTCGGTCGTCACCGATCGCTACGGCTACGCCTTCCCGGAGCCGGCCGGCGGCGGACCAGCGGTCTTCGCGAAGGGCCTACATTCCATCTTCTTCGTGCAGCCGGCCGCGGTCGAAGACAACCTGGTCAGCTACACGAAATTCCTGCTGTCGTTGCCCAGCGGCCAGCGACCGAAGACGGCCGCCTACGCGACCCAGGATGATCCATTCACGCAGCCCCAAGTCGACAAGGCCAAGAGCCTGCTCGAAGCGGGCGGGGTTACCACCGCCTCGTACAAGGTGTACCCGGCTGAAACGACGGACTGGTCGCCGCTCGCTCTACAAGTCATCCATGCCAACGCCGACGTCGTCATCCTCGGGACGCAAGAACCCGACGCGGTCGCCTTTGCGAAGGTCTTCCAACAACAGCACTACAACCCAAAGTCCATGATCGAGACGACGGGTCCCGACCAGGGCAAGGATTTCGCCGACAAGGTCGGCGCCAAGAACACGGAGGGGATTATGGTGCCCGCCGGCTGGACCCCGGCCGCCAAGGCATACGGCAACGACAAATTCGCCATCGGGTTCGTGGCCAAGTACGGCGGCGCGTTCGGCGACATCAGCGCCGACGCCGCCGAGGCCTACAGTGTCGGGCAGGTGGTCGACCAGGCGTCGCAGAAGGCGAACAGCATCGACAACAAAGCCCTGATCACCGCCTTGCACTCCGGCACGTACCAGACGATCCAGGGGCCGATGTCGTTCGACAGCGTGGGCAAGCCGCAGGGTGGCGTCGGCGTCTACATCGAACAGTGGCAGGGTGGGCAGGCGATCTTTGTTTATCCCGCGAGCGTGGCCGCGGCCAAGCCCCAGTACCCGAAGCCCAACTGGCCTTAAATCGGCTGAGGGGACGGTGACCAGCAGGCCGCCGTCCCGTCTTCTTCGCTCGATCCGGCGATGAGCCTGATCCTCGAGGCGGCGGTGCTCGGTATCCTGACGGGCGGCGTCTATGCCCTGATGGCATCCGGCCTCACCCTGATCTTCGGCGTGATGCGCATCATCAACGTCGGCCATGGCGCGCTCGTTATCCTGGGCGCTTACCTCAGCTTCGCGCTCTTCCGGTCCTTGCATATGGACCCCTTCCTCAGCCTTGTCGTGACCATGCCGGTGATGTTCGCGCTGGGAGTGCTACTGCAGCTGGTCTTCATCCGCCCGCTGAAGACGGACCGCGAAGCACTGTCGGTGCTCGTCACCTACGCGCTCGCCCTGGGCATCGAGGGCGTCCTCGGCTACATCTTTACCACCAACTACCAGCAGCTGCGGGCGTGGTACGAAACCGCCAGCTTCGAGGTCTTCGGCTTTCACATCACCTACGTCTACGTCTTCGGCTTCGTGCTTTGCCTCGCCATCCTCGGCGCGCTGTTCCTGGTGCTTTACCGGACATCGTTCGGTGGCGCGGTGCGCGCCACCATGCTGAACCGGACGGCTGCCCAACTCGTCGGAGTCGACGTCGACCGCGTCGCGGCCCTCGCCTTCGGCCTTGGCGTTGCCACCGCCGCCGCGGGCGGCGTGGTCTTCGGCGTCACGAATGCGTTCAATCCCAACAGCCACTACGACTTGATCTCGCGCCTGCTGACCATCATCGTGCTCGGCGGCCTGGGCAGCCTGCGGGGCGCCATCATCGCGGCGCTCATCATGCTGGTCACCGAGGACATCACCGCCGTCGTGATCTCGCCGGTCTGGGCCAATTTCGTCTTCTTTGTCATCCTGATCGCCGTCCTCATCGTTCGGCCGCAAGGCTTGTACGGTACACGCGTGCGAGATCGCATATGACCGGACCCGGATCGCTTGTGACGAGGATTAACCGGACGGCCGCGTTCAAGGCGCTGGGGCTGGCCGTCCTGGCGGTCGTCGCGCTCCTTCTGCCCGCGATCGCGCCCGACCCGGCGACGACTGACAAAGCCGTCTTCACCGTAATGTTCGTCGGGTTGGCGACCGCCTGGAACATCATGGGCGGCTATACCGGCTACATCTCGCTCGGTCACGCGGCGTTCTTCGGCTTCGGCGCGTACGCCTTCGGGCTGCTCCTCGTCCACCTCAACATCACGCCGGGATACGCACCGTTCCTACTGGTGCCGGTTGCCGGCTTGCTCACCGCGTCGCTCGCGGTGGGGATTGGCTGGGTCGCCTTGCGTACGCGAGCGGCGACCTTCGTCATCGTCACCATTGCCTTCATGTTCATCGTCCAACTGCTGGCCGAGAACCTCGTCAAGGTGACCGGGGGCGGTGCCGGCCTGGGCCTTCCCTACCCCCGCGAGTGGGGCGGTGATTTCTTCAATACGCCCTTCTACTACGCGATGCTGGCGCTGGCGATCATTGCCCTGGTCTTGTCCTGGTGGATCCGCCGCTCCAAGTTCGGCCTCGGGTTGCTGGCGATCCGTGACGATGAGGACAAGGCGCTCGCGGTCGGCGTCCCGACTCGCACCTTCAAGCTGACGGCGTTCGTCATCAGCGCGGCGCTGGTAGGGATGATCGGCAGCGTCTTCGCCTACTACATGACGTACATCTACCCCCAGTTCGTGGTCGACCCACTCATCGGCATTTCGATGGTGCTGATGGCCTTTCTCGGCGGCCTGGGGACTCTGAGCGGGCCGGTGATCGGCGCGCTGCTGCTCGAGCCGGCGCAGCTAGAGTTTGCGTACCGATTCGGGGCCAGCCGCCTCTACCTTCTCTTCTACGCGGCGGTCTTCCTGATCGTGATCCTTCTGTTGCCGCGGGGCATCGTGCCCTCGGTCACGGACTTGTTTCGCGGCTGGCGCCGCCGGCGCCAGATGGGCCCGTGAGCCTGCTCGAGGTCAAGGACCTCTCCAAGCGATTCGGCGGCGTCGTGGCGGTCGACTCCTGCTCGCTCTCGGTCCCGGCCGGCAGCATCACCGGGCTGATCGGTCCGAACGGCTCGGGGAAGACGACCGTGTTCAACCTGGTGACCGGCTTCATTGCGCCCGATGGCGGCGAGGTGCGCTTCAAAGCCCGGTCGATCGCTGGCCTCGGCCCTGACCGGATCTACACACTCGGCATCGGACGCACCTTCCAGCTGGCCCGCATCTTTCCGCGGCTGACCGCGCTCGAGAACATGCTGGTGCCGGTGCGCCGCGCCGGACTTCGGGCGCTCCTCTCGCGCGGGCAATGGGGGCACGAGAAGGAGCGGGCGATGGAGATGCTGGCGTTCATGGACATCAGCCAGGTCGCGGGCACGATCGGCGGCGCGCTGTCCTACGGGCAACGCAAGCTGCTGGAGCTCGCCGCGGTGATGATGGCCGGGCCGGAGCTGGTGCTGCTCGACGAACCGGCCGGCGGCGTCAACCCGGCCCTGCTCGAACGGATCGCGGAACGCCTCCGGCAGCTCAATGCCCAGGGCACGACCTTCCTGCTGGTCGAGCACAACATGGGGTTTGTGATGAATCTCTGCCACGAGGTGATCGTGCTGGACCAGGGCCGCGCGATCGCCAAGGGGAAGCCGAAAGAGGTCCGCGAGAACCCAGCCGTGCTCGACGCCTACCTGGGGACCTGAGGTGGGAGCCTTGCTCGAGCTGCAGGGAGTGACCGCCGGCTACGGCGGCGGCGATATCCTGCACGAGCTCGACCTCACCGTCGAGGAGGGCGCCATCACCTGCATCGTCGGGCCCAACGGCGCCGGGAAGTCGACGGTGCTGCGCGTGGTCAGCGGCTTGCTGCGACCGCGTCTTGGCGGCGTTCGCTTCCGAGGCGACTCGATTGCCGGGCTCAGCCCTCGGCAGATCCTGCGTCGCGGGATCGTCCAGGTTCCGCAGGAGCGAAGCCTGTTTCCCACCATGACGGTCTGGGAGAACGTGCGCATGGGCGCCTACACCGTGCGCGATCGTGCCCTGGTGGACCGTCGCCTGCAAGCCGTATGCGAGACCTTTCCCATCGTGCGCGAGCGGCGCCACGAGCCGGCCGCGTCGCTCTCTGGAGGGCAGCAGAAGATCGTCGAGTTCGCGCGGGCGTTGATGCTCGATCCCTCTCTCGTGGTCCTCGACGAGCCATCGATGGGACTGGATCCGAAGACGCGCACCATCGTCTTCGACACCATTCGCGCCATGAACCAGGCCGGCCGCACCATCCTGCTCGTCGAGCAGAACGCGCGCTCCGGCCTCGGGCTGGCCAGCCACGGCGTCGTGATGGAGAGCGGGCGCGTGAGGCTGGAAGGGCTGGGCTCCGCGGTGCTCAGCAATCCCGAGATTGGGCGCCTCTACCTTGGCGCCACGGCATGAACGGGTGGGAGATCGTGGTTGCCGGCGCCGGCCACAACAGCCTGCTGACCGCCGCCTACGCGGCGAAAGCCGGCTTCAAAGTGTTGGTCCTGGAGGGTGCGGCTCGTATTGGCGGCGACACCACCTGCGAAGAACTGACGCTCCCCGGTTTCATCCACGATCCGTGCTCGACGGCGCACAACCTGATCCAGAGCAATCCGCTGATGCGCAACGACGAATTGCGCCTCGACCGGTACGGATTGCGCTACCTCTACCCGGACCCGGTGTTCACCATGCCGTTCCGCGACGGCCGCAGCATCACGATGTGGCGCGACCTCGACCGCACCTGCGCCGAGCTGACACGCTTCTCGTCGACCGATGCGAAGGCATACCGAGAGCTGCTCAACGACTGGCAGGCGATGGCGCCGATCGTCAACGACGAGCGCGAGAATCCGCCGCGGCCGCCCCGCGAGGTCGCCGCCCGCACCGCGGCAAGCCAGCTCGGCCAGCGCATGCTGAACATTCGCCGTGCGACGGCGCTCGACATCATCCTGGAGCGTTTCAGCGAGGAGCACGTCCGCGCCTTCTTCGCGTGGATCGCCTTCATGACGCTCCAGCCCCTGGATGAGCCGGAGACGGGACTGCTGGCGTTTTCCCTGGTGGCCGGACGGCAGCGCTTTTCCTGGATCCTGCCCGAGGGTGGGTCGATCCGTCTGCCCCTCGCGCTCGCCGGCATCATCGAAGAAAACGGCGGGACCATCCTGACGTCGAAGCCGGTGACCCGGATCGTGATCGAGGGTGGACGGGCGACCGGGGTCGAGACCGCCGACGGCTCGACCTACGCCGCCTCGAAAGCCGTCGTCTCGACCATCCACATCGCGGAGCTGCCCGGCATCGTTGGCGAGGCGAACCTCACGCCCCAGTTCCGCGCCGGCATCGATCGCTGGAAACCGAGCTTGTCGATGTTCGCCGCCCACTACGCGCTGAGCGAGGCGCCACGCTTTCGTACCGAGGCCGGGCCGATGGAAAGCGTCACCATGGGCGGGCTCGATTCGCTGGGCTCGCTGCATCGAATGCTGAACGCCTATCGCAGCGGTCGGCTCGACCTCGATGATCCAGTGTTCCTGGCGATCACGCCCACCGTGATCGACGCCTCCCGGGCGCCCGCGGGCAAGCACACCTTCAAGCTGATCAGCTTCCTCCCCTACGAGCTCGCGGAAGGTCCGCAGCATTGGGACCAGGTCAAAGAGCAGGTGGCGGACCGGCTGTTCGAGGCGCTGGCGCCGCTGACGACCAACCTCTCCGAGCGCATCGTGCTCGGTCGGAATGTGGCAAGCCCGCTCGATATGGAACGCCGCAATCCGGCGAACTGGCGCGGATCGTGTCACGGCGGTGCGAGCACGCCCGACCAGAGCGGCTATTTCCGCCCGGTCGAAGGCTGGTCGACGTATCGAACGCCGGTCGAAGGCCTCTACCAGACCGGCGCCTGTACCCATCCGGGCGGATCCGTCTCGGGTCTTCCGGGTCGCAACTGCGCGGCGATCCTCCTACAGGACCTCGGGTCCAGTCTGAGCCAAGCCGTACAGGTGAAGGAGAAAGTCACTTGACAGTAGAAGCCGGCAACCGCGTCCAGGTCGCAGCCCACCACTGGCGGGCGCGCTTCGTCGCCAACGGCATCGACGTCAATGATTTCGACGCAACGGTGGGGAAGACCACCGAATGGAAGGACTGGGGCCCGAACTGGCGGGCGCAGGGCGAGGTGCACGAGGCACTCGGACGTGAGGCCGAGCAGCACGGCCGCACTGTCTCCGCGGCTGCCGGCTACCAGCGGGCGTCCTGGTGCTATCACCTCGGAAAGTTCCTCTGGTTCGAAGACCCGCGGCAGCACGCCGAGCTACGCGACCGGTCGGTCGCCGTCTACCGCAAGACCCTGCCGCACCTCGACCCGCCGGCAGAGCGGCTCGAGGTCCCATTCGAGGGCCACATCATTCCCGGCCATCTGCGCCGCCCCCGAGATCTCAACCGCGCACCACTTATCTTGCTGGTTCCGGGGCTGGACTCCTCGAAGGAAGAGCTCTTTCTCATCGAGGAAGAGTTTCTGCGACGCGGGATGGCGACCCTGACGATCGACGGCCCTGGCCAGTCCGAGAACTCCGTGCATTTCCCGATCCGGGTCAACTGGGAGTCGGTCATCACGCCCGTGATCGATGAGCTCGAGCGCCGGAATCCGAGCGTCGACCTCAACCGGATCGGCCTGATGGGGATCAGCATGGGCGCCATTTACGGCCCGCGCGCGGCGGCCTACGAGAAGCGGTTGCGTGCGGTGGTCGGACTGTCGGGGCCCTACAACCTCGGGGAATGCTGGGACAACCTCAATCCGTTGACCAAGGGTGGCTACATCTTCTATACGAAGTCCGCGGACGAGGCCGAAGCCAGGCGTAAGGCGTACACCCTCAACCTCGAGGGCATTCTCGACAAGGTCACCCAGCCGCTGCTCGTCATCCACGGCGCACGCGACGGCCTGTTTCCGCCCGCGGACGCCGAGCGGATCGTGCGCGAAGCGCCCAATGGCACGCTGGTGATGTATCCGGATGGGACGCACGTCTGCAACAACATCTCTTATAAGTACCGGCCGCTGATGGCCGACTGGCTCAAAGAAAAGCTTGGTTGATACTCCCTCCGGCCTTGCGGGGGAGGGTCGGGGTGGGGGGTGCTCAGCCGCCGAGTGGCAGCGACGGCGCCGCGCCGTCGACCAGCTCTGCGCCGATCAGCACCTCGACGTCCTTGTGGTGTTCGGCACGTCGGCGAATGCGAGGCAGGGACAGGCGCAGATCCATTTCCTCGCGGGATTCCTCGGCCATCAGGACGCCTACGTGGTGTGGCTGCCCGGCCGCGACCCGATGCTGTTCGTCCAATATTTCAACCACGTGCCGCACGCGCAGCGCGTGGCCCATGCCGATGTCCGGTGGGGCGGGGCGCGCTCGGTCGACGCGGTTGCCGATGCGCTCGCTGGCCTGCCCCATACCTTGCGGGTGGGACTGGTCGGGCCGGTGCCGTACCTCGAGCACCAGCGGCTGGTCGGTCGCCTTGGCGACAGGACCTTTGTCGATGCAACGGCGGATTTTCTTCGGCTGCGGCTGGTCAAGAGTGAGGAAGAGCTCGAGTGGATGGCGCGCGCAGCATGGATCACGGACCAGGCGTTGGCCGCGTTGGTTCGCGCTGCCGTGCCCGGTGCCACCGAGCTAGAGCTGCAGGCGGCGGCGTTTGCTGCTGCGATCCGCGCCGGCGGGCAGCCGCACTTCGTCTACTTGAGCTCGACGCCCATGGCCAGTCCCGATCGGATCGTGCCGCAGCAGGAGCTCACCGATCGTCGACTCCAACCCGGCGACGTGATCATCCTCGAGCTGAGCGCGGCCTACGCGGCATACTCGGGCCAGGTCCTTCGGACGGTAACCGTCGAGGCCGAGCTGACCGAGACCTATCGGCTTCTTCACGACGTCGCCTGGCAGGCGTTTCACGCGGTCGCCCGCACCATCGCTCCCGGGGTCTCAGCGGCGGCGGTCGTCCAGGCGGCATCGTTGATCGAGGCCGAGGGCTTCACGATCTGCGACGACCTCGTCCACGGCTATGGTGGCGGGTATCTACCGCCGATCCTCCGAACGCTCGGCACCAGCCACGGCCCGGTACCCGACTTCGTTTTCGAGCGGAACATGACGCTGGTCATCCAGCCGAACGTCGTGACCCGAGACCAGCGGGCCGGCGTCCAGGTCGGCGAGCTGGTCCGGGTGACGGACGACGGCGTGGTCAGCCTGCACCGGATCCCGCAGCGTGCGCTTCACGGGGGCGAGTAAAGCTCAGCTCGCTGATTGTGTGGAGGGTACGAGGGTGCGCCATCCTTTTGGTGCAATCGTCCGTGGCTTGAAGCGGCGGTAACCGATAGCGTCAGTAGCTGGAATCTTGCGACACGCAGGCTTGTACGACTCTCGCTACGAGCACGACGCCTGCGGGATCGGTTTCGTCGCTGACGCTGGAGGGCGAGCCAGCCGAAGTATTGTCGACGCCGCCCTCGCAGCGCTTCATCGTGTCCGTCATCGAGGAGCGGTGGCCGCGGATCACCGGTCGGGCGATGGCGCTGGTCTCCTGCTGTCCATCCCCGATGCCTTCCTGCGCGACTGGATGCAGCGCGCCGCCATCAACGTCGATCCGGCCGTCAAGCTCGGGGTCGCCGTCGTCTTCCTGTCCAACGCACCGGCGGCGGACGGTTACCAGCAGCGCCGGCTCACCCGGCGGCTCTTCGATGAGGCCTGTCGCGCGGAGCAGCTCGACCTGATCGACTGGCGCCCGGTCCCGGTCGAGCCCGATGCGCTTGGTGACCTGGCCCGCACCACGGCACCGGTGATCGAGCAGGCAATCATCGCTGCAGAGCGTTCGGTATCGGGTAACGAGGCCGAGGCTCGCTGCTACCGGGCGCGCAAACGCGTCGAACGAGCGGTCCGGGCGGCGGGATTGCGCGCCTATGTGGCGTCGATGTCGTTTCGCACCGTGACCTACAAAGCGATGTGCGCCGCCGATCAGCTTGCGGCCTTCTACCCCGACCTCCGCGACCCGCGATTCGTCGCTCCCTTTGCCATCTTCCACCAGCGCTACAGCACGAATACCGCCCCCTCGTGGGAGCGGGCTCAGCCGTTCCGCATGCTTTGCCACAACGGCGAGATCAACACCATCCAGGGCAATGTCAACCGGATGCGAGCCCGCGAGGGGCGTCTCGGCGCCCGGCAATGGGCCGATGAGGGCTTGCTGGTTCCCGTCATCGATGAGACCGGCTCCGACTCGGCGATGCTCGACAACTCGCTCGAACTCCTGGTCCAGGGAGGCCGCGACATCCGGCAGTCGCTGGCGATGTTGGTGCCGGAAGCCTGGGAGGGCTTCGACGTCGATCCGGCGGTCCGCGATTTCTATCGGTACCACGCTTGCCTGATGGAGCCCTGGGACGGGCCCGCCGGGCTGGTCTTCACCGACGGGACGCGGGTCGGCGCCGTGCTCGACCGCAACGGGCTTAGGCCGCTGCGTTACGCGGTGTGCGAGGACGGCCTGATCGCCTGCGCCTCGGAAGCCGGCGCGATTGACGTCAACGGGCACGGCCGCGTCCGGCGGGGAAAGCTCGGGCCCGGCGAGATGATCTGCGTCGACCCCGAGCGCGATCGCCTGGAGGAGAACGACAGCATCAAGGGCCGGCTCGCGGCGCAGGAACCGTACGGCCGGTGGCTGGAAGACAACCTGAAGTCGCTCGACCCCGGGGAACCCACCGAGGAGGTCATGCCCGACCTCGTCGCGCGCCAGGTCAGCTTCGGCTACACGAAAGAGGAGTTCACCTACGTGCTGCGACCGATGGCCACCCAGGGGAAGGAGCCGATTTTCTCGATGGGCGACGACACGGCCCTCTCGGTGCTGGCCCAGCCGCCGCGCCTTCTCTACAGCTATTTCAAGCAGCGCTTCGCGCAGGTGACCAACCCGCCGATCGACCATCTGCGCGAGCGGCTCGTCATGTCCCTGCGGAGCTATCTCGGGCCGCCAGCGCCGCTACTCTCGGGCGGACCGGCCGCAGCGCGCCTGGTCCAGCTGGATTCATTCGTCCTCTATCCATCGGGGCTGGAAGCGGTGCGTGCCATGGGCACCCCGTTCGCGTCCAGTGATCTCGACGCCACCTTCCCGGTTGCCGACGGACCGGCTGGCCTGCGGGCTGCCTGCGAGCGATTGGCACAGGATGCCGAACGCGCCGCCCGCTTCGGCGCCTCGATCCTGATCGTGTCCGATCGCGACGCCGGCCCTGAGCGCGCGCCGATCCCGGCGTTGCTCGCGGTCGGAACGGTGCACCACCATCTGATGCGCCACGGGCTGCGCGGGCTGACGAGCCTGGTGGTCGAAACCGACGAAGCCCGCGAGGTGCACCACGTCGTCTGCTTGCTCGGATACGGGGCGCAGGCCATCTGTCCGCGGCTCGGCCTGGCATCGATCAGGGCCGTGGCGTCAGCCGGCCACCTCAAAGGGGAAGCCGATGCTCGCAGCGCCCAGGAGCATTACGTCAAAGCGCTCGAGGACGGCACGCTCAAGGTGCTCGCCAAGATGGGCATCTCGACGCTCGATGGGTACCAGGGGGCGCAGATTTTCGAAATCATCGGGCTCGATGAGGGCGTGGTCGACTTCGCGTTTGCCGGAACGCCTTCCCCGGTCGGCGGGGCGACCTTCGCCAATGTCGGCGAGCAGGTACTGGCGGTGCATGCCGAGGGGTTTGCCGCAGCCGCGCCGGCTCTCAAGAGTCCCGGCTTCTTCAAGCATCACAAGCAGGGCACCGAATATCACGCGACCAACCCGGACGTCGTCGACGCGTTGCACGAGGCGGTCCCTGGCGAAGAGTTGGCGCTGGCAGTTGCGGCGGGAGGGGAAATACGAGAGATGGCCGCGGCGCACGCACTGCAACGCGCTGTGGCGACCGGTCCGGACGGAAATGGATATGCGTCATATGAGCGCTTTGCCCGGCTGGTCAACGACCGGCCCCCGACCTATCCGAGGGACCTGCTCGCGATGCGCCCGGCCGGCCCACCCGTTCCCCTCAACGAGGTTGAGCCCGTCAACGCGATCCTGCGGCGGTTCTCAACGGGCGCCATGTCGCACGGTTCCATCGCGGCAGAGGCGCACGAGACGATCGCGATCGCGATGAACCGGCTGGGCGGCAAGAGCAACACCGGAGAGGGCGGCGAGGACCCGGCGCGGTATCGCACCAAGGGACAGCCGATCGACCGCAACTCGCGGATCAAGCAGGTGGCGTCAGGGCGGTTCGGCGTCACGCCCGAGTACTGCGTCTTCGCCGACGAGTTGCAGATCAAGATGGCGCAGGGATCGAAGCCCGGCGAGGGCGGTCAGCTGCCCGGCCACAAGGCAACGGAGGAGATCGCCAGGCTCCGCCACACCCAGCAAGGGATTGCCCTGATCTCGCCGCCGCCGCACCACGACATTTATTCGATCGAGGATCTCGCGCAGCTGATCTACGACCTCAAGCAGGTCAATCCCCTGGCAGCGGTCTCCGTCAAGCTGGTCGCCGAAGCCGGCGTCGGGACGATCGCCGCAGGCGTGGTCAAGGGCCTGGCGGACATCGTGCACATCGCCGGCATGGACGGCGGGACCGGGGCAAGCCCGCTGTCGTCGATCAAGAATGCCGGGATGCCGTGGGAAATCGGATTGGCGGAAACCCAACAGACGCTCCGCATCAACGATTTGCGCGATCGGGTTCGCCTGCGCGTCGACGGCGGCATCAAGTCTGGTCGCGACGTCATCATCGCCGCGCTGCTGGGCGCCGACGAATACAGCTTTGGCACCGCGGCGCTACTGGCCGAGGGTTGCATCATGGTGCGCACCTGCCACCTCGATACCTGCCCGGTCGGGATCGCGACGCAGCGTCCCGAATTGCGCTTGAAGTTCGCCGGGACGCCGGAAATGCTCGAGGCGTATCTGACGCACGTTGCCGAAGAGATCCGTCACATCCTGGCGGGCCTCGGCCTGCGAAGACTCGACGATGCGATCGGTCGGACGGACCTGCTGTCGCAGCGGATCACGGGGGATCCACGACCCGACCGCATGGACCTTTCACCGTTGCTGAGCGATGAAGGCTCGGAGCCCCGCCGATTCGTCGCGTCGATTCCGCTGCAGCGGCCGTCGTCGGCGCTCGGCGATCGGGTTTGTCTGGATGCCCTGACCCCGGTCCTGACCGGCGCCGATGTGCGCGCCAGCTATCAGATCCAAAATTCCGACCGCTCGGTAGGGGCACGATTGGGTGGCGCACTGGCCAGGGAATGTGGGGCGTCGGCACCAGCCGGATCGGCATCCTTCACCTTTACCGGTGCGGCCGGCCAGAGCTTCGGGGCATTCCTCACGGATGGGATCGAGTTCGTCTTGATCGGGGAGGCAAACGATTATGTCGGGAAGGGGATGGGGGGTGGCCGGATCATCATGCGGCCCCCGGACAATGATGCGGGCGAGCCGTACCTGCTGGGCAATACCGTGCTGTACGGGGCCACTGGCGGCGAGTTGTTCTGCGCCGGAAAAGCAGGTGAGCGATTCGCGGTGCGCAACAGCGGCGCCTCGGCGGTGGTCGAGGGTGTCGGAGAGCATTGCGCCGAGTACATGACGGGAGGCACCCTGGTGGTGCTCGGTCCCGTGGGACACAATCTCGGCGCCGGCATGACGGGTGGCGAAGTCTTTGTCTACGACACCGGAATCGGATTGCCCGGCATGGTGAACGGCGAGCTGGTCGACGCCCACCGGCTCAGCGGGGAGCACCAGCTGCTGGCCGAGCAGGTCCTACGCTTGCGCTCGCTGATCGAGCAGCACGCCACCTACACGGGATCGCCCGCGGCGCGCGCCATCCTCGATGACTGGCACGCAGCACTGCATCGATTCTGGCGGGTCGCCCCGAAGGCCGACGTCGCACGGATCGAGAATGCCCACGAGGGCACGGTCGCCTCTCGCGCGTAATCCCCCCACCCCGACCCTCCCCCGCAAGGCGGGAGGGAGATTGCTGGTCTTGCGTGATCCCAACACTCGTGTCATGACCAGCCCTTCTCGTACGGGGCGATGACCCAGAAGTGCCACCCTATTCCTAGCACAGCTGCCAGCCCCAGGATGGTCGCTACGATCCATCCACGAACTCGAAGCTTGTCCGCGGTGAAAAACCAAGAGGCAACCAGGAGCGGAACGGCAATAGCCGCGAAGCCTACGGCGATCCAAAATGGCAGACTCAGCGCTGCCGCATACCCACGCCAACTCGCCGTTCCCGCGCCGAGGGTGGTCAGATAGGTCGCCTCGATGAGTAATGCAATCACGCTTGAGACTCGCCCACCTCTACTGGCTAGCAGGCCGACGACGAACAAGAGAGCCCCTATCCCAAAAAACCCCAGGCCTAGCTCTGGGTACGAGCTCCCGCATTGTGGCGCACAGATTCCGATCCAGGCCCCAAACACCGCAAAGATCAAGGCCTGAAGAGCCATTATCAGAAGGATTGCCCATCCCAACCGAGATCCCAGCCTCTTCCGGGCTTGGCCTATCGGCGCGACGCCAGTCATTTGTGTGCCTCCTTCCAACAACGGGTTCGGGGGGCTTTCCCGCTAGGGTGCTCGGGCGGGCCTGAACTGTTGCGCGAAGCGACGGGCGGCCTCCACGGGATCCTCGACGTCCGCGGCCCGCGCCAGTCCCGGTGGTTTGGGCGGCACGGTCAGCACCTCGCCCTCCGCCGTTTGCACGAGCTGCCAGCCACCCTCGTGGGCCATCCAGTGGTGTCGATGACACAAGAGAACCATGTTCGAGAGGTCGGTTTCGCCGCCCTTGCTCCAGTGGATCACGTGATGCGCGTCGCTCCAGGACGCCGGCCGGTCGCAGTGCGGCCACCGGCAATGGCTGTCGCGGGCGGCGAGGGCGCGCCGAGTCGGCCCCGCGACCACGCGCCGGGCGCGGCCGACATCGATGACGACTGATTCCGGCGCGAGGACCACGCGCGTGATGGTACCGTCGCATGCGAGCCGCTGGACGGTCTCGGCCGACACCGGAAGGGAGTACTCCATGTCTCCGGCGGGGGACCCCGCCAGCCCCTGCAGCGTCTGCAGCGACGCCGTGACTTGAAGATGAGGACGTTGTGGCAGCACGCCCGCGTCCTGCGCATGGCTACAGACCTCGACAAACGCGTCCGCATTGCGACGTTCCCTGCCCCGCTCATCGTGGTCGCCATTGAGTTGAGCCAGCGGCTCGAGCGCAGTTCGGACCACGGCTCCACCGACAGAATCCAGCCAGCCCTCGATCAGCAGAGTGCCGTCCTCGCAGGTGCTCATCTTCAGGCTGCGTTCCTCGGTGGCCCGCTTCTGCTCGGCCGTAAACCCTTCGGGATCGAGGGCGTGCCGCAGGTGATGGCAAAAGTGCCATAAGCGGCCCACGCTGAACTGGCGCGCTTTCTCGAGCAACTCCGTCTCCTCGAAGGGCGCGGCGGTGGACGATCCCTGGAGGGCGTCGGCCGTCCGGGCCATCAGCGCCAGGTGCGCGTAGCCGATCTCGCCGTTCTCAACCGCCTCGATACTGTGCGGTAGGTCCGCGAGGTGGTCACCAACGGCCACGCTGCCCCACACGGCCGAGCTCGCCATGCGGCAGTTGTGGCGGATCCAATCGATCGGGCTGACGGACCCCTGCTCCTCATACTCCTCGGTCTTGCTGAACCGGGAGGCGGTTTCGGCGAATTCCAGGTGGAGCAGGTCCTGGCAGTGGCTGATTCCTCGTAGATCGGCGGCGAGTCCCTGCGGCTCGCGGTATGTCCGAGCGCGCTGGCGGAAGCGGTTGACCGCGCTGAGGAGCGCTTGAACCTCGGGATCCAACGCCGTCGTCGATTCTTCCACTGCCACAATTTTGTATAAGTTTATCCGAACATTCGTTCGTTTGTCAATACGTTTTCCCTCGCGTCGGCGACGGAGCCCGGGTCCGTCCGACCATCCGTACCGTCGCGCCTTAGTGCACAAGATCCTGCTGGAGGCCGCAGGGCGGCACCGGATGAACCCGTAGGCGTTCGCGCGGGCAAGAGGTCGCCCGCCGGCGTCGTTACGCGGGCAGCCGATGCTGAACCAGGTTGACCCCGGTGGCCACCCCAACCGGACGCCGTCGCCGCGCCTCCGGCGCAGGTCGTCGCTCGGGCGAATCTTTTTCTGGTCGTACATCCTCGGCATTCCGCTGATTGCCATCGGCGCCGGCATCGTGATGTTGATCGCCTCTTCTCAGCTCGACGCCGCCGTCCAGACCTACCGTTCTGCTGGGCTCTGCCCGACCGCGTCGACGTCCGGCGCCTGCTTCACGCTGGTCCCCGGTAGGCTCGTCAGCCTCAACATCAGGCGAGGCAAGACCGGTGACACGGCCGACATGACGTTGCAACTCCCAAGCGGCACGGTTTCCACCTGGGCGATGACGTCATGGACCCAGGAGGATGCGCTTCATGTTGGCGTACCGCTGCGCGCCAAGGTCTATCAGGGAGCCATTAGCGCGATCTATGTCGGCGACACCGGCATCGAAATGAAGGACAGTCCTCTCTACAAGCAAGGAAACCTTCGCGAGGGCGCGCTCATCATTCCGTTCCTCGGGTTGGCAATTGGGGCAGGGTCGTACTGGGCCTTGCGCCGGCGGAACCTATCGATGCCAGTGTCGATCAGGACGATCGACACGACACTCCCGATCGCGGACCAGCAGATGCTGCCTCGCGCCCGGGTGACGGTCAACCTCCCGTTGACGTTGCGCCCACGTCCCAGTCCAGCTGGGTACCCCTGGTGGGTGGCTTTGATCGTTGCCGGAATTGGGGTGCCGTCATTGGTTTTGCGGATGCGGACGCCCGGGTCGATCGCACAGGTCGTCATCGCGGCGACGGTGATGGCGATGCTGGTCGGCGTCATCCTGCACTGGCTGTACCGGAATCGGCGGATGCTCGTCGTGGATGACATGAGCGTCCGCCGCGTAAATCTCTTTGGTACGTCCAGCGTCGTGTCTCGTTCAGAGATCGCCAGCCTTGCGTTTCCAATCATCATGAGCATCAACGCGCGGGTGGCAGATGAGCCACGTCTGCTGATCCTCGATGCCACCGGGAACTGCCTGATGCGGCTGACGCGCTACTACCCAGCCGATGATGATGCGGCGCAGCTCGAGGCGGCGCTCCGGGTTCCCCTTCAGGCCGACTCGAGCCGTCCCACCACCGCCTCCCGGCTTCGACGCACGATCCCGGGCGCGGCGAGCTGGACGGAGGCGCACCCCTACCTGATGTCATTGGTTCTGGCCCCGCCGATTCTCGTCGCGGTGGGCCTTTTCGTCTGGATGCTGAACGGCTTCAAATAGCTGGGCCTACGGGAGGAACGTCGCCGCGCGGTGCACCGGTGGCCGATTCATAACCAGCCAGTAAATGCCGAGCGCCTGGATCGCTTTCATGAACTCATCAAAGTCGTGGCGTTTGACGAGGAAGCTGTTGTCGCCTAGCTTGTAGCCCTCGATGACATTGCGGTCCTCCGTGGAATGGGTGAAGATCACCACGGGAATCTCCTCCGTGAGCGGATCGGCCCGGATCCGACGCAGCACCTCGAGCCCTTCCACCTTGGGGAGCTGGAGATCAAGGAGGATCAGTTTGGGCTGCTGGCGCGGATTGCGGTCCGCATAGTCACCCGTGCAGAAGATGAAGTCCAGCGCCTCAGCTCCATCGTGGATGGCCTTGATCCGGTCAGGGAGGATCGAGTCCTTCAGCGCATGGGTCGTCATGTCGACGTCGTAGAGGTTGTCTTCGATGAGCAAGACGTCGATGGGGCTGCCGGATGCTGCCGACCCGAGCACGTCGTTATCGGTCATCCTTTGTGCGCCGACGGCTGTAAGTCTCATGGCACCTCAGGGTATCGCGGGCTCGGCGTGGCTTCGCCCTACAAACGAAGGGGTAGCCGGGAGTCCGTACAATCCGACGATGAGTTCGCTCCAGGGATCGACGCTGAGCGTGGTCGGCGCCGGGGTGATGGCCGAGGCGATCATCGCCGGCGTCCTGGAGCGCAAACTGGTGGCGCCCGGCTCCGTCGTTGCCAGTCATCCCCGGGCCGACCGCCGGCACGCGCTGGGGGAAAAGTATGGGATCCACGTCACGGCCGACAACGGCGAGGCGGCCCGGCGCGGTGACGTCGTGGTGCTGGGGATCAAACCCCAGGTGATGCCAGGCGTGCTTAACGAGATTCGGGAGAGCCTGGCACCGGAGAAGCTGGTGATCTCGATCATCGCCGGGGCGACTACGCAGACGCTCCGCAAGGGGCTCGACCACGCCGCGCTGGTACGAGTGATGCCGAACACACCGGCGCAGATCGGGGAGGGCGTGAACATCTGGTACGCGACACCGGAGACGACGCCAGCGCATCGCGAACAGGCCCAGGCATTGCTGGGCGCGCTCGGCCACGAGCTACAGGTGGCTGACGAACGCTTCGTCGCGATGGCGACCGCGGTCAGCGGCACCGGTCCGACCTACGTCTTCCTGGTGATGGAGGCGCTGATCGACAGCGCGGTCCACCTCGGCTTTCCTCGACATCTCGCGCATGACCTCGTCCTCGAGACCATCAAGGGGTCGGTCGCCTTCGCCGAACGGACGCAGAAGCATCCCGCACAGCTCCGCGACATGGTGACGTCGCCTGGTGGAACCTCGGCCGCCGCCCTACACGAGCTGGAGCGCGGACGTCTGCGCACGGTGCTCGCCGATGCCGTCTGGGCCGCGTACCGTCGGACGATGTCGCTCTCGGACAGCCTCAGCGCCGGAAAAGATCCCGAGCCGATGCCACCTCGTAGCGATTCGTAAACAAGGAATAGCCGCCTCCGGCGTGGAAAAGGCGGCGTAAAGGGAGGGAGAATCGTGAGCGCTCAACAACCCAAGGGAGTCCATCTGAACGGAAGCGTGCCGTTCGATAACAGCGAGACCGTGTTTCGCATGATCAGCTCGACGTTGGGCGATCGGGTGCGGCGTCTGCCGGACGGCGAGACCGGTGTCCGCAGCAATTGGATTGGATTTCAGTCTGCAGTCTTTAACGCGACCGAGCAGTTCGACCTGGTGCCACCAGACCCGAAGTCGTACGCGCCCCTGCCATTCTTCATTCCTCGTGCCGGGGTCGACCCACGTCAGATCCGGTTCGGCCGGCTCGGCTACGCGGATGCCGCCAAGGCATCCTACGAAAAGTTTGCCGCCCTCAAGCGCGAGGGACAGATTCCGTCTGGCGTCCGGTTCCAGGTCAGTCTCCCGACCCCGCTGGCACCGGTCGCCGCCTTCGTCGCGCCGGCGGCGGTGGCCGCGGTGGAACCCGCGTACGAGGCCGCCTTGCTGGCCGAGCTGGACGAGATCGTCGCCGCCGTCCCACATGGCGAGCTGGCCATTCAGTGGGATGCGGCGGTCGAATTCGGCATGTTGGAAGGTGTTTGGCCGGTGGCATTCACCGACGTTCGCCAGGAAATTCTCGACCGCCTGGTGCGTATCGGCAACCGGGTTCCGGCCGACGTCGAACTCGGATATCACCTCTGCTATGGCGACGCCGGCCACAAGCACTTCAAGGAACCCGCCGACGTTTCCAAACTCGTCGACATTGCCAACGCGATCACGTCGGCGGTCCAGCGTCCCGTCCAGTGGATTTCGCTCCCGGTCCCACGCAATCGCACGGACGACGCCTACTTTGCGCCACTCAAGGATCTAAAGGTGCCTGCCTCGACCGAGCTCTATCTCGGCCTGGTCCACATTACGGATGGGACGGAGGGCACGCAACGCCGGATCGAGGCCGCGCAACGCGCCATCGACCGGCCGTTTGGTGTGGCTACCGAGTGCGGCCTCGGGCGCCGGCCGCCGGAGACCATCCCGCAGTTGCTTCGTATCCATGCGGAGGTGTCCGCGCCGGTGGGCGAGGCCGTTAAGGCGAAGTAGGGAGCATCAGACCCAGGTCGGGTCGTCAGACTCCTTCACCCAGCCGTCGGATCCGAAGACGAGAAAGCGCTGAAAGGACTTCAAGAGCCAGCGATCGTGCGTGACCGCGAGGATGGTGCCTTCGTAGCTCCAGAGCGCGTACTCCAACGCGTCGGCGGAGGCCACGTCGAGGTTGTCGGTCGGCTCGTCCAGCACCAGCATCGTCGATCCGCGGACCTCGAGCACCAGGATCTGCAAGCGTGCCTGCTGGCCGCCCGAGAGTTTCTCGAACGGGACGTCGGCAGCGCCGTCGAGCTCGTAGCGGCGTAACGTCCCCATAGCGGCGGTGCGGTCGAGTCCTTCACGCGTGAGGATAGTGAGCGGTGCGGCGCGCGCCAGGTGTGGCGAGTCGTGGAGCTGCGAGAAATATCCGACGTTGACCCGGGCGCCCAGCATCCAGTCACCGGTGTGCTCGACGGCGTGCCCCGCCAGCAGCCGGACGAAATGGCTCTTGCCCGTACCGTTCTTGCCGATCACGCCGACGCGCTGGCCGAACAGGACCTCGGTCGTAAAGGGCTTCGTCAGGTCCGGGAAGGCGAGGCCCTTGACGCGCAGCGCGATGGTCCCGGTGCGACCACCACCTAACCTGATCGTGACTTTCTGCTCGCGCGGGCGCTCGACGAGTTCCGTCTTCTCGTCGAAGAGCCGGAGCCGGCTCTCGGCCGCACGGACCTTTGGGCCCCATGCATCAGATTGCTGAGCGCGGCGCCGGTACTCCTTGAGCGTGGCGATCAATGCCGAGCGCTGCTCCTGGTAGCGGCGGTGATCCTCCTCAAGACCGGCGATCCGCGCCCGCCGAGCCTCCTCATAGGTCGCGAACGACGCCGGATGCGTCCAGCTTCCGTGCGCCTCGAGCGTCACGATCTGCGTCGAGGTGTTCCCTAGAAATTCACGATCATGACTGACGTAGAGGATGGTCTTGCGACTGGCCGACATCGTCGCTTCGAGCCATTCCTTCCCGATGACGTCGAGGAAGTTGTCCGGCTCATCCAGGAGCAGGACGTCCGCGTCCGCGCGAAACAGCGCTTCGAGCAGGATGCGTTTCAACTCGCCGCCGGAGAACGTGTTCGCCACGCGCGCCCCGATCGCATCGAACGGCTCGCCGGTGGCCGCCATGCACGCGGCATTCCAGCCCACTTCGAGGTGGTAGCCGCCCAGCTCGCCCCACTGGTGGACGGCATCGGCGTAGGAAATCCCGGCGGCTTCCGTCGGGCTGGCCTGCATCCTGCGCTCGGCCGTCACCAAGGTGGCACCCGCCCGCACCAGCGCGACTGGCGCCTGGGCGATGAGCAGCTCACGAAGCGTGATCGGTGATGTGGGATCGTGGATCATCTGCGGCATTCGCGCCAGCCGTCCGATGACGCGGACCAGGCCCTTGTGTCCTTCTCCGGCGTCAGCGATCAGGCGGAGCAGCGTAGTCTTGCCCACGCCGTTCGCGCCGACGAGGGCCACGCGCGCACCGTCAGGGACCTTGAAGGAGACCTTGTCGAACAGGGTCCGGCCACCGGGAAACGCGTAGCCAACCTCGACCAGCTCGATGAAACCCACGCGCCTAGCGTACGGGGCCGCCCCGTGAGTCTGGTACGCTCCGTCCGTCTGCATCGAGTCGGCGCGTTCAGCAAGGAGCAGGGTGTGGTAGGACAGGACGTAATTCCCCAGATCGACGCGGTGATCTCCGGCCGGCATCTCCTTAAGCATCCCTTCTATCAGCGCTGGCTCGCCGGTGACCTGACGCTCGAGGACCTGCGTGCGTACGCGGGTCAGTACTACAAATTCGAGGCCGCCTTTCCCGGATACCTGACGAAGGTGCTGGCGAAGCTCGACACCGCCGCAGACCGCAAGGTGTTGCTGCAGAACCTGGTCGACGAAGAAGGCGGGACCGAATCCCACCTCGAGATGTTCGCCCGCTTCGGCAAAGCGCTCGGGCTCACCCGTGAGCAGCTCGAGAGCGCCCAAGTCAAGAACTCGACCCGGGTGCTGCTCGACACGTTTGCGATCGCGACCGCGGATGCATCGCCGGCCGAGGGCCTGGTCACGCTTTATGCGTACGAGTCGCAGGCCGCCGAGGTCGCCGCCAGCAAGACCGAGTCACTGATGAGCTGCTACGGGCTGAAGCCCGGCGACGGGACCGATTTCTGGTCGGTGCACGCGCAGGCCGACGAGCTGCATAGCGCCTGGGAGCGCGAGCTGCTGGAGCGACTGATCCGGGACCCCAAACCGGTCGTCGCCGCGGCCGGCCGGGCCAGCGATGCGCTCTGGGGCTTCCTCGACGGCTGCTCGAACGCTGCATAGACGCCCAAGACCGACGCGCTGATCGGGTGATTCGCCGCGACTGAGCCCGGGGTGTAAGCTCCCTCTTGCACTACTGCGCAATCCGTAGTACTCTCTATCCCGTCCTATGAACCAGGCGGAAGTCGACACCACGCAACTGCTTAAGGGCGTGCTCGACCTGGCAGTGCTGGCTGTGCTGGCGGAGGCGGACAGCTACGGCTACGACGTGGTTAGGCGGCTGCGGGAAAACGGCCTCGACCACGTCGGCGATGCTTCCGTCTACGGCACGCTGCGGCGTCTCTACCAGGCCGGTGCGCTGAACTCATACGTTGTGCCCTCCGATGAAGGGCCGCATCGCAAGTACTACGGCCTCAACAACCGGGGTCGTAAGGCCCTCGACCAATCCGCCCAAACGTGGGCTTCCCTGAGCAAGGCGCTCAACCATCTCCTGAACGGGAGGAGCAACGGTCATGACAAGTAACGACCAGGCGAGCGACGTCAACACCTACGCGGCATCGGTTCGGGCTGCGCTTTCCGATCTCCCGTCCGACCAGGCGGATGTCCTGCTGGAGGATCTCGAGGATCACCTACGGGAAATCTCGGCGGAGGCCGGGGGTCCGCTCACCGAGCGCCTAGGACCGCCCGAACAGTACGCCCAGGAACTCCGCGCCGCCTACGGTGCAACACAGGTCAATACCCGGCCGCAGGACCCTGCCCTGCGCGACCTGCCGCGAGCCCGCGTCTGGGTAACGGGCTCCGAATGGTACCGGCAGGTGCGGGCGTTCCTCCCGGAGTTGCGACCGGCCTGGTGGGTCCTTCGTGCATACCTGGCGGTCCTGATACTGGTCGCGGCCTTCAGCCGGGGATACGGCCTGGGGCCGATTCCCAATCCCACAACAAAGCGCGGGCTCGCCGAAATCCTGGCGATGGGGGTGGCGATCTGGCTCTCGGTTCGCATCGGGCGCCGCAGCCGCAACCTTCTTCAGGGGGCTCGGTTTCTGGCGGTGTCGGCGAATGCGCTGATCGCGTTGGTCGCCGTCGTCGTCCTGGGAAACATGCACAGTTTTGCCTACTCGGAGCTCATCGGTACCGCGACTCCTGAACAGGCGCCATTCACCGCTGCCTTCGCGGGAGGTCCGCTCACGAATGTCTATCCCTACTCGCAGGACGGTAAGCCGCTGACCAACGTCCTGCTCTATGACCAGGACGGCCAGCCCATCACAGTCGCGAAGTCGGAAGCCCAGACGAGTTATCCCGTCGGGGCGGACGGTAAGGCCATCACCAACGCCTACCCGCTGACGCAACGCCACCTCAACGGCGATCCCGTGGTCGCGCCGCGGGTCGCCTTCCCGCCATGGCCAGCTCCGAGCGCAACCGCGAGCCCATCGGCGACGGCGAGCCCGACTCACTAGGCAGCCCCCACCCTGCCCTCCCCCAGAGGGGGAGGGAGATTCAAGAGGGCTGGGTAATCGCTCCTTCGCTGGCCGAGGAAACGAGGGCCGCGTACTTTGCGAACACCCCTGTCTTGTAGCGCGGTTCGGGTGCCTTCCAGTCTTTCAGCCGTTGGCTGATCTCGGCTTCGGCTAGCTCGACATTGAGCTGACGCTTGCTGACGTCGACGACGACGATATCGCCATCGCGCAGCGCCGCGAGCGGGCCGCCGCGCGCCGCCTCGGGCGCGATGTGGCCGACCATGAGTCCGTGGGTCGCGCCGGAAAACCGGCCATCGGTGATCAGCGCGACCGCATCGCCGAGGCCTTCGCCGACGAGCGCGCCGGTCACGCCCAGCATCTCGCGCATGCCCGGTCCGCCGACCGGACCCTCGTAGCGAATCACGACCACATCGCCAGCCTTGATCTGACCGGCGCGAACCGCGGCAAACGACGCCTCTTCGCTGTCGAAGACGCGTGCCGGGCCTCGATGCAGCAGACGCTCGTGGCCGGCGAGCTTGACGACACACCCCTCGGGCGCGAGATTGCCGCGGAGAATGGCGAGGCCACCGGTCGCCTTCAGCGGCTTCGACAGCAAGGTCACAACCTTCTGATCCGGGGTTTCGATCGCGGCGGCGGCAACCTGCCCCAACGTCCGGCCATCGACGGTGCGAGCGTCGCCGTGGATCAGCCGGCCCTCGGCCAATCGCTGCGCGACCAGGGCAATCCCGCCAGCATCGTGCAGGTCTTTCGCCACATAGGCGCCGCCCGGCTTGAGGCTGGCGACGACTGGTGTGCGGCCGGCGATCCGATCGAAGTCGTCGATGGTCAAAGGCACACCCGCCTCACGGGCGATCGCGAGCAAATGGAGCACGCCATTCGTCGACCCACCGCTGGCGGCGACCGAGGCGATCGCGTTCTCGAGCGCGGCCTTCGTCACGATCTGACGCGGTCGGACGTCCTTTGCAACCAGGTCCATCACGAGACGACCGGCTCGCTCGGCGACCTCATCCTTGTGGGGGTCGATCGCGGGGACGTCGTTCGCCCCTGCCGGGCTGATGCCAAGGAATTCGATCGCCATCGACATCGTGTTCGCCGTGAACTGCCCGCCGCAGGCACCGGCGCCCGGGCAGGCGCTATCCTCGATCTCACGCAGCTCGGCCCGGCTCATCTTGCCCGCCGATACCGCGCCCACCGCCTCGAAAACCTCCATCAACGTAATGTCGCGGCCGCGATGGCGGCCGGCTGCAATCGTGCCGCTATAGAGGGCGAGGCCAGGGATGTTGATCCGAACGAGGGCCATCACGGCGGCGGGGATCGTCTTGTCGCAACCGACGATCAAGACCAGGCCATCGAAGAGGTGTCCCCGAGTGACCAGCTCGATCGAATCGGCGATGACCTCGCGGCTCACGAGCGAGGCTTTCATGCCTTCGGTGCCCATCGAGACGCCGTCGGAGACCGCGATGGTGTTGAACTCCATTGGCGTACCGCCGGCGGCGCGAATGCCGGCCTTGACCTTTTCCGCCAGGCGGCGATGGTTGAAGTTGCAGGGCATGGTTTCGATCCAGCTGTGCCCGACCCCGATCAGCGGCTTTGCCAGGTCCTCGCGGCTGAAGCCGATCGCATGCAACATTGAGCGCGCAGGCGCGCGATCATCGCCCTCCGTCAGCCGCGCGCTCTGCCGCTTCAGCGGCGACGCGCCATTGGGATCCGGCATGTCAGCCTCCTTCGAAGTCCCGATTCTACCGGCCGAACCGGTACGATGCGACGACACGGAGGGAGGACAGGACCCAGATGAGCGCCAGCACGACCGAAGCCACCCTGGTTGAGGCTGGTCTTCGGGCCGAGATCCGGCTGCTCGGGCAGCTCTTGGGCGAGACGCTGCGGGAGCACGAAGGCCTCCCCCTTTACGAGCTGGAGGAGTCGATCCGGCTGCGGACCAAAGCGCTCCGGCAGCAGTACGATGCGGCGGACGAGGCGGAGCTCGTGGCCGAGCTCGATCGGCTCCCGTTGGAGGATGCGGCCCGCCTGGTCCGGGCGTTTGCCAACTATTTCCAACTCGTCAACCTGGCTGAGTTGGAGCGCCAGGCGCGATCCGTCCAGGAAAGCGCGGAGGAGAGGGGAGAGTTCGAGCGCTTGCTGGCCGCGTGCGCCGCGCAGAAGCTCCCCGCCGAGCGAATCGCCCGGGTTCTCCAGGGGCTCGAGGTCCGGCCGGTGCTGACCGCGCATCCCACCGAGGCCGTCCGGCGCAGCATCCTCGACCACCAGGACCGCATCGGCCAGGAGCTGGCGCTCCTCCGAGCGCCGCTCTCCACGCGAGAGCGTAACCGTGTCCGGCAACGGGTGGCGACCCAGGTCGAAGTGCTGTGGCACACGGACGAGGTGCGATCTGTTCGGCCGCGGGTCCTGGATGAAGTCGGCAATGCCCTCTTCTACCTGGAGCGCACCTTCTTCGACGCCATTCCCGATGTCCACGAGCAGCTGACCGAAGCGCTGGTTGCCTATTACCCGGGCATCGGCGTGCCGCTCGATCCGCCGATTCGCCTTGGCTCGTGGGTGGGCAGCGACCAGGACGGCAACCCGAATGCCAACGCCGCGATGCTGACGGAAACGCTGCGGCTGCAGCGCCGAACGGTGCTGACCCGCTACCGAGAGCGGGTCCGCGCGTTGGCGCTGGACCTCAGTCAATCGACCCGCCTGACGCAGGTCAGCGCGGAGCTCACGGCATCGATCGGGCAGGATGAGGGCGAGCTGGAGGCGTATGCGGATACCCTCTCCCCTGGAACGAAGGACGAGCCCTACCGGCGCAAGCTCTCGTTCATGTGGCGCCGCCTGGGGGCGACGCTCGATGGAGAACCCGGAGCGTATGCGTCGGTCGACGAGTTCGCCGCAGATCTCGACCTGCTCGACGTCAGCCTTCGCCGCAACGGAGGCGTCGCCGTTGCCGACGGCGATCTCCTGCGGTTGCGCCGCCAGGTGCGGGTCTTCGGATTCATCGGCGCGCGCCTCGATGTTCGACAGCATCGCGCAGTCATTCGCGCCGCCGCGCGCGAGGTGGTCAACCGCCTCGGCTCAGGTCCCGGTCAGCGCGATACCGCGACGCTGAGTCCACCGCCGATTTCCCTCGATGCCAGTCGCTGGTCGTCAGCCACCGGCAATCTGCTCGCGACGCTGTCGGCGATGGCGGCGGCGCAAAGGACGGCACGTGGTTCGGCGCAGACCTTCATTCTGAGCATGACCGAAAGCGCTGATGACATCCTGCAAACCCTGTTCCTGGCGGGCCTCGCCGGACTTCACAACCTGACCACCGACCCACCGCGGAGCGACATCGACATCGTGCCGCTGTTCGAGACCTCCGAGGCGCTCGAGCGCGGCCCCGCGATTATCGAGACCCTCTTGAGCGACCCGATTTACGCCCGACAACTCGACGGCCGGGGTGGGATCCAGGAGGTGATGCTCGGCTATTCGGACAGCAACAAAGAGGTGGGGTACCTCTCCGCCGCCTGGGCGCTCGACCGCGCGCACGAAGCGATTGCCGCGGTTGTCGCCCGTCATGGCCGGCGATTGCGGATCTTCCATGGGCGTGGCGGGACGGTCGGCCGCGGCGGGGGGCCCACGCACGAGGCGATTCTCGCCCAGCCCGCGGGGGCGCCCGAGCCCATGATCAAGATCACCGAACAGGGCGAGGTCATCCATCGAAAGTACGCGCGCCCCGAAACGGCGCGCCATAACCTCGAGCTGGTACTGGGCGCGATGCTGGAGCACGTCCTGCTTCCGGCCGAGGTCCGCGAACCGCATCCGGCCTGGCGAGCGGCAATGGACGCGATGTCCGAGGAGAGCCGCCGCCGCTATCGGGCGCTGGTCTACGAAGACCCTGGTTTCCAGGCGTACTTCCAGCAGGCGACGCCCATCGAGGAGATCGCCCAGCTCAACACCGGCTCACGACCGGTGAGTCGCGGCGGCACGCTCGCGGTCGAAGATCTGCGCGCTATTCCCTGGGTGTTCGCCTGGATGCAAAACCGGCACCTCCTGCCCGCCTGGTATGGCGCCGGCTCAGCCTTTGCGGACTTCGCGAAGCGAGCGGGCGGCCTCGAGTGCCTGCGCGACATGTACCAGCACTGGCTCTTCTTCCGCTCGCTGGTGGACAACCTGCAGATGGTGTTGGCGAAGGCGGACATGCGGATTGCCCGGCAGTACGCGACGCTCGTCAGCGACGAGCGAGAGCGTGACCGGCTCTTTTCGATCATCGAGACAGAGTTCCAACGGGCCTACGACGCCGTGTTGCAGATCACGGGGCAGGCATCGGTCCTCGAGCGGCAGCCTGCCTTGCTGGCGAGCCTGCGCCTGAGGGATCCCTATATCGATCCGATGAGCTATTTCCAGGTTCGCCTGCTGCGCGAGCTGCGCCGCCTCCCGGCCGGCGACCCAAGCCGCGCCGCGCACCTTCAGGCGGTATTGCGAACCATCAATGGGATCGCGGCCGGGCTCCAGAACACCGGTTAGCATCCACAGGGCAACTGTCACCGCTGTCAGCTGAGGTCGGCACACCCTCGAGCGTGCTCGACGGGCCGGTCAGCTAAATTCGAATCTGTACATGCTCAGCCGGCGTGAACGCCTCTCCAGTTTCTGTCCAGCGCCGTCACGCACAGTCTCGACGTCAACCTGGCGCCCGGCCCGTCTGCGACGCGCCCGAGGGCGTCCCTCCCCGCAGCCAGCGGCGCTCGCTGCCTAGGGTTCGGCCGGCGAGCGTCGCTTGCGGCTGCGGCGTTTCGGTGGAGCGGACGGCG
>DATNMN010000186.1:0-48895 GCA_035602295.1 Candidatus Dormiibacterota bacterium | reverse complement strand
TGGGGGTTGATCGCTGATATCCAGGCGGCCGACTTCGAGACCCGGGTCGCCATCCTCAAGTCAAAGGTTGGACCCTATGCGAAGCTGGTGCCGGAGGACGTGCTCTCCTTCATCGCCCACAAGATTCAAAAGAACATTCGTGAGTTGGAGGGAGCGTTGATCCGGGTGATCGCGCATGCCTCGCTGAACCGCAGCGCGGTCAACGTCGACATGGCCGCGAAGTTGTTGCAGGACGTCATCCCGTCCGCCGACACGCGGACCCTCACCATTGATGCGATCTCGCGCGCGGTCGCCAACTTTTATCACATCAGCCTGGAGGAGATGAAGGGCAAGCGTCGCGACAAGCACATCGTCTTCCCGCGACAGGTGGCGATGTTTTTGATTCGTGAGGAAACCGCCTCCTCGCTGCCGGCAATCGGCCAGGCCTTCGGAGGACGTGACCATACGACAGTGCTTCACTCCTACGAAAAAATCAACACCGAGTCCCGCGAGGACCAACGGCTGCAGTCGGACCTGCGGAAAATCCGCGAGCTTCTTTATTCCCATTGAGCCTGTGGATGACTGCCGCAAGGGACGTGGATGTTGTTGGAATGGTCGCAACCTGGGGATACCGTCGCGCGGAGCGCACAGTTTGTGAAGCCTATAATTGGGCCGATTCGAACGTGTGGAGGGGGTTTTTCCCTGTTGTGCACCGCCCTACGACTACGGCTCTTCTTTCAATTAGGCCTTCTCATTAACGGGGTCGTGTAGACAAGGAGCATCATGAAGGTCACGGTTACCGCGGGAAATCTCGGTCAGGGGTTGCAGGTCGTTTCACGCGCGGTCTCTTCCCGAACCACATTGCCGATTCTCAACAACGTCCTGCTGCAAACCACCGAAACCGGATTGCAGCTGACTGCAACCAACCTCGAGATCGGGATTCGCCAGGTCATCCCCGCCGAGGTCGCGGAAGAAGGCGGGATCACCGTCCCGGCACGACTGCTGACGGACTTTGTGACCTCCCACCCGGACGAGCCGCTCTCGATGACGCTCGACAAGAAGACCCAGTCCCTGGCGCTGAAGAGCAATCGATTCGACGCCAGCATCCGCGGCATCGACCCGGCCGATTTCCCGCCCGTACCCTCGGGCCTTGAAGGCCGCAAGGTGAAAGTCGACTCGGCGGAGCTCAAGGATGCGATCGAGCAGACCGTGATCGCCGCCTCCAGCGATGAAGGACGGCCGGTGCTTACCGGGGTGTATGTCCACCTGAACGGTGGCAAGGCGACCTTCGCCGCGACCGACGGCCATCGGCTGGCGGTCAAAACCCTGGCGGTCCAGGCCGATCCCGGTGAGGGCGACACCATCGTCATCCCGGCCCGAGCTCTGAGCGAGCTCAGCCGTATCTTGAAGGGGGGTGACGACGGCATCGAAGTGACGGTTGGCGCGCAAAAGAACCAGGTCTTCTTCAAAACCCGGGACGTGGAGCTGATGAGCCGGCTGATCGAAGGCACCTATCCCAACTATCAGCAGGTGATTCCGGCGCAAAGCACGACCACCATCACGGCGAAGACCCAGGACCTTCTCTTTACAACCAAGATGGTCTCGCTCTTCTCCAAGGATGCCGCCAACGTCATCAAGTTCAAGGCGGAGGGCGGCAAGTTGACGCTAACCGCCAACACCAGCGAAGTTGGACAGAACATCGCCGAGGTCGAGGCCAAGATCGAAGGCCAGGATCTCCAGGTTGCCTTCAACTCCAAGTATCTCCTCGACGTGCTCGCCATCATCGGCAGCGAGGAGGTGCAGCTCGGCTTCACCGGTCCCCTCAATCCCGGCCTGATCAAGCCGGTGGGAAAGGACAACTACCTCTACATCATCATGCCGGTCAGAGTGGCGATGTAATCGGTCGTCCAAAACGGCGTGTTCCTGGCTAACGTCTCACTCTTCGACTTTCGAAACTATGCGGAGCTCGAGCTGGCGCTGGAACGTTCGGCCACCGTCTTTTTTGGTGGCAACGCGCAGGGCAAGACCAACCTCCTCGAGGCGGTCGCGCTCTCGGCCCTGACCCGATCGCCGCGCACGCAGCAGGCGGCGGAACTGGTGCGCTTTGGTCAGCCGGCCGCGCGTGTGACCTGCGGCGTCCAGAGCGACGCCGGCCTCAAGGAGCTGGAGGTGCGGATCAATGTCACTCCCGGGGTCACGGCCTCACGAGCCTCCCGCCGGTTCATGGTCAACGGCGTGCCCAAGCGCTCGACGGACATGATGGGCTCGTTGCGCGTCGTGCTCTTTTGGCCGGACGACCTCCAGCTGGTCAAAGGACCGGGCGAGGGCCGTCGCCGCTTTCTCAACACCCTGCTCTCGCAGATCGATCCCACTCATGCGCGGGAGTTGACTCGCTACGGTCACCTGCTGGAACAACGCAACGCCCTGTTGCGCGCGATTCGCGAGGGCCGCCAGCCAATCGATGGGCTCGACTACTGGACGAACGCCCTGGCCGAGTCCGGGGCGGCCATCATGGTCGAGCGGCAGCGCCGCTTACTCGAGCTACAGCCGATCGCCGCCGCCTTCCACCGCGAGCTGAGCGACGACCGCGAGCGGCTCGACCTGCGCTACCGGCCGGCGGGGGTGCGGATCGGCGAGGCGCCCCAAGAGCTCGTCAGCGAGCAGCTCAAGGTCGCCATGCGCGAGGCGCGCGACGAAGAGATTGGGCGCGGACAGACAGCTGTCGGCCCGCAGCGCGACGATATCGAGGTGTGGCTCGACGAACACGAGGCCCGGCTCTTCGCCAGCCAGGGCCAGCAGCGGAGTGCGGTGCTCAGCCTGAAGCTCGCCGAGCTGCACTACCTGGCGGAGGTGACCGGCGAGCAACCGGTCCTGTTGCTCGATGACGTGATGTCCGAGCTCGACCCGGCCCGACGCGAGCGCCTGCTGGCAGCGCTGGAGCCCGGGCCGCAGGCACTGATCACCGCTGCCGACCTGAATGACCTTCCGAAAAGCATCCTCGAGCGCGCCGCGGTCTTCCACGTCGAGCAGGGAGCCATCCATGCGTAGCGTTGGCGAGGCGCTGCCACGCGCGCTCAAGTCGCTCGGCATCTCCCGCCGGACCCGCGAGGCGCAGGCGCTCTTGTTGTGGCCGCAGGTGATTGGCCCCCACCTGGCGGGCGAAAGCCGTGCGCTCAAGCTGACCGGTGGCACGCTGCTGGTCACCGCCAGCAGCCCGGCGTTGGCGCATCAACTCCATCTCGAGCGGACCATGTTGATCGAGCGCCTCAACCATGGAATCGGCGCCCCCGCCGTGCGGGAGATCCGATTCCGACAGGAGGGGCCGGGGGCTCCCCCTGCGTCCATGGCCCGATTCCTCCGATGATCGCCACCCGCGCGGCCCTCACCGACGCCCAGCGCGCCGCGGTCGACCACACGAAAGGACCGTTGCTGATCGTGGCCGGTGCGGGCACCGGAAAGACGAGGGTACTGGTCGAGCGCTACCGGCGGCTTCGCCAGGAGGGTGTCCCCGCCGAGCGCATCCTGCTCCTGACCTTTACTGAAAAGGCGGCCCGCGAGGTGCTCGACCGGGTCGAGCAGGAGGACTACCTCCCGGCCGGCGAGCGATTCATTCTCACCTACCACGCCTTCGCCCAGCGGTTCTTACAGGAAGACGGCTGGCTCTGTGGTATTCCGAGGGCATTTCGCATCGTCTCCGAAGTTCGTAAGTGGGAGCTGATGCGCGATGTGCTGCTGACGCAGCGACCGGCACACCTCTTCCATGCCCAGCGGCCCTTCGAACGGATCGGTGAGCTCCTCAAACTAGTGGAACGCGCCAAGCAGGAGTTGATCACACCGGCGGAATTCGGAGCCTGGGCCGCGGCCAACACCGGGGTCGACGATCCCGTGATCGCTGCCCAGGGTGAGGCGGCGGCGGTCTACGCGGAATACCAGCAGCGGATGCTCGCCGAGGATCGCCTTGACTTCGATGACACAATTTTTTTCACCGTGCAACTTCTCGCGGCGGAGCCCTCGGTCGCCGCGCGCCAGTCGCAGCGGTTCGCCCACGTCATGGTCGACGAGTTCCAGGACACGAACTTCGCGCAGAGCCGGCTCCTCGAACTACTCGCCGGAGCGGACCGCAACCTCTGTGTGGTCGGCGACGACGACCAGAGCATTTACAAGTTCCGAGGAGCCTCGGTCGCCAACCTTGACCGCTTCCGCACCGTTTTTCCCGATGCAAAGGTCGTCCGCCTGGAGGAGAACTACCGGAGCCGCGGCCCGATTCTGCGCGCGGCCGCCCGCCTCATCGCGCAAGACCCGGACCGGCTTACCAAACGGCTCACCCCGACAAGGGGCGAGGGGAGACCGGTCAACGTGCTGACCGCCACCAGCGTGACCGATGAGGCGGATGCGGTCGCCGCATTTGTCAAGCGGGCGATCGATGAGGGACGCCATCGGCCCAATGCCATCGCCGTCCTGCTGCGAGCCAACGCGCACCTGCACAATTTTGCGCGAGCGCTGCAGCGCAGCGGTGTCGCGTACCAGGTCAGCGGCGGCCGCGGTTACTACCAGCAGCCGGAGATCAAGGATTGCCTGGCGTATTTGCGCGCCATCGACGGGCCGGACGACACCGTCTGCCTGATGCGACTTCTGAGCCTGCCACGTTACGCCGTCGACGCGGTGCAGGCGGGCCGGTGGGCGCGGCGTGCCAGGGACGATGGGCGGCGGTTCTTCGACCTCCTGCTGGAGGCGGAGGACGATGGTGCCCGCCGACTGTGCGCGGACCTGCGACACTTCGCCGCGCAAGCGCTGCGGCTCGGGGTGGACGACCTCTTCTACGAGGTGATGGAACACACGCGCTATCTCGACCTGGAGCGGTTCCAGGGACCAATCGAACGACTGCAGGTCAGCGCCAACGTGCAAAAGCTGGCCGAGCTGATCGCCGCTTACTGCGACGAGCATGCGGACCACCACCTGTCCGCCTACCTCAAGCACCTCGATGCCACCGAAGCGGCGCAGGCGGACGAGGAGATCGCGCCGCTCGACGAGACCGTGAACGCGGTCCACCTGATGACTGTCCACCAGGCCAAGGGGTTGGAGTTCGGCCTCGTCATCGTCCCCCACCTGGTGGAGGGCCGCTTTCCCGCCAATCGCCGCAGCGAAGGGCTGACGCTGCCCGACGAGCTCTTGAAGGAAGAGCTGCCGGCCGCCGAACTCCACCTCGCCGAAGAGCGCCGCCTCGCCTACGTCGCCATCACCCGGGCTCGCGAGGAGCTCATCTGCACCCTCGCCGGCCGCTACGAGGGCGTCAAGGATTGGCGGCCCTCCCGGTTCCTGACGCCGATCCGCGGCGAGGAGTCGCGCGAGCTGGCCGCGATGTCCCTCCTGGTGCCGCCGGCCGGTCTCGTCGAAGTCGCCCGCCAGGTCGAGCTGCCGCTCAACGATGCCCCACCGATCGCGGCGCTCTCCTATACGCAGGTCGATACCTATCTGCGCTGCCCGCAGATGTATCAGTATCGGTTCGTCTTCCGCTTACCGACCCGCCCGAAGCCGCAGATGCAGTTCGGGCGCATTCTCCACGAGGCGCTCAAGGATGCGCTGGGCAGTATCGAGCGCGAGAAACCACTGACCTGGGCGATGCTGGATTCGGCGTACGTGGCGGCCTGGGCCAGGGAGCGCTTCTGCGCACCGGAGCAAGCCCCCTCCTTACAGGACCTCGGCCGGACCTACCTGCGGCGGGCGTTCGACGCCGGGGATCTGAGCAAGCCACTGTTGTTGGAGCAGCCGTTCAGCTTGCGCGTCGACGGGCTGCGGCTCACCGGTCGCATCGACCGCGTGGACCGCCACCCCAACGGTAGTTACGAGGTTATCGATTACAAGACGGGCTCGGCCAAGCGGGCCGCGGACCTCCAGCGCGACCTGCAGCTCGGCGTCTACGCGCTGGCCGCCCGTGAGGTTTTTCACTTCAACCCGCTCAGCCTCTCGTACTACTATCTCGAGACCAGCGAGCGCGTGACCGTCGACAAACCGCAGGATCGGCTCGACGACGATCGCCAGACCATCCTTAAGGTGGCGGAGGGAATCCGCGCCGAGCTTTTCCCTGCCAGGCCCGACCGCATGAAATGCTCGGGCTGCGACTTTCGCCTTCTCTGTCCCAGCGCAGCCGTTTAGTCAGGTGCTGAGCTTCACCATCACGTCCGCAATCTGAAAGGCCGCGGCCGGGTCGGCCGCCGCACGAGCGCGGCTCACGTCGCCGAGGCGCTCAGACTCCGGTTTCGCAAACCAGGTGGCCACCGCCTCGACCAGGTCGTCGGGCCGCGGCACAAAACGGCCGAGGTCGCGGCTCACCACCTCCTTCACATTGCCTTGTTCCTGCCCGGGCAAGTACCCCGTCAACAACAGCGGACAACCGCAGGCGAGACCTTCTGCGATCATCCCGGGCCCGGCGCGCGTCACCAACAGGTCGGAGGCGAGCAACAGCTCGGGCATGTTGTCGACGAAGCCGAAGACATGAACGCCGGCATGGTTGTCTTCTCGGATGCTCGCCGCCAACGCCTTGTTGCGGCCACAGACGGCGAGCACCTGGATGTCGAGGGGCGAACGCGCAAGGGCCGCCGCGTACTTGCGCAGCGGCTCGGTGCCGTCACCGCCGCCGGCAAGTAGCACGGTGGGCGCATGCGGGCGCAGGCGAAGCTTGAGCCGCATCGACCGCTTGTCGGTGAAGCCGCGGATGGCATCCTGGAAGCGCGGGTGGATCGGGAGTCCGGCGGTCACCAGGCGATCGGCCGGCACGCCGCGGCGGCGACACAACTGATACGCCGCATCCGACGGACAGATGATGCAGTCGGCCTGCAGGTCGGTCCATGCCTGATGAAAATCGATCCAATCCGTGATCACCGTAACGCGGGGCACGCCGTAGGGGACCGTCTCTGCGGCGACGTGGTTGAGCAGTGGATGAAAGCTCGCCACCAGTGCCGGCCGCGGTTCGAGGGCGCGCGCGACCCGGCGCCTCACCCCTCCGCCGATGGCGTGCTGGAAGAGGCGGACGGTGGGGCGCATGTTGGTGACCCGGTAGGCGGCGCCCCACAGAAACGGGAGCCGCCGGGTCACCGGTCCATAGAGCGCGGTCAGGCGTCCGGCGATCACGCGCCGGTCCGCCATCGGGTCCTTCAAGTCCACCGTGAACTGGTTTGGATAGCGGCGGCGGATGGCCTCGGCTACGGCCTCAGCGGCGGCGCGATGGCCGGCGCCCGTGTCGGAGAAAAGAAAGACGAAGCGCTTAGGGACGGACACCACCGACCCGAACGTGGGTCATAACAGGCGTTCGGCGGCGCTCATTTGCTGGCGCGTTCCGATCGCGACCAGCAAGTCGTCACTTTCGAGCACCTGGGCCTCGGGTGGGTTGATGCGCAGCTGACCGCTGCGCTTGCGAATCGCCAGCACGTTGGCGCCGGCCTCGCGGATTCCCGAGTCACCCAGCGTCCGGCCGAGCACCCTGGAACTCGGAAGCACCAGCAGCTCCTCGACGACGAGGTCGATGTTCTCCCCATGGAGCACGGTGTCGAGGACGTCGACGGCCACCGGCCGGGTCGCTAGCGCCGCCATCCGATGGGCGCCCATCAGGTAGGGCGAAACGACCTGGTTGGCGCCCGCACGGCGGAGCTTCTCCGTGGAATCCTGGTAGGAGGAGCGGGCGACGATCAACAGCGCCGGATTCAAGGAGCGCGCGGTGAGGGTGATGAAGACGTTGCGCTCGTCGGAGTCGACGGCGGTGACCAGGCCCTTGGCCCGCAGGATGCCGGCCTTGAGCAAGGTATCGTCTGAGGCGGCATCACCCTCCAGGTAGAGCAGGTCGGTGGTGCGCAGCCGCTCGAGCGGCTCAGGGTTGCTCTCCACGATGACGAAGGGCGTGTCCAGCTGCGCAAATTCCTGGGCGACTCGCGTCCCCATCCGGCCGTACCCGCAAACGATGAAATGATCGTTGAGGCCGGCGATCCGGCGTTCCATGCCGCGCATCCTAGCGTACCGGCCGAGGTGTCCTTCGATCAATGTCTCGGCGAAGATGCCGAGCGTGTAGAGCATGGTGCCAACGCCAAAGACGATCACCGTCATCGTGAAGAGGCGACCGCCCTGGCCCAGCGGATGGACCTCCTCATAGCCGACGGTCGTCACCGTCGTTAGGACCATGAACAGTGAGTCGACGAAGTTCCAATGCAGCAGCAGCATGTAGCCGGCTACGCCGTAGCAGAAGACGAGGGCGAGAACCAGGAGGGGAAGCTGGAAGCGCTTCAGCGGGTTGACTGGCTGTGGCTGGATCGTTAGTTTGGGTTCAGGCCAGGGTGGCTAAGAATCTGGTCAACGGTAGCATAGGGCGCCCTCACCGACAACCGTTAACCGCCCGACGCAGCTTTGCATCCGGTCTCCTACTGATTTGAAGTTGACCGGGGGGTGACTAAACGGCGACGATGAGGTGTCAATCGATCCAGCTGCAAGGAGGCACGGCGCTGAAACCGCTCGCCATCGTCAGTCTGCACGCATCGCCGGTCGCTGCCCTCGGGGCTGGCGAGAACGGCGGCATGAACGTCTACATCCGGGCGGTGTGCGAAGAGCTCAGCCGCCGCGGCATCCCGACCGAGGTCTTCACCCGGCGGTCGAGCCCGGATGGCCTCGACCGGGTGCAGCTGGCCGAGAAGAGCTGGGTCACGCGCCTTAGCGTCGGACCCGCCGACGACATCGACAAGGCGCAGCTCTTCGACTTGCTTCCGGACTTCAGCGAGGCAGTCCTGCGCGAGCAGCGCCGGCGCCGCGCGGACTACAGCCTGATCCACAGCCATTACTGGCTATCAGGGTGGGTTGCCACCCGCCTCCGCGATGAGTGGAACCTGCCCTGGTTCCATACCTTCCACACGCTCGCCCGCGTCAAGAACGAGCGGGCGGCCGAGGGCGCCGTGGTCGAGCCGGAGCATCGAATCGCCGTCGAGCAGGCGATCGTGCGGAATTGCGATCGGTTGATCGCCTCGAGCGCGCAGGAGGCGGATGACCTGGTTCGCCTCTACGGCGCCGCGCGGACCCGGCTGAGTGTGGTGGCGCCCGGCGTAGACCTCCAGGTTTTCAACGAACCGCCGACCGGCCCGCTTCGGAAGCGCCTCGGACTGGGCGATGCGAAGGTGGTCGTCTTTGCCGGACGCCTTGAGCGGCTCAAGGGCGTGGAAACCGTCATTCGGGCGATGGCGATCCTAGCCCGCGACGGGGCGCAGCCCGAGCCCCCGGTGCTCCTCGTCATCGGCGACGACAGCCATAACGGCGCGAGTGAGAGCCGGATGAGCGGCGGTGAGCGGGCGCGGCTGGAAGCGCTGGCCGGCTCGCTCGGCATCGCCGGCCAGGTCCGCTTCATGGGACCGGTCGACCAGCCGGCGCTGGCCGGCTACCTGAGCCTGGCGGCGGTCTGCGTCGTCCCCTCATACAGTGAATCCTTCGGCCTGGTGGCGCTGGAAGCGGCCGCCAGCGGGACGCCGGTGGTCGCGGCCCGAGTCGGTGGCCTCCCCACCATCGTCAAAGACGGCCTGACCGGCTTCACCCTGGTCTCCCACGATCCGGCCCAGTATGCGGAGCGGATCGGCCGCCTGCTCGCCGACGAGGAGCTGCGCCGCTGCTTCAGCCGTCGCAGCCGGCTGGTTGCGACCCAGTTCACCTGGAAGGAAACGGTCGACCGACTGGTGGCTGAATACCGCGCCCACCGCCTGCCCGAGCTACGACCCGCGGTCGCCGGCTAAACAAACCCTCGGTCACCACCGGATTTGACATCCGCGCCGGTCTTTGATTGAATGACCAAACAATTTGGTCACCCATTCAAACACGGCCGTGGGAGTCAGCTGAATGCCGGATCAGACGAAGGACCGGATCGTCGACGCCGCCTACCGCACGCTCGTAAAGCGCGGCTACCACGAGACCGGCATGAAAGACATCGCGGCCGCAGCCGGCGTTGCCCCGGGGCTCGCGCACTACTACTTCGAGACCAAGGAAGACCTGCTGGTGGCGGCCATCGAGCACGGGTGCGAGCCCTTGATCCGAGCCTGGGAAGCGGCCGGCGTCAGCCTCAGCGGGCCGATGCCGGAGGACGCCGACCCGATGATGTTCGCCCGAATGGGATTCGAACTGGCCAAGGAGGAGCTGAAGACCTACGGCGGCCTGTTTCTCCTGACCTTCGACATGTTCGGGGTCGGCCTGCACAACCCGAAGATCGCAACCGCCGTCCGCACCTTCATCGAGGAACGGCGGGCCTTCGTCGCCCGCATCACCAAGGCCGTGATCGCCGGCATGGCCGCGCCGCCGCTCGCCTCGGCCGACGCGATCGCAGCCGCCATCTGGGGCAGCCTCCACGGCATCTACCTGCAGAAGGTGATGAATCCTGAGTTCGACGCCGAGGCGGCCATCGATGCGCTGAGCGAGATGACGATCGCCTTTGCCACGCGACCCCGTAACACATCCCGGGAGGAGGGCTAGACATGTTTGTTTGGTGGGGTCATTTCGTCTACCGATTCCGCTGGCTGGTGCTCGGCGCGTCCCTGCTCCTGCTGGCCGGGTCGATCCTGGCCCTGGTGAACGGGGGCACCTTGAAAAACAGCGGTGGCCAAAACACGGAGTCCGGACGCGCGATCGCCCTCATGCACGATCAGCTGCCCCAAAGCGGGCCTGGAGCCGGGTCCACATTCGTCCTGGTCTTGGGCAGCCAGACGATGGGCGTGCAGGACCCCGCGTTCAAGCAGGCGGTGCTCGCCGCCCTTCAGCCGCTCAAGGATGATCCGAGGGTGAAGAGCATCGACACGCCATTCGACGTGTCGGCTGAACAGGCCAAGGCCATGACGTCGACTGACGGCCACCATGTCTTTGCGCAGGTGAGCCTGAAGGACGACTATGCGACGGCCCGCCAGTTCTACAAGCAAATGCGAACCGAGGTGCACTCGGACCAGCTCCAGGTGCTGGGTACCGGCGCCGTCGCCATCGGCTCCGATTTCGACAAGTACTTGCAATCCGACCTGCAGCGAGCGGAAGTGGTCTCGTTGCTCGTCATCCTGCCCTTGCTCTTGATCGTCTTCGCAACGGTGGTGAGCGCCGTCCTGCCGCTCGGCGTGGGCGGGTTCGCGGTCCTTGGCGGTCTCGCGGGAGTCGGCCTGCTCGCGCGCATCACCGATGTCTCGACCTACGCCACCAACATCGTGACCTTGATCGGCCTCGGTGTGGCGATCGACTACTCGCTCTTCATCGTTAACCGTTTCCGGGAGGAGTTGGCGGGCGGGGCGACCGCTGAGCAAGCCCTGATCGCCTGCATGCGAACCTCCGGTCGCGCGGTGACCTTTTCGGGGATCACGGTGGCGATCGGGCTGAGCGCCATGCTTTTCTTCCAGGGTACCTTCCTGGCCTCGATGGGATTCGCCGGCGCCATCGTGGTCGCGATCGCGGTGCTCTACGCGCTCACCTTTCTTGCATCGCTCCTGGCGATCCTCGGTCCTCGTGTCAACAAGCTCCGCCTGCCATTGCCGCGACGGCCAGCCGGCCGCGGCGTCTGGCACGCGGTCGCGATTCGCGTCATGCGCCGGCCGCTGCTGGTGCTGGTGCCGATCGTCCTCCTACTGGTCCTGGTCGCCTCGCCGATCTTCCAGATCCGGATCGCGAACGGCGACGTGGGGATGCTGCCGCCCAACGCCGAGACCCGGCGGGGCTACGACCAGTTGCAGAAGTTTCCCGGACAGGGCCAGACCTTCTTCAACGTGGTGGTTCAGTATCCGAGTGGCGGACCACTCACGAGCGACCGTGTGGGAGATCTCTACGACCTGGCGCAGCGGATCAAGCAGATCCCGGGCGTCGAGGGTGTCGAGAGCATGGTCAGCTTCGACCCCTCGCTCAGTCGCTCCGACTACCAGGCGCTCCTCACCCAGCCGGCATCCGCGCAGACAGTCCGCGTCCAGTCAATCGTCCACGGGACGACCGGCTCGCAGATCGCGGTGCTCTCCGTTGTCACCAAGTATGGACAGGAGAGTGATGCCTCCCGCGCCATCGTGCATTCGCTGCGAACCATCGCCGTCCCGCCGGGCAGCAGTGTGCTGGTCGATGCCTTCTCCCTCGACTTCACCGACTTCATCCTGCAACGGATTCCGCTGGCGGTCGCCTACGTGATGATCGTGACCTATCTCGTCCTCTTCCTCCTGACCGGATCCGTGGTGCTCCCGCTCAAGGCGGTCATCATGAACATCCTGTCGATCGGGGCCTCGTTTGGCGCGCTGGTCTGGGTCTTCCAGCAAGGGCACCTCAGCTCCTTGCTGAACTTCACCCCGGCCGCCCTCGATCCCTCCGTGCCCGTCCTGCTCTTCTGCCTCGTCTTCGGGCTCTCCATGGACTACGAGGTGTTGCTGATCAGCCGGATCCAGGAGGAATACCGAAAGACGGGCGACACCACCCAGGCCGTGGCTCAGGGCCTGGAGAAGAGTGGTCGCCTGATCACCGGTGCCGCCGCCATCATGGTGGCGGTCTTCCTCGCCTTCGGCCTGGCCGACGTGGTCCTGATCAAGTCGATCGGTCTCGGGCTGGCGCTCGCGGTCGCCATCGACGCCACACTCGTGCGGGCGCTGATCGTGCCCGCCGTGATGCGGCTGCTCGGGCGGGCCAATTGGTGGGCGCCGCGGGGCCTCAAGCGCCTGCACCGGCGCATCAGCCTGGGCGAACAGCAAGCCGCGTAGTCCCGTCGGCCCGCAACCGGGCTTCACCGGTTCGTCGCCGCCGACCCCGATGGGTCGACCGGAGCGGCGCGATATACGGGTGTGCTGCCCGCTCGCGCCCATCGCTTCCGGTCTTCGGCGCGGGGCGGCCACCAACCCGAGGTTCGCGTTCGGATCGACCGTGGCGGCTGGCTGCTCTTCTTCGCCCACGGGCTATCGGGCCTCGGCGCCGGGCCCTTCATCGCCTTCGGTGTCATCTACCAGCGGCAGCTGGGTGCCAGCGCGTTTGAGATCGGCCTCCTGGCCGCGGTCGGCATGCTGGTGGCCACCGTGGTGATGCTGCCTGGAACCCGCCTGGCCGAACACCGCGACCTGCGCAAGACGGTGATCGCGGGCTGGGCGATCGCCGTGCCGGCGCCCCTCTGCTACGCCCTGGCGCCCCACTGGGGCTGGACCGCCCTCGGGATCCTCTTCCTGCAGGTCTCCGTCTTCAACACCCCGGCGATCAGCGTCTACCTTTCACTCGGCGTGCCCCGCGACCGGATCGCTGCTGTGATGACCACGGTCTTCTCGGCGTACTCGCTTGGACTAATCGCCTCGAGCGTGCTGTGCGGCCTGCTGGCCCAGGTCATCCCGCTGAGCGCGCTCTTCTGGGTGTCGTTCGCCTTCTTTTTCCTGGCGGCGGTCTGCATTGCGTTCCTCCCAGCCAAGCGGACGCCAACGTTCACGGTGCCGGCGATCCGCTATCGAGACCTGATGCGCTTCCCTGCCTATCGCGTCATGCTCGCGCTGTTTACGGTCGTGACCGGCATCATCTTTATCCCCTGGACCTTCACCGCGCTCTACGCCCACGAGGCGGCCCACGTCGACAACTTCTGGATCGGGGTCCTGATGAGCGTCCTCTACCTGGGCTCGGTGATCATGGGTCTGAGCCTCGGGCGACTCCGCCGCACGCTCGGCAGCGTCACCATCGTCCTCTGCTTCGAGGCGGCCTACGTCGTCTCCGCGATCCTGCTCCTTTCCTCGATGGCCCTGCCGATCCTGGGGTTCGCCTTCTTCCTGCGAGGAGCGTTCTGGTCCTTCCGTCAGGTCATGACCGCCGTGATCGGCGAGGTACTGCCGGACTACGCTATGGCCAAGGGTTATGGGCTCTTCGCGCTGGTCACGGGCGCGGTGGTCATCGTCGCCTACCCGCTCGCCGGCTGGATGTACGGCCTGCAGGTGTGGATTCCCTTCTGGTCATCGGCCCTGCTGATGGCGATTGCCATGCTGGCCACGGTCTGGGTGCGCGCCTATTTCCACGCGAACTACCTGAAGCCGCCCCAAGTCGAGGTCGTGCCCGACGACGCGCTCCCGCGGGCCGCTTAGGCCGCCTAGAATCGCGGGCGATGCGGGACCCTCGGCAGAGTCGTCCAGCCTGGCTCCGGGAAGGGATATGGGGAGGGCTCACAGTTGGCGTCGTCGTCGTCATTCTTGCCGTCCTCGGCCTCACGCCATCGCTCTCCTGGATCCCGGAGGTGCCGCTGGTTACGATCGCGATCCTCGCGCCCGTGCTGGGCTACGGGTTGATCGGGTATCGGGTGCGAACGCAGACTGGACGCCTGACGGCCGCGTCCGCCGCGGGCGCGGTCGCCGGCGGGATCAGCGGTGCCGTCGGCGGTGTCGCCTACGCCCTGTTCGGTAAGTCGGTTCTCAATATCGCGGTCGGCCTGGCGCTTGGAGCGATCGGCGGAGCCATCATGGGCGCCGCGGGCGGGCTGCGCCGGACCTGGCGTTAGCCGGTCGGTGTCCAGTTGGGCGCCTGGCCGGTATAGGGATAGTCCGCCTCCCAGACAGTCAGCTGCTGCGGCCGAGAGCCATCGCCGTTCATGACGTAAATCTGGGGCAGCTGGTCCACCAGGCCCACGAAACCGACGCGGCGGTCGTAGGCCGGCGCGTTCGGTGCCGATCCGTTGGGCGCGTCTTTGCCACCGGTGACCTTGACCACGCCGCCGGCCTCACTGGCGGAGAAGATATTGACCCGGTAGAGGACCGCTGAGCTCCCGCCGCCGGTGGCGGCAATGAGCGTGCTGTTGTCGTTCAGCCACGCAGCACCTGTGATGTCGAGGGCGCCGCCGCGCCGGTAGGCGCTGCTGCCGCTGGCTGACAGGTCGTAGATCCAGAGCGCGGGGCCCGACGCGGTAAGCCGCCGAAAGGCGAGCTTGGTCCCGTTCGGTGACCAAGCGGGCTGGTCGGCCGGGTCGTCCAGGCCGATCGGCCGGTAGCGAGTCCGCAGGTCCAGGTTCATGATCCACAGGTGGGCGCTTCCCTGCGCGTCCATCGTGCTGTAGGCGACGGATTTGGCATCCGGGCTGAGCGCGACCGGACCAATGACGCGGCCGTCCACGGCATCGGTCAGGGCCACGTCCTCGAGGGTCGTCGGATGGAAGCGTCGCAGGCTCCCATTGGTGAGGTAGATGATGGCCCCGTCCGCTGACCAGTAGACCGCCGAACCGCTGATTCCCGGACGGATTACCGTCCCGGAGGCGAGGTCCACGATCTGGATTGGGCCGTGGTCGGCGCCGCGGGGCGCCGCGACTACGACGAGGCGCTGTCCATCGGGCGACCAATCGAAGGAGAGGAGGGCGTCCTGGAGCTGGCTTTGGGCGCTCAGCTGGTAGATCATCTTGGGCGTCGAGCGGCCCAGGAACGTGTCGGGGTGAGGGTCGACGATGCCCACCGCGAAGGCGGGTTGCCCTCGCTGGCCGACCAGGTACCCGATCTTCCGGGAGATCGACAGCGGTCCGGTTCGAAAGCGGGTCTGTACCCGCCCGTTGATCGCGTTGTCGTGAACATCGACCGGTCGATCGACTGTCACCGTGTAGCTCTGGTTCGGCTGGAGCAGGGCGGTCGGCACGATTTCGAACTGCGAGCCGTCGCCCCCGGGCTTCGATCGCAGCAAGAAGGGGACGTCAGGGTTCAGTTGGATGGCGGCCCGCATCGAGTCGGCTCGCATGGGCCGGCTGAAGGTGAGGACGATGTTGCGATCCGGAGCGATGGCTGACGCGTTGTCGGAGGGGTCGACCGAGGTCAGCACCGGCGGTCCCTCGGTTTTGAAACGCCACGAATGGTCGAGCGTGTTCTGCTGGCCGCTCGCGTCCGCGTACCCGGGGCGCATCGACACCGTGTATTGGGTGGAGAGGGCGAAGTTGACGTGGCTGTGGATGAACATCAGCGTGTTGCCGGTCCAGGCAAAGCGACAATTCTTGGATCCGCTGCAGCCGGGAAGCGCCGGCGCGAGGTCGAACCGCTTCTCCACGGAGTCGTGGTTCATCGGCCGGTCGAAGCCGATGCTGACCGTCTGATTCGATGGCACGTCGGTGACCTCGCGGCCGGGCGAAATGCTGACGATGCGCGGGGGGTTCAGGGCGCAGGAGGCCAGCGCCGGTGCCAGGACGGCCATGAGGAGGAGTCGCCGAACGAGGGTGGACGCGGCTAGCGCTGTTCCTCGACCAGCTGGCGCATCTCGTTTGCCAGGTTGGTCAGGCGGGCCGGATCGACGAACATGATCGAGGTCTGCGAGATCCGGTCGATGGTCCGGTCCAGGCCGTCGGCGCTGTGTTCGGTTGACGCGAGCATCTCCTTGACCTTCTTCGAGCGGTTCGCGAGCGCGGCGTCCGCCATCTGGTTCAGCTGGCTCATCAGTGCGGGCCAATCGATGTTGGACTCGTCGCTTGCGGGTTGGGCGGGTGCCGGCGTAGGCGCCGGCTGGTAGTTCTGCGCACGCTGGGCGGCAGGGGCTGCCGGCGCGGAGGCGGCGGCCGGTTGGGACGCAGGAGGTCGGTAGGTGGTCGCCGGGACCGACGGCGTCATCGCCAACATCTCTTCCAGGCTCACCGATTCCGGCTCCTCGAGGTCGGCCACGGCCTTGACCTCGATCCGGGTCTTGGGATCCGCACAGAGGCGCGTCACGATTTCGGGATCCTGCACCAGCTGCGGCTGCCCGCGGGTGAAGGCTCCCAGCAGCGCGCCGTCACGCAGTAGGACGATTCCCATCTCGTCGGGCGCCCGAACCAGCAGGCTTCCGTGAATTTTCTCTTCCTGCAAGTACTGGAGCAGCGCCCGCACGTCGACGAAGCGCGCCAGCAGACCCTGGAGGATGGTCGGCGCCGTGAGAAGTTGGTAGATGGCGGTCACGACCTCGGCCGACAGCTCGATCACGTCCATGCTGCCTTCGCCGCGGTCGACGTCGTTCTTGAAGAGGGAGAAGGCGGTCCGGCCGGTGGAAACCACCGCGCCACCGTCGTAGAAGCTTTCGATCAGGCTGCCCTGGTAGAAGAGGATCATGCCGCGAGAGGCTGCCCCTGTCAGCCGAAGATAGCCGGTCAGGTGATCAGAACTCAGCGAGCGCAGCAGTTTGGGGAAATCGACAAAGGCCGTCTTCAGCGACTCGTAGACGAGTTTGCCGACGGGGAGCGGGTAGAGCTCGGTGGCTGGTGGTCCATCGTCGGGCGCGGGTTGAGCTTGCGCGGCCGGCGACTGCTGGCTCACGACCGGCCGCTCACTGACCTGGCTTGCCGGCGGCGCGGCCGGAGCGGCAGCGGGAGCAGTAGCTGCAGCCGGACGGGCCGCGGCCACGGCACCGTTGTCCGACGCCCCAGGCACACCTCGGCGCTTGGCTTCGGCGAGGATGTCGGCGGTTGGCGCGGTAATGGTCTCCTCGGTCGGGAGCTTGGACTTCGGATCAAAGGTGTAGTCCCCTTGCCGCCAGGCCAGCGGTTCGAAGACCGCCTCTTCGCCCTGGCTCCCGTTGCCATAGGCATGAAAGAGGTGGCCGAAGAGAAAAAACAGCGAGAACGCCTCGCCGCCGTTCCGAACCTGAAGCGTCCCTGTGGCGCGCTGGGCTTGCATGGACTGCAGGAGAGATAACAGGGGGGTCGAGTCTAACGATCCCTTGTAGTCCACCAGTCTCGGCGCCTGCTCGATGGAACTCACCAAAAGCCTCCCACCGCCCCGAGATTTGTTTCCAATCCTAGCACAGCCCAAATACGATACCCCAACTGTCAGCAACGCGGGGTGGCGGGCCCCTCGGGGAGCCGGCGACTAAGCTGTGGAGGCATGCCCGAATTGAGGATCTGCGAGGACGCGTCCGCCTGGGACGGGTTCGTCTCGCAGGCAGCAGACGCCTCCGTGCTGCAAGCCTGGGCCTGGGGCAGCCTCAAGTCGCGCTACGGGTGGAGCGTTCAGCGTTACTTCTGGGCCGACCACGGCAAGCCGGTGGCGGCCGCCGCGGTACTTCGGCGGAGCCTCCCCGGTGGACTAGCCCTGAACTATGCGCCGCGCGGGCCCATCCTGGATGGCCACCTCGACCAATGGCCGGCCTTCTGGCAGGCGCTCCGCGAACGCCTCGCCCAGGGAGGCGGCACGGTCCTCAAAATCGACCCGGAGTGGACCACCGATGCGCAGCGGGCGGTGCTCGTGGCGACAGGCGCGCTGCCAAGCCGGCACCCCATCCAGCACCAGGCGACCTGGCTGGTCGACATCAGCGGAGGCGATGAGGCGATGGCGCGGCTCAAGGAGTCGACGCGCCGCAACATCCGGACCGGGATCAAGCAGGGGATCACGGTCGAGGCCTCGGAGGCGTCGGCTGCGTTGGACCGCTTCTACGAGCTGCTCCAGGAAACGGCCGCGCGCGAGCAGTTCACCGTTCGCAGCCGCGCCTACTACCAGGACCTGCTGAGCCTGTTCCGCGAGCGCGGCCAGGTCGCTGTCTACCTCGCCCGCCACGAGGAGCGATTGGTGGCCGGCGCGGTCATGTTGTTCTTCGGCTCCAAGCTGGTCTACCTGTACGGTGGCACGAAAACCGCCGCCAAGGACCTCAAGCCCGGCTACCTGTTGCACTGGCGGGCCATCGAGGACGCGCAGCGGCGCGGCTGCACGACCTATGACATGTGGGGCGTACCGCTTGATCCGCAACCGGGCCAGCGCGGCTACGGATACTACGTCTTCAAGTCGCGCTTCAATGGGCAGATGGTGCGGTTCATCGGCCTCTACGACCTGCCGGTCAATCGTGCGGCGGCCTTGACGATCCGCCTGGCGGAGCGATTCGCGCGGGCCGGCCAGCCTGAGTTTGTCTGAGACAGGTATCGCGGTCACGCCGGGCGAGCAGCTCGGCGCGCAGGTCTGGGACAAGCATCTGCTCGCCCAGCCAGAGGGCAACCTGCTCCAGAGCTGGAAGTGGGGCGAGCTGCAATCGCGCTTCGGTTGGAGCGTTGAGCGCCTTGCATTCCACGACGGCCGCTCCGGCGTGTGCTCGCTGCAACGCACCGCCGCGCTCTTCCCCGGCGGGGCGACCTATTACGTGCCGCGCGGACCGGCGGTCGCCGAGCGGGAGCGGTTGCTCGTGCTCGACACGCTGGAGCGTCGAGCCGCCGCCGGTGGCGGGCTGGTGCTCCGCGTGGAGCCGAACGACCGTGTCGGCGACGAGTGGCCGGCCTTTTTCGAGGGCCGCGGATTCGTCAGGGGCAAGGCGGTTCAGCCTGAGGCGACCCAGCTGCTGCGCATCGACCTCGACCCGGAGCCGCTGAAAGCCGGCTTCAAGCCGAAGACCCGCTACAACCTGAACCTCGCGGAAAAGAAGGGCGTTCAGGTGCGGGGCTCCCGCGACGTCACCACCTTCGCCCGGCTGGCATTAGAGACGGGCAAGCGGCAAGGGGTTCACCTCCCCGGGGTCGCCTATTACCAGGCGGCGCTCGAGATCTTCGGACCGTCGGACGAGGTTCGGCTGTATCTCGCCGACCACGAGGGCGACATTCTCGGCGGGGTCATGGTCTTTCGCTTCGGCAAAACCGCCTACTACCTGTTCGGCGGATCCAGCGACCGCAAGCGGGAGCTGATGCCCAATTACCTATTGCACTGGCAGGCCATGCTCGATTTCCGCGCGATGGGTTGCGATACCTATGACTGGTGGGGGATCCCGGAAGAGCCGGCCCAGGACCACCCGTGGTTCGGGCTCTATCGGTTCAAGACCGGCTTCGGCGGCGAGACGGTCCGCTACGCCGGCCTTTACGAGCACGTGCTGCGCCCCGGCCCATTGAAACTGGAGCGGCGCCTGCAGCAATTGAAGGCGAAAGTGCGCGGTCCTATACTGCGGTGACATGGCGAGGGAGCGAACGCTCTCCGAGCAGGCCTTCGCGCAGTTCCCCCAGGCCCTGATCATCGTCGATCGCGAAGCGGCCGTCATTTCCTTGAACTCGGTCGCCGAGCACTTGACCGGGTGGGCGCAACGAGACGCGGCGGGCCGGCCGGCGGCCGACATCCTCGAGGTTCGTACCGAGACGGGTGTCAACCTGTGCGCGCCGAACGGAGCGCTGCGGCGCGCCCTTCGCCTGGGCACCCGCATCAACACCCACTTCGCCTACTTGTTCCGGTTGCGCACCAGCGATGACCCGGTGCGCGTCTCCTACTCCGTGTCGCCACTGCGCCTCAAAGGCAAAGCCCCGGACGGCGCCGTGATCGCCATCCACGACGTGACGCCCGAGCTGGAGACGATCGAGGCCCGCGACGCGCTGATGCTGGCGGCATCGCACGAGCTGAAGACGCCGCTGACCACGCTCAAGGGCTTGAGTGAGCTGCTGCTCGACTTCGACCTGACAGAGGCGCAGCGCCGCGAGCTGTTACAGGACCTGCATGGTCAGGCCGACCGGATGGAGCGTTTGATCGGGGACATCCTCGCGGTGAGCCGGATCGACTCCGGTCGGATCTCGGTTGATATCTCGCGGGTCGATGTGTCCGGCGTTGTTGAGCACGTTTGCGAAGAGGTGCGGCCGATGCTCAAGGGAAGGACCCTCACGTGCCGCGTCCCGGAACATTTGCCTGCGGTGCTGGGGGAGGCGCGCAAGCTGCACCAGATCCTGGTGAACTTGCTGACCAATGCCATAAAATATTCCGACCCCGGTACCAAGATCACCCTCAGCGTGCATAGCGAGCAGGCAGCTGTGAGATTCGAGGTCTCAGACCAGGGGGTTGGAATCCGCAGGGAACATATGCCACGCCTCTTCGAGAAGTTCTACCGTGCCGATGACCCGGCCGTCCGGCGCTCCTCCGGCACCGGGCTCGGCCTCTACATCGTTCGAAGTCTCGTCGCGATGCTGGGCGGCCAGGTCCACGTGAGGAGCCGGCACGGCAAGGGTTCGGTCTTCATCGTCACGCTGCCGCGCGCGGAAACGGCCGCCCGGCCCCGAGCGCGGGTGGCCGCCGTGGCGCACTGATGCCGCCCCCGAAGAAGATCCTGATCGTCGACGACGAGGCCATGATCCGCAAGGCGATCCATCTCGCCCTGGAGAAGGAGGGCTATGAGGTGGTGGAGGCGGAGACGGGCGGCGAGGCGCTCCGTCGGATCGAGCTGAGCAAACCCGACCTGATCCTGCTCGACATCATGCTGCCCGATGTCTCGGGCTTCGATGTCTGCCGCGATATCCGTAAGGCAGGACTGCGGGTGCCGATCATCATCCTGAGCGCCAAAACCGAAGAGATCGATGTCGTCGTCGGACTGGAAATCGGCGCCGACGACTACATCACCAAGCCGTTCCGCACCCGCGAGCTCCTGGCGCGGATCGCCGCCCACCTGCGCAAGGCTCGCCAGGAGGAAGAGGCTGTCAACCAGGGGCGGCTCGAGTTCAAGGACCTCGCCATCGACCTCAACGAACGCCGCGTTTTCCACGACTCGGCCGAAGTGCTGCTGACCCACACCGAGTTCGACCTGCTGGCCTTCCTCGCCTCCAACGCGGGTAAGGTCCTGTCGCGCGAAAAGATCCTGAACCACGTCTGGGGCTACGAGTACCCGATCGAGACGCGCGTCATCGACGTCCACATCCGCAACTTGCGGCGGAAGATCGAGCAGGACCCCTCACACCCGTTCTTCATCCTGGCCGTGCCGGGGATCGGGTACCGCTTCACCAGCGCCGGCAAGCTCGGCTAGGCGCTCTCACGATTTCGGCGGGGCTCAGGGGTGTATGTGAAGTGGATCCGTCGCGCAACCCCCTCGTGGACGTGCTTGAAACCAGCAGCCGGAATCGAGCCGATCAGTTTAGAACAGACCCAGCTGGATGAACGCAGACCAGACCACGACGCTGATCGCCTGTGCGATCGTTCGCCGGAACGGAGAAATCCTCCTGGTCAGGCAGCGCGATAAGGATGGGACCACCAACTGGGCCCTGCCGGGCGGTGCTGCGGAAAGCGCAGAGGCTCTGTTCGAGACCCTCACACGGGAGATTCACGAAGAGACCGGACTGAATGTCCTCGAGGCGGGCCCGATTGCTTACGCTGCGGAGTTGCTTCAACCCCGCGCCATCGCCTTCGTGTTCGAGGTATTGCGTTGGTCTGGGGACCTTTTGCCCGCCGACCCAGACGATGACATCCTCGAGGCCGCATTCATGCCGGTCACAGATGCTCTCGATCGGCTGCAAGGACAGTCATCGCATTTCGTTCGGACGCCTCTCCTAACATATCTACGCGGCACGCTCCGCTCAGGGACTCTGCTGTCGTTCCGGCGGGACAGTTCGACGGATACCCTAATCCGTCATGGTCCGGGGGCCTGAAGGCTGGGATGGCCGCCTGACCTAGACGACCGTTGCCCATCGGCTGCTCATGACGCCGCGGCGCCGGCGGCGGGTCGAAGTTCCCGGTAGACGGCCAGTAGTCGATCGAGGTTGTCCGACAGGCTGTAGCGCTCCACGGCGCGGGCCCGCGCCCGCCGGCCGAGTTCGGCGCGGAAGTCGGGAAATTCGATTAGCGTGCGCAGCGCGAGGCGCAGCTGCCCGTCGAGATCCTTGGTGTCGACCACGATGCCCGCGCCACGCAGCGCTTCACCGTCCGAGCCGACGTCGGTGGCCACCGGCGCGACGCCGCAGGCCATCGCTTCGAGCAATGACAGGGAGAGCCCTTCGACCATGGAGGGGAGTACAAAGATATCCATCGCGCGCAGCATCGCGATCCGCTTGTCTTCATCCATCACCTGCCCGGTAAAGACGACGCGCGCGTTCCCGTAGCGTCGATCGAGGCGGCGCTTCTCGCTGCCGCTGCCGACGACCACCAGCTTAACGTCCTCCGGGGCATCGACATCCTGGAAGGCGCGCACAAGAATATCGACGTTCTTCTCGGGGTCGACGCGGCCCAGGTAGCCGACGAGCGCGCTCGCCTCCAGGCTCTGTTTGAAATCGGACGCTCCGGGCGCGTACTTGTCGATGTCGACGCCGTTCGGTATCACGGCCACGTTCTCCGGCGGCACCCCGTAGTGCTCGAGCAGGGTCTTCTGCTGCTCTGAAAAGATGACGACCCGGTCAAAGCTGGCCAATGACTGGGCATACAGCCGATAGACCGCGGTGCTAATGCCCTGCCAGAATCCGAAGCGAGAGTCGTAAGGGACATGGAAGGTGGCGACCACCGGCAGGCCCAGCTCGTGGCAGAGTTCAGGGAGCCCAAAGTCGATCAGGGTCGAGAAGCTGAGTGAGACGTGCACCAGGTCGACGCGCTCGCGGCGGAGCAGGTCAGTGATGGTGCGCTTCGTCCTGGGCGACGAGATGATGTACCGATGACTGCCCGTCAGCGACCGCAATGTTAGCGTGTCATCGGTGATAGCGGGCAGGGCCCCGTGGTGCACGAAGAAGACCTTCACGCCGCGCGCCCGAAGCCCGGCGACGATTTCACGCGAATAGGTCAACAGGCCGTCGCCGGCGCGGCCGCTCTGGTGACCCAGCCATGCAACCCGCAGTGGCTCGTTCATCGGGCGTCGATCTCCTCGAGAAGGTCGAGCAAGAAGGGGCGGTTCTGAAGTTCGGCATGAGGGATGTGCAGGCCAGGCTCGTTGACGATGCGGCCGCTGTAGCGAAGGATGTCGATGTCGATCTCCCGTGGGCCCCAACGTTCGCGCGCTGTGCGGCCGAGCTCGTGCTCGATCCGTTTGAGAGCGTCCAGCAACGGTCGCGGTTCGAGCGAGGTCTCGACTTCGAGGACCTGGTTCAGGAACTGCGGCTGGTCACGAATGCCGACCGGCTCTGTCTCTGCCACCCGCGAGGCGCGGACTACGGCAATGCTCGCTTCCGGTAGTGCCGCACGTGCGGCCTGGAGATATCCGGTGCGGTCACCGAGGTTGCTGCCCAAGGCGAGCCACACCCTGGTCACGCCTGCCGGATAGCGTCGGCCATTTTTGCCACCCGAACCATTGCCTTGACGTCATGGACCCGAACGATGTCGGCGCCGCCCGCGATGCTGAGCGCGACGGCAGCGGCTGTGCCCTCGAGCCGCTCACCGGCCGGGAGGTCGAGGGTCTTGCCGATGAACGACTTTCGGGAAGGGCCGATCAGTATCGGAAACCCGAGCCGGCCCAGCTCGGGCATGCGCCGGATGATCTCGAGGTTCTCCTCGCGCGTCTTCCCGAAACCAATGCCGGGGTCCACGATGATGCGATCGTCCGCGATGCCCCCGGCCCGTGCCAACTCGACGCTCTGGCGCAGGCTTTCTGAAATTTCCCTTATCAGGTCGTGATACCCACCGCCCGGTTTATTGTGCATCAGCACGACCGGTACGCCGGCCGACGCCACCGTCGCCGCCATCTGCGGATCACGATGAAGCCCCCAGACATCGTTGACCAGCGCAGCGCCGGCCGCGATGGCTCGCTTAGCGACCTCGGCTTTGTAAGTGTCGATCGAGACGGGCACGGCGACCGTGGCCGCCACCCGCGTCACCACGGGGATCACCCGCGCCAGCTCGTCCTCGAGGCTGAGCCCCGGTCCCGCCCAGGTCTCTGGGCGGGTGGACTCACCGCCGATATCGATCAGGTCGGCGCCGTCCCGCTCCATCTGCTGGGCCTGGGCGACCGCCGTTTCGAGGTCGGTCACGCCGTCACCGGAGAACGAATCTGGCGTGACGTTGACGATCCCCATCACGTAGGTGCGGGAACCCCAGTGGAATTCGTGGTCGCCGATGCGTGTGACCCGCATCGTGGCCGCCATCGGCCTGAGCGTAGCATCATGTCGTTTCGGTGACTGCCATCAAACTGAGCCGTCTCCTCGAGGGCGTCGACGTGCTCGAAGCGCCGCCAACGGACCCCGAGGTGACCGGCCTTTGCTATGACTCGCGCCGCCTCAAAGCGGGAGACTGCTTCGTTGCCATCCCGGGCACCCACACCGATGGGCATCGCTACGTCGAGACAGCGTTGCGAGACGGCGCCGTTGCCGCGGTGGTTCAGCGCCGGGTGGGCACCGCCTGGCCGCAGGTCGTCGTGCCGGACACGCGCCGGGCCCTGGCCCTGATGTCGAGCACCTTCTTTGGCCATCCGAGCCGGGACATGGTCGTGATCGGCGTAACCGGCACCGATGGCAAGACGACCACCACGACGATGATCCACCAGCTGCTCCTGAGCGCCGGACGGCGCGCCGGCTCGATGAGCACGGTAGACATCCGCTTCGGCGACGCCGTCGATCCGAACGACTCGCGCCAGACCACGCTCGAGGCGCTCGAGGTCCAGGAGCAGCTGGCGCGTATGCGCGATGGCGGGCTGAAGTATGTGGTCATCGAGACCAGCTCGCACGGCCTCGCTCTGCAGCGGGTGGTGGGCGTGGACTACGAGGTCGCCGTTTTCACCAACATCGCGCATGACCACCTCGATTTCCACAAAACGATCGAGGCCTACCGCGAGGCCAAAGCGCAGCTGATCGATTTGACCGCCGCCAGCGCCGGCAAGGGCATGGAGAAGACGGCGGTGCTCAACCGCGACGACCCGAGCTACGCCTACCTGGTCAACCGGCCGATTGCGCGGCGCATCACCTATGGCATTCAGCTCGACGCGGATCTCAAGGCCGATCGGGTCGAGGTCACGCCCGAGGGTCTGCGGGTGGAGGCATCGACGCCGCTCGGGCCGCTGGCCTTGCGGTTGAAGTTGAGCGGCCGCTGGAACGCCGCCAACGCGCTGGCCGCCGCGGCTGCGGGAGTCGCCGTCGGGCTGACGCTCGATGAGATTCGTCAAGGCCTCGAAAGCTACGAGGGGGTCAGCGGCCGCATGGAGCGTGTCGACCTCGGTCAGCCGTTCGCCGTCATCATCGATTACGCCCACACGCCGCAGAGCCTGGAGAAGGTGCTGCGCGAGCTGCGGCCGATCACCCGGGGCAAGCTGATCGCGGTCTTCGGCAGCGCCGGTGATCGCGATCGTGAGAAGCGGCCCTGGATGGGGGAGATTGCAGCCCGGCTGAGCGATTACGCCGTCTTCACCAACGAGGATCCGCGCGAAGAGGATGCGATGGCCATCCTCAGCGAGATCGCCGCCGGGGCCGAGGAGGTGGGATGGACGGAAGGCGAGCAGTACGCCCGGATCGAGGATCGGCGCCAGGGGATCGCTCACGCGGTTCGCAAGGCCAGTCCGGGCGACACCATTCTGCTGGCGGGGAAGGGGCACGAGCGCAGCATCCTCATCGGTCGGGGTAAGGAGCCGTGGGACGAACGAGCCGCCGCTGAGGCCGCTATCAGGGGGCTGCCAGCGTGAGCCGCGCCGCGGAGGAGACCAACCGCCGGATGCTGCGCGCGCGGGATGCGATGGACCGCGCCTACGCGGAGCCCCTCGACATTGCCACCCTCGCACACATCGCGAATGTATCGGCGGCGCACTTCATCCGAACCTTTCGGGCCACGTTTGGCGAGACTCCGCACCGTTACCTGCAGCGCCGGCGGGTCGAGCGGGCCATGTTCCTGTTGCGTGCCACCGATCGCAGCGTGACGGATGTCTGCCTCGACGTTGGCTTCAACAGTCTGGGAACGTTCAGCCGCAGCTTTCAGGAGATCCTCGGCGAGGCACCGACTGCCTACCGAGCGCGCGGACCCATCAAAGCCGTGCCGAACTGTTTCGCGATGGCCTGGACACGACCGAGCAGTTTTGGAGAAGACCGGGCGCGAGACATCGTCTAGCGTGGGACACGACATCAATCCCACCTTCACGGAGGTCTACAAATGTTCACCGCTCTTCTGATCTCATCGATCTACGTGCTTGACCAGGACAAAGCGCTCGACTTCTATGTCGGCAAACTCGGACTCGAGGTCAATACCGATCAGGACCTTGGGTTCATGCGCTGGCTGACGGTGAACGTGCCGGGCGACACCCGCCAGATCCTGCTGGAAAGACCGGGCGCGCCGGGGCTCGACGAAAAGACCGCTGAGCAGGCCCGCGAGCTGCTGACGAAAGGCGGTACTGGCGGGCACCTGTTCTTCACGACCGCCGACTGCTGGAAGACCTACAAGGAGCTTCGGGCGAAAGGCGTGGAATTCACCGAGGAGCCAACGGAGCGCCCCTACGGCATCGACTGCGGCTTGCGTGATCCGTTCGGCAACCACATCCGCTTTTCACAGCCGCTTCAGGTCCCGACGACAGCGGCGAGTGCTAGCACGGCCAAGCGGTGACGTTCCGCGCCGCCATCGAACTCGCAGGCAAGACCGCTACCGGCATCGAGGTGCCGGCAGCGGTCGTCGCCTAGCAACAAGCAGCGGATCGTGATCTCGATCGATGCCGCAAAGGCACCGGAAACCCGTGAGCGACCCGTCGCGAAAGCGGTCGGCTCGCTGAGAGAGGGCCGAATCTAGCGCTGACTCGCGCCCGCCGGCACCTTTGCCTCGGCACGAGCCTCTGCTGCGGCGAGCGCCTCGAAGAGCTCATAGAGCCTCGGGTTGTCGAATTTCTCGCGCAATCCCAGCGCGTATCCCCTGATCCGCTCCCAGGGTCCGCCAACCCAGATCCAGTCGAAGAGGAGCTCTTCGCTGATAAGCCCGTGCTTCCAGAGCGCGCCCACGGTTTCGAAAAAACCGCAAATCTGGTCCGCCCAGCGCTGCTCCTGGGTTCCTGGCGGATACTTCTCCTTGAAGCGGTCATAATCGGCCGGTGGCGGTTCGGCGAAGAGCCAGGTAAAGGCGTCTGCCAGTTACGGCTTCATTGCCATCTTGGCGAGCTCGAGAATGATCTTCGCGTCCTCTTGGGTCGGCTTAGCCATCGCAGTCTCCTCCCTTTAAACGAGCGATCCGAAGCCTGATTCGCATCCTATGCGGCTCCTGCTCATTGTCAAGGGGAGGGTCGAACCAATTCAGCGCCGCGCGGCGAGCACCAATTTGCGGTCGGTAAACGACTTCACCTCTCCGTTGGCAGTCACGATCGCGAGGTCGCGTACCGCGGACGCCGGAGCATCAAGAAAGCGGCCGCGGACCCGTTGCTGCGTCGCCGCATCCTCACCGCCACGCTCGAGCCAGGGCTCGAAGTCGTGGGCCTTGCGGACCACCTCCTGCTTCTCCACGTGCAGGCCGGCCTGTTCGCAAAACGCGGCCCACTCTCGCTCGGTGTAGATGTGGCGATGGGTCGGGTCGCGCAGTAACTCGACCTCGTCCTGGTAGGCGGCGCTCTCCGGGTCCTCTGGGGCGGTCGTATCGATAAAGATGAAGACCCCGCCGGGCCGGAGGACGCGTGCCACCTCGCGCATCGCGAGGGCAACGTCGTCGAAATGATGAGCCGCGAGCCGCGTGGTGACGATGTCGAAGCTCGCCCTGGGAAAGGGGAGTTGCTCCGCACCCGCCCGAACGAACTGCGCGTTCCACAGGCCAGCGGTCTGGAATAGGCGACGGGCCGTGGCCAGCATGGCGTCGACCGGGTCGGTGAGAACGATGTCGGCGACGTGGGGTGCGAGCGCGAGGGCCGTGTGCCCGGCCCCGGTGCCGATATCGAGCACTCGCTCTTTGCGGGTCGGTGCCGCGTACTCAACGACCAGCTCGAGCTCACGGCCCGCCTTGTGCTCGCCGGTGGCATAGGCCTCGGCGGCCTTCTCCCATCGTCCGCCGCTGCCGCTCACCCGATCAGCTTAAGGCGACGCTATCCAGGACTTGCTTGACGAGTGTCGAGTTGGGGTCGGCGGTGAAGAACGAGAACTCATAGTTGCGTCCCTTGGTGTGGACGTACGCGGCCGCCATGAACGGCCAGCCCTGATCGGGGCGGGCCCAGGCCGAGGCGACCTTGCACGTATCGAGGGCCACCCTCGAGACCTGCTCGGTGACGGGGTTGACACTCCAGACCTGGATGGTGGCGGTGTGGTCGGCGACCGGCGCAATGTCGGCGCGGAGCAGCCCCGGCAGCTGCACGGTCAGGGTGTCTGACGTTGTCGTCTGCAAGACGAGGAATGGCATGTCATCGCCACTCTTTGAGACGGTGGTCAGTGAGGCATTGGACGAGGCGGCGACCTGGTAGCCCTGCGGCAACATCAGGCTCCAGCCAGAGCCGCTCGCGGCATGCAGCGCCGTCGTGGCGACAAAGTCGGAGCGCACCCATCCGGCCTGGCTGCCCAGCGTGACGTGATACCAGGTGTTGCCCGAGGCGTCCGGCGCTCGACCGTCGGCGTTGGCCTGCGTCCCCTGGGTCAGCGTGGCCAACCGCGTGCTCGAGGCGCTCGCGGCGGAGCGCAGATTGACGCCGAGCGGATCGTTGACCCAGATCGGGAACGGGAGAGACGGTGTCACGGGCGCGGCCGTAGCCGACGCCTTTGGCATTGGCAGCGACGCGGGACAGGTGGTTGGGGACGCGTGGGGATCGACGGTGCTCTGAGGTGATGGTTGAGGCCGGCTCGCCACGGCGTGGGTCTTATAGAAAGACGTGAGCGGCCCAGCCAGCAGGAAGGCCGCAACGGCGCCGATGACCATCAGGGGAATTAGGCGGAGAGCCGACCTCATGCCCATGGAACGCCCCAGCTGGTAGCGCAGTTACGCGAGCGGCTTGCGGTTGGGAACTCCGATTCGACGCGGAAAACCGGCAGGCGTATGGCCCAGCTTGGGCACGTGAAGGAGCGTGCCGGCACCGTCTCCTGGGTGCTCCAGCCACGGCGGCCCGCCGCCGAGAAGCCGTGCCGCAGGCTCGAGCAGCTGTGGATCGACGGGGCTGACTTGGGCAACGAGGTCTCCACCAGGTCTAACGAAGGGAAGGGCAAGCTCCAGCAGGACCGCCGGTGGCGCGGCCGCTCGCGAGATCGCCCGATCGAATTGCTCCCGAAGCGCCGGAAGGTGGCCTAACTCCTCAGCCCGCCCGGCGGCTACGGCCACGTTCGCCAGCTTCAGAGTGGCCGCCATGTGCTCGAGGAAGGCAACCTTGCGGCTATTCGCCTCCAATAGGGTGAAGTGCACCTGCGGCATGGCGAGTGCCAGGGGCACCGCCGGCAGGCCGCCGCCGCTGCCGATGTCAATCACCCGTCCGATGCAGACCCAGGAGACCGACAGCAGAGCATTGCCGGTTTCGACCTGTACGAGGACTTCCTCCATGGTCCGCGCGCCTGTGAGGTTGATGCTGTGGTTCCACTCGAGGAGAAGCTCCGCGTAGCGCTGTGTTTCCGCCCGCACATCCTTACAATATGGCCATGCCGATCTACGAGTTTTCCTGCCTGAGCTGCCGGCATACCTTTGACGTCTTCGGCGGCTTCGCCAGTCGCGACGAGCGCCAGGTCTGCCCCGAGTGCGAGAGCACGAACACCAAGGCGATGTTCTCCACCTTTGCGGTGGTTGGCAGCAGCCAGGCCTCGAGTGCATCGACCCCGGGTGGGTGCGCGTGCGGCGGCAGCTGCTCCTGCTCGAACTGATAACGCCGCTGTAGACACGGCCTCGCCGTTTCCCTCATGATTGTCGCCGTGGCGACCGCCGGCACGCCTGTACGCCTTCGGGTTATGCCCATGGGCGAACTGCTCGACGAGACCTTCAAGCTCTATCGTCGCCATTTCACGGTGATTGCGGGCGTCGCGATCGTGATCATTCTCCCCAACTTGATCCTGAGCTTGATTTCGGGCTCTTATCGCGCCAACCCGTTCACGTACGTGCAGGACGTCCTGCAGAACATCAATAACCCCGATCAGCTGGCGGCAGTCCAGGCCCGGCAGTCGCAGTACACGAGTTCGCCGCTCTACCTGCTCAGCTTTCCGATCGCGGCCCTGCTCATTCCATTCAGCGTCGGTGCCCTGTACCGCGCCGCCACCTCGCTGGCGGCGGGCAACCTGGAAACCCTCGGTTCGGTGCTGGCGGGGACCGCGCGGCGCTACTTCGCGGTTTGGGGAATCGTGATCCTGGGGGCTCTCGTCGCCATTGGCAGCATCGGCATCGTCACCATCCCGGTGGTGCTCTGGGTCCTGATCCGCTGGTCGGTCGCGATCCCGGCGCTCTTTGCCGAAGGCGTCGGACCGGTGAAGGCCCTGGGAAGAAGCTGGAATCTCGTGCGTGATAACTGGTGGCGCACACTCGGCATCCTGATCATCGTCACCATCATGGTGTCGCTCATCCAGACCGCGCTGGCCACGCTCTTCGGTGGCGCTGCGGCGTTGGTACCCGGTCTCAACGGCGACATCCGGGCGGGCATCGTCACGACGGTGACGACGCTCATCGACGCCCTGGTCGGCGCGATCCAGCCGATCGCCATCACCTTGCTCTACCTCGACCTGCGGGTCCGCAAGGAAGGTCTCGATCTTGACCAGCTTGCCCGCCAGGCCGCCCCTGGCACCGCGCCGGCCTAAACGGTTGCAGCGGGGGGCGTCGGTGCGGATCCTGCTCCTCCTTCTCGGCATGCTGGTGGGGTCGGGCGTCACGTCCGCCTCGGCCAGCACGGCGGACGATTACACCAACGCCGTCCATCGCGCGCTTGCGCTGGTCCAGTTCGCGGAGCGCGGGGATGTTCCGTCCATCCAGCAGGCGATCGACGTCCTCACCCGGGACACGGGGAATAGCCAGCCGGAGATCCTGCGTGACCTGCGAAGGAACCCGCCCGACCTTGTCGACGCCGACCAGCGCTTGCAAGCGCTGTACGCGACACTGCAGGCCCGGGTCGATACGCCCAACCCAAGTCAGGCCCAAGGGCAGCTGCAGACCATCCTGTCGCAGTCCCGCTACTCGGGCTTGAGCACCGGTCCGTCGTTGCCTCAACGGATCTTCGACTTCATCGTGGCTCGGGTCGGCGATTTGATCCGATGGCTGGGGGTCGGCGGCCTGCACCTCAACATCCCACTCTGGATCTGGCTGCTGATCGGAGTGGCGGCGGTGATCGCCATCATCGCCTGGCCGATCCGCGGCGGACTGAGTCGGGGTGGACGCGAGGCGAGGTTACGTGGCACCGCACCGCTCGCCCGTGGGCGCGTGGACTTCTTCGGCGATGCCGACCGCTTAGCCGCCAGCCACGACTACGTGGGAGCCATCAAGGCGCTCGCGGGCGGGGTCGCCGTCCACCTCCGGGGTGAACATGCCTGGGAGCACAGTCCGTTCACCGTGCGCGAGCTGTTCCAGCAATCCGAGCGCGCTGAGGAACTACGACCGCTGCTGCTCTCCTTCGAAGAAGCGAGCTACGGTCATCGGACGCCCGACGCCGACACCTATGGCCGTGCCGCCGACGCCGCGGCCTCCTATCGAAGGACGGCCTCATGAAGGGTCGTGGCTGGTTCCCGCTGGGGGCGATGGCGCTGGTGGTCTTTGTGCTGGTGCTGCTGCGAGGCACCGGTACCCAGGGTCGCTCGCCCGAGCATGCCTCGACCAGTGATTCCGCCGACGGGACGTCAGCGCTCCGCGCCTACGCCGATGCCCTCGGCCACTCGAGTGGATCTGTGGAAGGCGACTTCACGCTGTCATCGTCATCAGGCCTCCTCTTTGTCTTCACGCCTACCAGTGGCTTCAGCGCCGCCGAGGTCCAGCAGCTGAACGGCTGGGTGCAATCCGGCGGAGTGGTCGTCTACGCGGCCGAGGACGGCGACCCGCAGGTGGATCTCCAGTTCGGATTGCGCCGCACGGCAAGCTCCGTGTCGGCGAAGGCCCATGCCGCCGCGCCCATCCTCGGCGGGGTCGGGGCGGTCGCTGGTGCAAGCGACGCCCGCGCCTTCAGGCCGACCGCCTCGCAGGTGGCGCTGCTTCGCAATGATGCGGGTGACGTCCTGGGTCTGCGGCAGGACGTCGGCCGCGGCCAGTTTCTGGCACTCACCGACCCCCTCATCCTCTGCAACGGGAACATCGGCAAACCCGACAACGGTCGCTTTGCTGCCGACCTGATGGCGATGACGCCGGCCGGCGGCCGCGTGTGGTTCGACGAGTTCCATCATGGAGCAGCCGCGACCGGTTCTCCCGAAACAGCGTGGATGACGACACCGTGGGGCATCGCCCTCGTGGTGACGGTGCTGATTGCCTTCGTAGGCCTGGCCCTCCGCGGTCGGGCGTTCGGGCCGCGCATCTCATTGCGCGCTCGTGAGGATCGTTCGACGGCGGAGTACGCGGTGGCGGTTGGGAGTCTCTTGCATCGCACCGGTGCCCGGCACGTTACATTGGAGGCCTTGCTCTCCGCCACGCGCCACGCCGTCGCCCAGCGGGTTGGTCTCGGCGGCGACGTCCCCAGTGATCGCCTCAACGCCACCATCGAACAGCGCGCACCGGCGGCGGCTGCCGAGCTGGCCCGCGCCGAGCGCGAGCTCGACGGTGCCAGCGCGAGCGAGGTCGAGGTCCTCAAGATGGCCCGCCGGTTGCACGATCTCGCGTATCCGTCAATGAAGGAGTCCGCATGAAAGCCGCCGATTTTTACGCGCGTTTTCGCTCGGAAGCGTCCAAGGCAGTGGTCGGCCAGGACGAGGCGGTGCGCCTCTGCGCCATTGCCCTGATCGCGCAGGGCCATGTCCTGCTCGAGGGTGTGCCCGGCGTGGGGAAAACGCTGCTCGCCAAAACGATCGCCCGCCTGCTCTCGTTGGACTATGGTCGCGTGCAGTTCACGCCCGACTTGATGCCGTCTGACATCGTCGGGACGTCGGTCTACGACCTGCAGTCGCGGTCGTTCCGCATCCGCAAGGGACCAGTCTTCACCAACATCCTGCTGGCCGACGAGATCAACCGCGCACCGGCCAAAGTGCAGGCCGCGCTGCTGGAAGCGATGGAGGAGCACGGTGTCAGCCTCGAGGGTCAGCAAAATCCGCTGCCCGATCCCTTCATGGTGCTCGCCACGCAGAACCCGATCGAGTACGAAGGGACCTACCCATTGCCCGAAGCGCAGCAGGACCGCTTCCTGTTCAAGGCGTTCATGAATTACCCGACACCTGAGCAGGAGCTCGAGATGCTGCGGCGCTGGGATGCCGGGATCGAGCTGCGAGACCCGGTGCGAGCCGGCGTCACGCCCATCGTCGAGGCGGCAGCGATCGCGGAATGCCAGGCCGAAGCGCGAAAGGTCACGGTCGATGAGCGTCTACGCCGCTACATCATCGAGCTCGCCGTTGCCACCCGACAAGCAGCCGAGCTGGTGCTGGGGGCGAGCCCGCGAGCCGAAGTGCTCCTGCTGCTGGCGTCGAAGGCGGCCGCTGCGTTCGAGGGCCGCGACTACGTCACCCCCGACGACGTGAAAGGGTTGCTCCGGCCGACGTTTCGGCACCGGCTGCTGCTGCGACCCGAGGCCGAGGTCGGTGGTCAGACCGCCGACAGCCTGCTCGACGCGGTGATCGCCCGCGTCACGCCGCCGCGATAGGGCGCGGGCTGGCCGCATGACGCTGCTTCCGCAGCCGCGGCTGCTGGTCACGTTGCTCGCCGGGTCCATCCTCTTTCTGCTGCTCCTGCTGAGCCCGGTGTTCATCATCGCGCCGCTGCTCTACTACGCGGCGATGGCAGGCATCTTGATCGCGGAGGCGGGCCGCCTCCCGAGCAAGTCCGGCTTCATGGCGAGTCGCGTTTTGCCCCAGCCCTTGTCGCTGGGAGAGGTGCAGAGCGTGCAGCTCCTGGTCGCGCACGCCGGTGCGGCGGGCCTGCCGGCTGAGGTCGCCGACCACACGCCCGCCGACCTGCGTCCCGATCGCCGGATGCTGTCCGGGGTTTTCGACGGCGAGGGTCTACTGCACGTGGAGTACACCGTCGAACCGCCCCATCGGGGCGCCTACCGCTTCGGTCCGGTCGACCTCCGCTGCTGGCGGCCGGGTGGCTGGCTCATGCGGCAGGTGCGGATCAAGGCCGACGAGGCGGCCGCGGTCTATCCCGATGTCCTCGCCATCAAGCGTTACGAGCTGATGCTGCGTCGCGGGATGCGCATCATGGCCGGACTTCGTCGGGCTCGCCCTCCGGGCGCCACCACCGCGTTTGCCGGGCTGCGCGACTACCTGCCGGGGGATGAGGTGCGGCGCATCAACTGGAAGGCGACGGCGCGGCGCGATAGCCCGGTGGTGATGGAGGTCGAGGCCGAGCGCGGCCAGCAGGCGATCATCGCCATCGATTGCGGCCGGCTGATGACAGCGCCCGCGGGACTGTTGAGCAAGCTCGACCATGCGGTCAACGCGGCCCTGCTGCTTGCCTGGGTGGCGCAGAGCCAGGGCGACAAGGTTGGCATGCTGACCTTCAGCGATGGCGTGCGCCGTTTCGTGGCGCCGCAACGCGGGCCGGCCCAGGTCACGCAACTCAACCGAGTGCTATACGACGTCAAGCCCGAATACACCGAGCCCGATTTTGCGGAAGCCTTCTCGCACATCGCGCTTCGAGTCAGCCGACGCTCGCTGGTAATCGTACTCACCGACGTCCTCGATCCCGAGGCCTCGCGCGACCTCGTCGGCCACGCCATCCGCCTGAGTCACCGCCACCTCGTGATGGTGGTCGCCATGTCGGACCCGGAGGTGATGGCGGCCCGGAACGCGCCGATCGAACGGGTCTCGCGCGCCTACGAATGGGCGGCCGCCGAAGAGCTCCTCTCCGCCCGGCGAGCCAGCTTCGAGCAGCTTCGGCAGGGCGGTGTCCTGGGGCTCGACGTCGAGGCTGGCCAGCTCAGCCCTTCTCTGGTCGAACGCTACCTGGAGTTGAAGGAGCGCGCCCTCCTCTGAGTTGGTTGTAACGCCAGGGCCACTCGGTCGTTGTGCCGTGGGATTCCGAAAAGGGAGGACGCTCTGAAATCGAACGATCGGCCATGGTTCGAACCCCTCGTAGTGGAGCTGGAGGACAACGCCTTCGGTTTCGCCATGACGCTCGTGCATGACCGGGAGCAGGCGGAAGAGATCGTGCAGCAGGCCTTTGCGAATGTCTGGGCCGCGAAGAACACCCCCCAGGAGAGAAGCGAATTCAAACGCTGGCTCTATCGGGCCATCTTGAACCTCGCCCGCGACCAGGCCCGGCATCGCAAGCGCTGGTCGCTGCTCAGCTTCTGGGCGCCGCCGCCGCCGAACCCGTTCGACGAGGTGGAGCGCCGGGCCGATGATGCGGCCCTGGTTGACGCGCTGCGCCAGCTCGATCCGCGGGAGCGAGCGGCGGTGCACCTGCGTTACTTCGAAGACCGTTCGTTCGCTGAAACCGCAACGACCCTGGCCGTGAGCGAGAACCATGCGAGGGTGATCGTTCACCGGTCGCTGGCCAAGCTGCGGCGCAGGATGGCCTCTGCCGTCGCGGCGCGAGGAGTGGAGGCATGATCACCGAAGACCCCCAGCTCGAGACGCGCCTCCAACACTACGGATCCGTCCTTCGGGATGAGGCACGGGTCAGTCCGAACCTGCATGCGCGCATCATCGGGCGGCTCGATGGTCGTGCGCCCGTCCGTTCGCATCGGTTCATGGTCCAGCTGGCCGCGGCGGCCGCTATCGTGCTCGTGGCCGTTGGCGCGATGGGGGTCGTGCTGAAACTTCGCGCCAACGAGCTCGCCAAGTCGGCGCCCCACGTGACCTCCGTCTTTCCTGCGGATGGTGCCCGCGATGTGCCGCTGAAGGGCGAATTCCGCGTCGACTTCGCCACCCGCCCGACGATCGACCCGGCGTTGCGGGCCGAGCCGGCTGATGCCACGCTCCAACCTCTCGCATGGTCCGGAACGACCATGACCGTGAAATACGCTGGACTGCATCCCAGCGCGCGCTACCAATTGATCCTCTCCGCGGACTACCGCAGTCACCAGGGCGACAAAGGTCACTTTGAACAGCGCTGGAGCTTCACGGCGGAGGGACCCGCGCAGATTACGGCCTCCACACCGGCGGCTGGTGAGACAGGCATCGCCCGCAACGGCCAGCTGAGCATTCAGTTCGCCCACCGCCCGGCGGTCGATCCGGTGATTCGCTTCGAGCCGGCCGACGGCACCCTGCAGGCCGGGAAATGGACCGACAGCACCTGGGCCCTCAACTACACCGGACTCCAACCACTACGGTCGTACCGACTCCTGCTGGACCTGGACTTCGGCAACCTCGCCGCCAACTTCCATAAGGACTGGAGCTTCACCGCCGAACCCGGTGCGCCGCCGAAGAACATTCCCCTGATCTGGTACGCGACATCGAACCCGCTCTCGAACCGTCCACCAGACCCCAACCCGGTGTACCGGCTGCTGGCCCTGGATTGGAACGGGACGCTGGTTGGCAGCCTCTACAACACGAGTGGGGCCCTTCAGGCACCCGATGGAACGCGTCTCTTTATCGGCACCGAGTATGCCGATCAGGCCGGAACGCTCCTGGGCCCGGCGCTTGGCCTCAAGGGTGGCCCGGGCTCGTTTGCCGACGACAGCCGGCACGTCTGCGCTATGCGTAATGCCACCGGCGGCGATTTCGGGGGAGATGGGGAGCCGAGCTGGCTCTTTACGGGACCCATCGGCGGGTCGCTGCATCGCGTTGCCCAGGTCGGCCAGGTCGGTGGGCAATCGGGCCCGCGAATCGTTGCTTGCAGCTATCAGAACGATCGCGCTGTGGTCGTGGAGGACGTCATCATGTGGACTTCGGAGGTTCGAGTCATCCGGCTGTCGACCGGGACGGTGATCTATCAGCGCCAGTACCCCAGCAGCACCGTTGCCTCCTCGGTCGTGGCGTCGCACGATGGGCGATACCTCGCGGAACAGACGCTGTCGCCCGATGCCCAGGGCCTTCAGGTTTACGGCGATACGCTCATTCGGCGCACCTCAGACGGCACGGTGGTCGCGCGGCTCGCCGGCGGCCAGGCCGTGGTCGCGTTCTCCTGGGACGGCTCACGAGTGATTACGATGCCCGCCCACGGCGCTGTCGGCAACCGCGAAGTGCGCCTCGTCGACTGGCAGCGTGGGCAGATTCTCTGGCGCCTCGCCGAGCCGGCCGGCGTCGCCCCAGACCAGGCCTATGTGCTTGCCATAGGCAGACCCGGCGGCACGGACTTCATGGTCGCGGTAGCCGCGGATGGGACCGGACAGGCGCCCGTCGATCAGCTCTGGCTGGTCCATGCCGACGGCGCGGCGACGTCGGTCGCGAAAGGCCCCATTTTCCCTGGGTTCTCTGGGTTCTAGGGTGATGTAACTTTATAGCGCCTCTGCCCGTTTCTCTGACCGAGGCCAGCGTGAAAACTCTCGAACGAAATCGAATCGACCAGCTGGTTCGCGAGCTCGAAACGGACGCCTACCGACGGGCTGTCGCGCTTGCGTCGGAACCGGCCGAGGCGGAGCGGATTCTCCTCAAGGCATTCGCCGGCATGGCCACGTCGCTCGGCAGCACCCCCCAGACCGTGGAGTTGAAGGAACGGTTGCATGGCCGCATCCGCCAACTGGGTTCTCGAGGTCGGGGCTCGCTGGTGCAAAGTGATGACCGCGTCGCTCAAGCAGTCGTGGTGAGCGCGAGCCTCCACACTCGAATCGTCGACCTCCTTGAGGAGGAACAGGCGGTCGAGCCGGTCGGACGGCGTCGTGCGGTGCTCCTTACCCTCGGCGGTGTCGTCCTCGCCGGGGCGCTCGCTGCCTTTATCTGGGTGCGTGCCGATGCCCTTGCTGCCGCGCAGCCGACCATAGCGGACGTGAACCCGCCGTCGGGAGCGAAAGAGGTGCCGCTCAGGGGAGACTTCAAGATCGCGTTCGGCAGGCATCCGGTTGGAACACCGACGTTGCGACTCGAGCCGGCCGATGGCGTGCTGGAGTCGCCGCGCTGGGAGGGGAGCACGTTGGTCGTCGCCTATTCCGGCCTCCGCCTCGCGACCCGATACCAGGTCGTCCTCGGGGCCGACTACCGCAGCCGCTTCAAAGACACAGGTCATCTGGTGAAGCGCTGGAGTTTCAGTGCCGAGGGGTATCCGGTCCTCGTCAAGTTCGCGCCCACCGATGGGCAGGCCGTTGTCACGCGAACCGGAGCAATGACGATCGACTTCAACCATCGTCCGGCCGTCGAGCCCCAGGTGCATATTGTGCCGGCTGACGCCTCCCTGCTTCCGGGGCAATGGATCGGAAGCACCTGGACCGTCGGCTACGCGGGCCTCAAGCCGCTCACGAGCTACCAGGTCACCGCCGTGGTCGACTACGGCGTGAGTGCGGCCAACATCAGGCGCCAATGGGCGTTCACCACAGAGCCCGGGGCGCCTCCAGATGGGATGCCGGTTATCTGGTACTCGGCGGTTTCACCTTATGGCGGTGCGGCCTCTGAGGCGCGGCTCGTAGCGATCGACTGGACCGGGACGATGGTCGGCACCGTGTATCAGACCCCCGCCGTTCTGCAGTCGCCGGACGGAACGATCCTTGCCAACCGGGACGGCATGTACTTCGATCGCACCGGGGCGACGCTCAGGGCCGCATCAACCACGGTGTACTACACCTCCGCCCTGGCAGACGACAATCGGAGCCTGTGCGAGATCCGGCCCTCTGGCTCCAGCGTGGGAGAACAATGGGTCTTCATCGGCCGCCCCGGTGGCCTAGCGCGTCGGGTCGCGCAGGCCGGCGTGATAGGCGGTCGCTCGAGCATTGCGATCCTGGCGTGCAGCCCCGTGAACGATCGAGTGGTCCTCGGCGACCTCGGGATGACGGGACTGACGAGTGTTCGCGTCATCGCCATTTCGAGCGGCCGCGTCCTCTACCAACGCGCTTACCCGGCGCAATCCACGAGCGTGATCAGCTCACACGACGGCAAGTACCTGGCGGAGCAAGCCACGAACTACGACGGGCAGGGTCAGCCCGTGGTTGGGGTGACGCTGATCCGGCGAACGGTCGATGGTCAGGTCGTGGGTCAAGTTGGCAAGCAACGCGTCCTGCGCTTCTCCTGGGACGACATGCGGGTGGTCACCGGGCCGTTCTTCGCGGGGACCGGCGAAGATCTGGCGCTCATCGAATGGCAGACAGGCAAGACCCTCTGGCGCCAAGCAACCAGTTCCGGCGCCAACAGCGGCGGAGGGGTGTTTGCGATGGCGCAGCCGAGCGGGCCGAAGATCGCGATTGCCCTGGGGACTCATGCCGGAAGCGGCGACGTGGATCAGCTCTGGCTGGTCGACGCCCAGGGACATGCGACGCAGGTGATCAACGAGGTGTTCTACCCGGCGATCAACTCGCCCTTCTGAGCGCGGCGGCCGGTGAGCAGCAGGTACGAGTAGAGCAGCACTCCAGTCGTCAAGCCGACCGCGACCTTGACGCCGGTGGGCGCATCCGAGGGGCTCAAATTACCTTCGATAATGCCGGCGACGATCAGCAGCGGGGCCAGCCCGGCAAGAATGACGAGGGCTTTGCCCGCCGCGAGGACGAGCGCGTCACGACGACGGTAGGCGCCGGGTAGCAGGACCGCCCAGCCCATCATCAGGCCACAGGCGCCGGCCGCCACCACCACCGAGAGCTCGAGCACGCCGTGGCCGACGACGAAATCGAGCAGGCCGGGCGCGATCCCATAGGCGTTGGTGAGGCCGAGCAGACCGCCCAGCTGGATCCCGTTTGTCATCAGCAAGTAGATGGTGGGCAGGCCGAGCAGGGCGCCGAAGGCGAAGGCGAGGATCGAGACGTTGATGTTGTTCGTCATGATCACGCCCGACATCAGCGGCCGCTTGTCCACTGGGATGGTGGTCCAGAGGTGATGGCTACGCACCAGTTGCACCAGCTCGGCGGGCACGAGGGCGTAGGCCAGCTTCGGATCGAGCGTGATGGCGACGAAAGCGACCAGCGCCGGTCCGAAGAGGAGCAGTGCGGAGGCGATCAGGAAGGGAGCAGCCGCCCGATAGGTCTGTGGCAGCGTGCGTTTGTAGAAGATGGCGATGCGCTCGCCCAGGTTGCCGCCCTGGCGGTAGACGGCGGCGTGGCCCCGGGCGACCAGGCCGTTGAGGTAGCTCGCCACGGGCTCGGTCGGCCAGTCGCGCTTGGCGCGGGCGAAGTCCGCGGTGGCCCGGCGATAGAGGGCGGCCAGCGACAGCACTTCCGTCGCGCGCAGCCCGCCCGCCCGGCTGGTTCCCGCGCGCGTCAGGAGTTTTTCCAGGCGGTCCCACTCCGGTCGCCGTCGGCTGACGAATTCATCCGCGCGCACCTATTCATGATGACGGACGCCGCGCTGAAATCTCCCTCCCCCCTTTGCTGGGCGGGCCCGGGTGGGGTTCTTGTCGCAGGACTGCGACGCCCCCTCCCAAAATCGGCGGGTAGAGTGAGAGCGTGCACCCGCCCGACGCGTCAGACGATCTCGTCATCTCCACGCCGGAGCGGGTGGCGTTCCAGTACGAGATTGCCGGGATTGGCAGCCGCTTCCTGGCGCAGATCCTCGATTCGCTTGTCATCACGGTCGTCCTGATCGCGATCACCATCCTCGCCACCTCGCTGGGCGGCGTCTTCAGCTCTGGTGAGCTGGCGCTCCTGATCGAGATCATCCTCGGCTTCATCCTGGTGGCCGGCTACTTCTTGGTCAGTGAGGCCGCCTGGAACGGGCAAACCCTCGGCAAGCGCGCGACCCGGCTGCGTGTCGTCGGCGATCACGGCGAGCCGCTAACTCTCGGGCAGGCTGCGATTCGCAACCTGGTGCGGATCGTCGACTTCCTTCCGATCTTCTATGCCATCGGCATGTTGACGCTGTTCATCAACGGCCGCGGCAAGCGGCTGGGAGACTTCGCGGCCGGCACCCTGGTGGTGCGTGATCGCGAGCGGGTCAGCCTGTACGACCTGTCGAGTGCGCCGGCCAATACGGTCGCGGAGCCGCAAGCTGCGCCATCGATTTGGGCAACGCCTTCAGCCACGCCGGCGACATCCGCCGCGCCGACTGGCGAGCTGCCGGCACTGGACCCCGGACTCCGGCGGCTGGTGGTCGCCTACGCCGCCCGTCGTGAGGCGCTTCCGGTGGCGCGCCGCGAGGCGCTCGCGCAAAGCGCGGAAGCCGCCTTGCGAGTGGCGCTGCCGGAGCTTGTGGCCACCGCCGGCCCGCTTGCCGCGCTCGATCGGCTTGCCGAGCGTGAGGGGATCTCGCCCCATCGGCCAATGCATCACGGCGCCTCCAGTTCGATGACCTGGGGCATGACCACCCTGTTCTTTTTCTGGATGCCGCTGATCGCGATCCCAACCGGGATCCTGGCGATCGTCTTCGGCAACGGTGCGGTTCGCGAAATTCGCTCGGCGCCGAGCCGCTATCAGGGTGATGATCGGGCGAAGACCGGCCGGCTGCTTGGCATCATCGGGCTGGCGATCTCTTCGATCCTGCTGGTGCTGTTCCTCATCGCGTTCGTCTTCCGGAGCGGTTAGAGTCGCTGTCGGCCGGCGATCCCCGTTTCGAGTGGGTGCCACCACTCGACGCGGGACTCGCCGAGCTTCCAGCAGAGGAAGACGGTCTCGCCCTCACGCTTGTGGAGGAAGTCGATCAATCCGATGCTTGGATCGCGAAGCGTAATGCCCCACTCCTCGAGCTGCCGGAGGTCCGAGTCGAGCGTTTTCGTCAGGGCCGATAGATGGCGCCCCGGCAAACCGCCGCCGTTCTGGGCCGCCTTCTCACGCACCATGGCGACCGTCTTGTCCTTCGCCAGCTCCTCCTGCGTTTTCCGGATGCGTTCGAGCACGGTCTTGAGTTTGGGGATCAGCGCGTTGGCCTCGTCCACGCTGTAGAACTTTTCCGGCACGCCCGAACCTCAGGCGGCGGAGATGGGAGCCATCGCGCGTAGCCGGGCGACCATGGCGGGCAGCCGGTCCAGCACGAGGTCGATGTCGGCATCGGTGTTGCCCTTTCCCACTGAGAGGCGAAGGCTGCCGAGCGCGCGCTCCCGCGGGTAGCCGAGTGCCAGGATGACATGGCTCGCTTCCAGTGAGCCCGAGGTGCACGCCGAGCCCGATGACGCGGCGATGCCTTCCATATCGAGCTGCAGCAGCAGCGACTCGCCTTCCACCCCCGCAAACAAGAAGCTGGCGTGGTGCGGTAGGCGCTGTTGCGGATGCCCGGTGAGTTCTGCGCCGGGGATCCGGTCGAGGACGCCTTCGATCAAGCGATCGCGGAGAGCGACGAGATGCGCCGTGTTCTTGGCCAGGTCCCGGCTTGCAATGCCGATGGCTTTGGCGAGCCCGACGATGCCCGCGACGTTCTCGGTCCCGGCTCGACGATTGCGCTCGTGCCCGCCCCCGTGCAGCTGCGGCTCCAGCCGAACGCCGGAGCGCACGACCAGGCAGCCCACGCCCTTCGGACCATGGAGCTTGTGGGCGGACATCGAGAGGAGGTCGACGCCCAGCTCATCGACGCGCACTGGGATCTTTCCTGTCGACTGCACGGCGTCGGTGTGGAAGTAGGCGTCACTGTGCTCGCGGGTCACGGCGACGAGTTCGCGGATTGGCTCGATTGTCCCGACCTCATTGTTCGCATGCATGATGCTCACCAGGATGGTGTCCGGCCGCAACGCCTCGCTCAGTGCACTCGGATCGACCAGTCCGAAACGGTCGACGCGCAGCCGTGTCACCTCAAAACCGTCGCGCTCCAGTGCCTCGGCGGAGCGAAGCACGGCATCGTGCTCGATGGTCGAGGTGATGACGTGCCGGCCGCGATCTGCATTTCGCTCGGCGATCCCGCGAAAGGCGAAGTTGTCGCCTTCGGTACCACCCGAGGTGAAGATCACCTCCTTGGCGACCACCCCGTAGAAGGCCGCCACCTCATCCCGCGCCTGGTCGATCGCCTGCCGCGCGCGCTGGCCCAGGCCGTAGACGCTGGAGGCGTTACCGAACTCCTCGGTGAGATAGGGCATCATCGCCTGCAGGACCTCGGGGTCGAGCGGCGTCGTTGCCGAGTGGTCGAGATACACCATCGGCACCAATCTTAGAAGTCTGTCAGGAGGACGGTGACTGCTGGCGATACGGACGCCAGCGGACGAGCTCCCTGATCGGGCCGTTGAAGGCCTTCATGTATTCGTGGACGTCGAGCATCTCGTCGCTGCTGATTGGCCCTTCTTCGGCCGCCTTGGGCAAACCGTCCGGATGCTTAGCTTTCTTGAGCAGGAGCACCGCCACGAAGCTGACGCCGCAGTTGGCGCAGGTGACTTCAACCGTGCAATGGCCGTCGGCCTCGTTGAGCAGCTTCACCTGGCAGTCGGCGAGCGCCTGGGAGCAGGCGAGACATTTGTAGTACTTGGCCCGCTCCTTGATCAGCGCGATCAGGTTCACTGGTTTTCACTATAGACGGCGATCGAGCGGGGGCCAAGCCGCCGATTCTGGGATCACCCGCCGAGGCGGTAGATCCGGATGTACGGGCCGGGCCGGACCCAGCCGCCGTAGCCGGCGAGCGGGACATAGTAGGTATCGATGGGGTCGAACACGCTCTGCGGACAGCCGGTCGTCGGCGAAAAGCTCGCCAGCGGCGGTCCCTGCGCCCGCAGCATCCGCTCGAGCGGGCTGTCCACCCGGCAGCCGGTGCCTGGCGTTTCGTAACCGACGACCACGTACGTAATCCCTTCGTTGCGCAGGCTGTCGAGCGAGGTCAGCCGGAGGTCGTCGCGCGTCAGTTCGTGGATGGTGTACTGCGTCTCGAGCCGGCTGTCGAGGAAGGACGCCACGTAGAGATCGGTCGCACCGTGGCTGTGTTCTCCGCTATCGATCATCGCCTGGTCGTGGGCCGGCCCGGCCATGTACGGCACGGCCGCCCGGATGCCGGCGGGCACGTGCTGCGCCAGCCAGTCGAAGGCCAGCGTGCGCGTGTCCGTCTGCTGGATCAGGAGGTCGTAGCGAACGTCGTGGACCAGCGGTGCGACCCCGATCAGCACGAGGGCCGCGGCGAGCGCGAGCCGCCGAGTTTGTCCGCGCGCCGTCCGATCGACCAGTACCGCCATGGCGCGACCGCCGAGCAGGAGCAGGAGCGGGATCATCGGGTCGGCGTAGCGGAAGAACACTGAACGGCCGGCGCCGATCAACAGGATGTAGACGGCCAGGAAGGTCAGGATGATGACGTCGGCCGGGTGCCGGCGCCAGGCCGCATATGCCACGCCAACGATGCCCAGCAGCACCAGCACGGGATCCATGCCCGACCACAGCGCGAGGCTCAACTGCACCCAGCCGATCGCCGGCGCGGACGCCGTGCCGAGGTGCTGAAAGATATAGCCGATGCCATGCTGCGTCATGCCGGGGTCGAGCACCAGGAATGGCGACGTGAGCACCAGGGTTGCAACGCCGATGCCGGCAATCAGCGCCAACCGCGCCAGGATGCGCGAGACCTGCGTGCGCTCGGCGCGGGCCCGCAGGGTTTGGGCGGCGGCGATCCCGGCGAATACGAGGGCGCCGTTGTATTTCAGGCTGGCGGCGATGCCAAGGCTGATCCCGTTGAGCAGCAGGGGCCGCGCGCCCCGGGACTGGATGGTGCGATAGGCGATGTAGAGCGTGGCCACACAGGCCAGGGTCAGCGGGATGTCGAGCGTCGCGAAGTGGCTGTCGCGGACGTGGAGGAAGGCGACCGCCAGCGCTGAGGCTCCGAAGAATCCGGCCAGCCAGCCATACGCGCGGCGGCCAAATTCGAAGACGAGTAAGACGGTCAGGCTGCCGAGCAGCGCGTCGAGCACCCGAATCCACAGATACCCCGACGCCGGGTCCTGGACGAGCCCGATCACGCGGAAGGGCGTGAGCCACGCCGCCGCCACATAGAAGTAGAGGTGTGGCCAGTCGGCGAAATGCGGATCGAGGATGCCGTGGAAGATGCCCATGGCCCGTCCTACGGTGACGTCTTCGTCCGGTCGGTAGAAGGCCGGCAGCCCGAAGTTGATCCCCCAGAGCCGCAGCGCGGCGGCGACGATGAACAATCCGGCCACTGCGCCGGCGGCAATGCGGGGCGGCCGGTCCGGGTTAGCTGCCGACGAGGTCCGGCCGGGTGGGGCCGTAGAGGTCGACCGGCACGGGCGTGAGCTGGTGCTTCTTCGCCTCGAGCTTCTTGACCGCGTCGATGGCGGCTGTGGTCGCGTCCCCGACGGCGGTTGTGATCTGCCGCGTGAGCTGCGACCGCACGTCGCCGGCCGCGTAGACGCCCGGCAGGCTCGTTTGCATCGTCGAGTCGGTCACGATGAATCCCAGCGGGTCATGCTCGACGTGTTCCCGGTGGTCGAAGAACTGGACGTTCGGCTGGAACCCTATGAAGATGAAAACGCCGGTGACCTTCAGCGGTCGGGTCTGGCCGCTGGCGACATCCTTCAACGTGATCTCCTTAACCTGGCCGTCCTCACCCTTGACCTCGGTGACGATCGTGTTGGTGATCAGCTCGACCTTGGGGTGCTTGCGCGCCGCCTCGACCAGGATGGCCTGGGCGCGGAACTGCTCGCGCCTGTGGATGATGTAAACCTTCTTTGCGAAGCGCGTCAAGAAGACGCCCTCCTCGAGCGCGGCATCGCCGCCGCCGACCACGGCCACCTCCTCTTCCTTGAAGAAGGCGCCATCGCAGACGGCGCACTGGGAGACACCGCGCCCCTGGAACTCGTTCTCTCCGGGGATACCGAGCTTCAGCGGCTCGCCGCCCGCGGTCAGGATGACGTAGTCCGCAACGTACTCACCGTCTTCGGTCTCGACAACCTGCTTGTCGCCGCGACGGTGGATGGCGGTCACACGGGCGGTCTCCAGCTCGACGCCGAACTTGACGGCCTGGTCGGCCATGCGCTGGGCCAGCTCCGGCCCGGTGATGTGGTCGAATCCCGGGTAGTCCTCGATCGCGTCGGTGTTGAGTAGCTGCCCACCCGGCGCCCCCCGCTCCAGCAGCACGGTCTTGACCCGCGCCCGGCCGGCGTACAAGGCGGCGGTCAGGCCCGCTGGCCCGGCGCCGATGATGACCACGTCGTACTGACGATCTTTTTCCATCGGTTGCGAAGCTCCCATGTTATCTAAGCTCTTTCCCTACTCCAGTATTCCCACATTGGCCCCCCGCTGAACAGGGCCTGGATTACGGGCGGTTGCGACCACGTAACCCCGGGCGGTATATAACTGCGGAAGCGGATGCGTGAGGACCAGACAACCGGCGCCGCCGTCGCTTCCTCCGGGAAGATCGTCCCGCTGCCTCACGTCGACGCCCCCCACGGCCAGGATCACCTGACATGGGCCTACCAGACGCATGTGACAGCCATTTATCAATACATCTACGGCCGAGTCGGTAACCGCCCGGACGCCGAGGATCTCACCGCCCAGGTGTTCGTGAAGGCGATCAACGGCATGCGCAACGATGTCTCGGTTCCCGAGCTGCGCAGCTGGCTGTATCGGGTCGCCCAGACGACCCTGGCCGACCACTGGCGCGAGTATTACGCGGAGGGCGCCGGCGAGCTCGACGACGATGTGACCCAGCAGCCCGCCCCCCGTGAGAATCCCGAAGCCGTCCAGCGGGTGGACGCGCTGCTCGCCACGCTCCCCGAGAGTTATCGACGGGTGCTCGAGCTGCGCTTCCTGCGCGGCTATTCGGTGCGGGAAACCGCGCAGGAGCTCAACCTCAGCGAGACCAACGTCAAGGTGTTGCAGTTCCGGGCGCTGAACCGCGCCGGGCGGGAACGCGGGAGGCCGTCGTGAACGACGATCCCGAACAACTCGATAAGCACGTCGAGGACCTGTTGCAGGACCGCCGTCCTGAGCGGACGCCGTTGCCCGACGAAGACGCCCTACGGGCGCGGCAGACGGCCGCCATGCTGCGGGCGGCCAAGCCTGGAGCCGGGCTACCCTCGAAGGAGTTCCTGGAGCGCATGCAGGGCTCGATTCACGACTGGGTCGGCGAGCGGTCGGCGCAGCCGGACCCGGCCTCGCGCCCCAGCCGCCGGTCGTTGCTGCTAACGGGTGCTGCGGGTATCGCTGCCGGCATCGCGGCGGTGCTCGGAATCCAGCAGGTCGACAAGGCGGCGCCAAAAACCGCGCGGCAGCTCGTCGAAAACGGCAGCTGGAAACCGATCAAAGCGCTGGCTGACCTTCCGGAGGCGACGCCGGTCGCATTCCGGTCTGGAGCCATCGAGGGGTTCCTGATCCGTCAAGGACAGGAGGTCAAGGGTCTCTCCGGCGTTTGCACGCACATGGCCTGCATCCTCAACTACAGCAAGTTCCGCGATCGGTTCGAGTGCCCTTGCCACGGGGCGACCTTTGAGAAGGATGGCCAGCCCACAAATTATTCGAGCCCACTCTCGCCGTTGCCTTCGCTGCAGGTACGGGTCGAAAAGGGCCAGGTCCAGGTCTATACGGTGTAACGGTTCGCCGTAATGGCTTTCGTGCGTTGGTTGCGAATGGCCGCGGTCGCGGCATGCTCGGCTGTGTTGCTCGCCGCGTGCGGCGGTTCGACCAGCGGGCCCGCGGCAACCGCATCACCCTCGCCCTCAGCAACCCCAAGCCCAACGCCGTCCCCATCGCCGGCGGCGGCAGCGGTCGTTTTGGCGCAGAGCGTCGGCACCATGGGAACGATCCTCGTTGCCGCCTCCAACAGCCACACCGTCTACACCTTCGACAGCGATACGCCGGGCGCGAGCAAGTGCAACGGCGGATGCGCGACGACCTGGCCGCCGCTGACCATCACGGGTGGACAGACTCCGACGGGTGGTCCCGGGGTGACCGGGCAGCTGGGGACCATCACCCGTAGCGACGGCTCTGTGCAGGTGACCTACAAAGGGCTGCCGCTCTACTTCTTCCACAGCGATAGCGCGGCAGGCGACACCAAGGGCAACTACACCGGCTGGAGCCTGGTCAAGCCGTAACCGGGTTCGTCAAAACGGCGTTGCGACATCATGGCTCGGATCGCGTGGATCGAGGACGATGCCGCATCGGGTGATCTCGCCGACCTCTACCGTGAGCTGAAGCAAACGTCGGCAAGGGGAAACGTTCCCGACATCCTGCGGACGATGAGCCTACGACCCGACTTCCTGCGTGCCATCGACCAGGCGAGCCGCCTGCACTTTACGGACGGGGCGCTCAGCCGAGCGGAGCACGAAATGATCGCGTCCTACGTCTCGGCCCTCAACCGTTGCCACTATTGACTCAGCAGCCATGCCTGGTTCCTGCAGTTGCAGGGTGAGCAGTACTCGCAGGCTGCGTCGGCGCTGCGTAATGGAGACCTCGACGCCGCCAACCTGACACCGAAGCACCGACTGCTTTTGGA
>DATNMN010000185.1:0-6624 GCA_035602295.1 Candidatus Dormiibacterota bacterium | reverse complement strand
GGACGAGCCGTGCAGCTCGATGACCTGGCCGCTGCCGGCCTTCTGATGAAGGCCGTCGGTGTTCTGCGTGACGACGGCTCGCAGCTGGCCGCGCTGCTCCAGGTCCACCAGCGCCCGATGGGCGGGATTCGGTTCGGCGTCCGTGCGCCTGTGATTGAGGCTGTAGGTCCAGTACTGAGCAGGGTCTTTTCGAAAGGTATCGATATGGGCGACCTTGTAGGGATCGAACTTGGTCCAGAGCCCGCCTTCGCCGCGAAAGTGTGGGATGCCGCTCTCCACCGAGATCCCCGCACCGGTGAACGCGATCGCGGATCGTGCCGGCCGCAGTAGCGCCGCGGCCTGGTCCAGAGCAGTATCAGTTGCCGTCGTCATCGAAGTCCAGCGAAAAGATCGTCCTCCGGGGTTGGCGCATCGACCGAGCTGCGGACGCGCTCGAACGTCTCTAGCGACCAGGCCTTGGGGCCGAGCGCCTCATTGAGTTTCAGGAACCAGCTGTCTTCCGGGATCTGTGTGCGGTGCGCTCGCATGGCCGCGAGCTTCTTGTCGATGTAGGGGCTCACGTCCAGCCAGGTCGTGACCCGGTCGTCTGATACGGCAAACGGCGGTGGCTCGCCATCGGTCGAGAACCGGTTCTCGACACCCGCCCGCTGCATCGCCTCGGCCATCTGCCGCATCAGCGACTTGGGAAACGCGCCGTAGTAGAGCTTGCTCGGCCGGAACGGCTCGCCGCCAGGAAAGCGCTCCACGTCTGAGGCGTAAAAGTAGGCGCCGATCGCGACCCGGTGGGTCTTGATGTGGTCCGGGTGAGCGTAGCCGCCGAACTCGTTCTGGGTGACCATCACCTGCGGACGGACGCGCCGCACCACCTGGATCAGCCGGCCGATCGCCTCTTCTTCGTCGGCTTGCCAGAACGTCTTGGGCTCGCGGTTGCGCGGTAGGCCCGCCATCCCCGAATCTTCATAGCCGAGGAAAACCAGCTCGTTGACACCCATGATTTTCACCGCGTTGCGCAGCTCGGCCTCACGAATGGTGGCCAGCCTGGGCGCGGCTTCCTTCGGGTCCAGGTCCTTGTCGAGGATCTCCCCCACCTCGCCCCGGGTGGCGGTCACGAGCGTCGTCCGCACGCCCTCCGCGCTGTAGCGCGCCAGCGTTCCGCCCATGCCGATGGACTCGTCATCCGGATGCGGTTGCACCGCCAGCAGGCTGAGCGCGCTCTCCGTCATTTGCCCTTGCGCGATCGGACTTCCTGGATCAACTGCGGCACGATTTTATGGACGTCCCCGATGACACCGAGGTCAGCCAGCTTGAAGATCGGCGCCTCCGGGTCTTTGTTGATCGCGATGATGGTCTTGGCGCCCTTCATCCCAACGGTGTGTTGCATGGCGCCCGAGATGCCAAGCGCAATATAGACCGTTGGCTTGACGGTCTTTCCGGTCTGACCAATCTGGAACGAGTACGGCTTCCAGCCGGCATCGACGACGGCGCGGCTAGCTCCGACCGCGGCGCCCAACTCGGCGGCGAGCTCATCGAGCATCTTGAAATTCTCCGGCGCACCAAGCCCGCGCCCGCCGCTGACGATGATCGCGGCATCCTCGAGCTTCGGGCCGCTCGCTTTTTCTTTTTCGCGGCGCAACACGCGCGCGACCGGCTTGTCGGTCGCGACGGGGTCCGCGAGGGTCTCGACTTGTGGTGCGGTCGCCGACGCTGCCGGCTCGGCGGCGACGGCTTTCGGACGAATCAGGACCAGGGTCGGTGCCTTCGCCCGCGGAATGGTTGTCACCAGCAGCGTGCCGCCGAAGACCGGCGTGACGATCGCCCAGCTGCCATCTTTATTCGCGACGTCGGTCGCGTTGGCGATCAACGCGGTCGAGAGGCGTGCGCTCAGTCGTGAGGCCACATCACGACCGTCGTAGGTCATGCCGAACAGGATGAGATCCGGCTGGTCCTTCTCGATCAGGCGAGCCAGGAGATCGACGGCCGGGGTCGCGAGGACATCCCGGAAGGCGGGATCCTCGTGGACGTAGACCTTCTTCGCGCCGTACTTGCCGAGCGTCTCGACTGACTTCGATGCGCTCGGACCGAGCGCCACGGCGGTTACCTCTCCGAGCGAGCGGCCCTTAGTCAATAACTCGAGCACCACCGGCGTCGGCGTCCCATCGATGGTCTCGGCAAAGACCCAGATGCCCGCCATCAGATGACCTTCAACTCCGCCAGGAAGTCGGCCACACGTTTGGCGCCCTGACCCTTGTCCTCGACGACCTCACCGGCCTTGCGCGCCTCCGCCGGTTTGATCTCGACAACCTCCTCGGTCATCGCGGCCTTGCCCGCCTGCCTAGCGAGCCCCATCTCCTCGAGTCCGACCTGTTTCACCTCTTTGTTCTTGGCCTGCATGATGCCCCGCAGGGCGGGGTAGCGGGCCTCGTTGATCCCGCCCGTAACGGTCACGACGGCCGGGAGCGGCGCCTCTACGACGTCGTACCCGTCATCCGTCTGCCGGTCGATCTGCGCCTTGCCATCTGCGATCTCCAGCCTCTTGGCAAAGCTGAGCAGCGGAAGCCCGAGCAGCTCGGCCAGCTGCGCCGGCACGGCGCCCGATGATCCGTCCGTACTCTCGGTTCCGCAGATGATCAGGTCGTATGTCTGGCCCTTGATCGCCCCCGCGATTGCCCGCGCGGTGCTCAGCGCGTCCGAGTTCTCCAGCCCTGGGTCGGTGATCAGGATGCCTCGGTGACCGCCCATCGCCAGCGCCCGCCGGATCGCCTCCATGGCCCGTGGCGGACCCATGGAGATGATGGTCACCTCGCCCCCCTCCTTCTCGCTCAGCTGGAGGCCGGCTTCGACCGCGTGCTCGTCACCTGGATCGAGGACCACGTCGACTCCCTCGCGCAGCAGGCGCTTGGTCTGCGGGTCGAGCTTTCCAGGGACGTTCGGATCGGGGATCTGCTTCACGCAGACGAGGACATTCATGCTGGCTGATTCCATTATGGAGAAGCGGCGACTGATCGAACATATGTTCTATGATGGGAGCCCCATGCCGCGCAGCGAGTATTTCGAGATCGTGGCCAAGTCTGCCCTGAATCGCGTCCAGCACATGGGCTTCAACTGGTCCCTCAACCCCTATCAAGGCTGCTTCCACAGCTGCGTCTACTGTTTTGCGCGCGCCCACGCCAAGCTCGCCGACCGCGACCCGGGCGCCGGCTTTTCCGCCCGGGTGGGGGTCAAGGTCAATCTGCCGGAGCTGCTGCGACGCGAGCTGTCCAGCCGGACCTGGAAGCGCGAGACTGTGGCCTTCGGCACAGCGACCGATCCGTATCAGCCGATCGAGGGCACCTACAAGCTGACCCGCCGCTGCCTGGAAGCGTTCCGCGACTTCAGAACGCCGATCGGACTGATCACCAAGGGAACGATGGTTTTGCGCGACATCGACGTCCTGGGCGAGCTGTCCCGACGGGCGAAGACGACGGTCTGCTTCAGTGTCCCAACCGTCGACGAGACCGTCTGGGCAAAGACCGAGCCGGGGACACCACCGCCCCGGAAGCGGTTGCGGGTGCTGAAGGCGCTGGTCGACGCGGGCATCGAAGCCGGCGTCGGGATGGCGCCCGTGCTGCCAGGCCTTTCGGATTCGCCCCAGCAGCTGGAGGCAACCGTGGCGGCCGCCGCCGAAGCCGGGGCGTGCTTTGTCTGGGCCAACATCGTCTATTTGAAGCCGGGGACGAAGGAACACTTCATGGAGTTCCTCGGTCGCGAGTACCCACACCTCCTCCCCCGCTACCAGGAACTCTTCCCGGGCGCGTACGCGCCGGCGGCGGCGAAGAGGCCGGTGACGACGGCGGTGGCGGAGTTGAAGCGCCGCCACGGGGTCGCCGATCGACGCGCCTGGCGCGCCGAACCGCCGCCTGAACCCCTCCAACTGGACCTGGCTGTTTAGCCCGGTATTTGACAGGGCCGCGCCAGTGCTCTACCGTAGCCGCGAGTGTTCGGCTGGCTGACCCGGCTGTTGCGGCCACGGGTGGAGGCTGAAGCTGCCCCCATCGCGTCTCAACCACCGCCCGAGGCGCCACCGATGGCGACCCCACTTCCCACGCTGAGCGATGCTGCCATTCAGGTTGCTACGGACGATCAGGTTGCCGCAGACGAGGTGGAGATTGCTGATCAGGCGGTTGAGGAGCCATCCCTACTCGAAATCGCTCCCGTGGAGGCGGAGAAGGAGACCTGCCCCACCTGCGGCAAGACCGGCGTCTTTGCCGGGCCACCCGGGCAGCGCTTCTGCACCTACTGTGCGCTTCGCGACGAACTCTTCGAACGCGCCGTCGCGACCGAGTAAGACAAGGCGTTGATCGCCTACCCGATCCTCTGGGATAGCGGCGTGTATCTTCCCGAGCAACGGCTCTGGCTGGACCCACGCCAGCCCCGCCCGCGCGCGGTCATCAGCCACGCGCACAGCGATCACGTCGCTGCGCACCCGCTGGCGTATGCGACACCAGCGACGCGCCGGCTCGTCACCCACCGCCGGCGCTCCACTGGCACGGTCGAGGCCGTGCCCTACGGTCAGTCGATCGCCCTAGACCGTTGCGCGGTCACCCTCTACCCCGCGGGCCACGTCCTGGGGTCGGCGCAGACCCTGGTCGATACCGACTTCGGGCGCGTCCTCTATACGGGCGACCTCAAGACCCGAGCCGCCTTCACCAGCGCACCAGCCGTGCCGGTGCCGGCCGACGTTCTGGTGCTTGAGAGCACCTTTGGCAAGCCGCACTATCGTTTTCCGGACACCGATGAGGTGATCGCCGACGTGATCTCCTGGTGCAAAGGCGTCCGTGACGGCGGCGCGACCCCGGTGCTACTTGGTTATTCGTTGGGCAAGGGACAGGAGATCCTGTCGGCGCTGGCGGCAGAAGGCCTGCTCATCGCGCTCCACCCATCGTTATTCGGCGTGACGGAAGTGTATCGAGAGCTCGGTTGCGAGCTTCCTCCGTATCAGCGGTTGGGCGACACCATGGGGCGGCCGACCGTTGTGATCACGCCGCCGTCAGCCCGTCGCAGCGGCCTCGCTGACCTGGTTGGTGAATTCAAAACGGCGGCGCTGACGGGTTGGGCGATGGACGCGAGCCTAAAAGATCGTCTGGAGGTCGATGCGGTGTTTCCGCTCTCCGACCACGCCGACTTCGAAGAACTTTGCCGTTACGCGGAGCAGGTGAGCGCGACCATGACGTACACCGTGCTCGGCTTCGATGAAGAGCTCGCCATGCACCTGCGACGTCGCGGCTTGCGCGCGAAACCACTGGACCAGGCCGACCAGCTGCGTCTCTTCTGAGCCGAGCGCGTTGCGAATCTGCAAGATCGTTTTGGACTAAGCGTTATCTGATTTAAGGCGCACGATGGATGCGCCGCGGTTCGCCGCTCACGCGATAAGGAGGTGACGCATGGCGACCAGGAAGAAGGCCACGAAGAAGGCCAAGAAAGCGACCCGTAAGAGCCGCTAGATAGCGGTACGAGAGGGGTCCGAAAGGGCCCCTCTCTCGTTTTTCAGGCGCCGGTCGTGAATGCGCGGATCGAAAGCCCGGCCATGAAGAGGCCGGCGATGCCGTAGACCAGCGGTTCCCGGCGCGGCTCGCGCCCCGAGACGTAACTCATCGCGATCGGGAGCACGATCACCAGGAGGACGCCGTAGAGCCAATGAAGGTTGTCGTGGGGACGCCGCCCGTTCGCGAACATCAACACTCCCACGAGGCCCTGAATGATAAATAGCGCTTCGGTCAGGACCAGCGTGGCGCGGAAGCTGCCGCTGGACGGCTGCTTGCGAAAGTAGGTCACGAGGCCCCAAAGGCCAATAAAGGCCGTAATCAGCAGCCCAGTGCGGAACAAGCCATTGTGAAAGACGAGGAGCACGCTCATGGGACGCGTTCATTATCGTTCGGACATGCAGCGTGACGGCCAGCGCCTGATGGTGGTGATGCCGCATCCTGACGACGAGTGCTTCGGTTGCGCGTCGACCATCGCGCGCTACAGCGCCGAGGGCGCGACGATCAGCCTGGTGACTATGACCCGCGGAGGCGCCGGGCTCTGGAACGGTCGGGCGGCCGGCGATCTTCGCGCACTGACGGACGTGCGGGCTCTTGAGCTACGCGACGCCGCCTTAGAACTCGGAGTCGATTTTCTTGAAATCTTTGACTACCCGGATGGCGCACTCGAGAAAGTCGAGGAAGTCGAGGCGGTCCGGACGCGGTTCCTGGGCGACATCGTCCGCGTGCTTCGCAGCCACCGGCCGCAGGTGGTCGTGACGTTCGGCCCGGAGGGCGCCTACGGTCATCCTGACCACAAGGTCGTCAGCCGGATGACGGTTCAGGCGTGCGCCCTGTCGGGAGATCCCGCTGCCTACGAAATCGAGGCGCTGGCGCTTGGGATTGCGCCCTGGTCAGCGACCAAGCTCTACTTCCAGACCGCGACTACGATGGCGGTGGAATCGCTGAAGCTGCCACCGCAGCCGCCGATCACCACCCGAGTCTTGATCAAGGGATTCGAGGAGGCTAAGCTGCGCGCCTTCGCCCATCACCGGACGCAAACACAGGAGTGGGAACCGCTACGGAAGTTCGTGGCGAGCCAGGGTGATACGGAGGTCTTCTCGCT
>DATNMN010000184.1:0-6837 GCA_035602295.1 Candidatus Dormiibacterota bacterium | reverse complement strand
CTTCGTCGTTTCTGGAGGTAACCAGGCCGCCGGCAGACGTGCCGCCCGTGGCGTGGCCGCCCTCGCCTTGGCTGTAATCCTGGCGATCGCCGGCGTCGCTGCCGCAACAGCGTCGAACACCGCGCCATCCGGCAAGGCGATCGTCATCTCCGCGACGAACGCCCGCTTCTCGGCGACCACGATCACGGCCGATCACGGGACCGTCACCGTTGACTTCACGAACAACGATCTCTTCTGGCACACCTTCACCGTGCCGGCGCTGGGTGTCGATATCCGCACCCCGGTGAAAGGTCACGGTCAGGTGAGCTTCAATGCGGCGCCGGGGAGCTACGAGTTCTTCTGCGCCATCCCAGGCCACAAATCGATTGGCATGCGTGGCACGCTCGTCATCAACTAGTCAGGCGGGACGGCGGGTCGACTGACCAACTTCGATCAGGTGGCCATCCGGATCGCGGATGTAAGCGCGGATCTCAGCGCTATGGACTTTCGGCTCGGTCAGAAACGTCGCACCCTTGGCCGACCATTCCTTGTAGACCTTCTGGATGTCGGCCACCCGGATGTTGAGGAAGGCGCTGCTCCGGTTCGGGTCCGGTGGCGTCGTCAGCGTGACGGTCGGCTTGTCGTCCGTCGGTCCGCCACCCTCATTGAGGATCAGCCACGTGTTGGCGACCTTCATGATCACCGGATCGCGCTCGATCAACACCGTGCCGCCGAAGATCTTCTTGTAGAAGTCACGCGAACGATCCTGGTCCGAGACCACCAGGAAGTGCGTGATGACAAAGCCGTCTTTGGGTGCCGGAAAGTCATCGGGGTTCATCTCGTCCTCCATTATCGCCGACGCTCGCGCTAAGCTTTTCCTGGAACGAGAAATCTGGCCGACGAGCCACGGAGGCGCCTGTGAAAGAGTCATTCGTAGCCGAGAAGCGCATCACGATCAATGCTTCGGTCGACGCGGTCTGGGACGGGCTCACCAAGCCCGAGCTGGTCAAAAAGTACCTGCACGGAACCAACATGAAGACCGATTGGAAGGTGGGCAGCCCCATTACCTGGTCGGGCGAGTGGAAGGGCAAGCCCTATGAGGACAAGGGGAAAGTTCTGGAAGTCCAGCCGAAGAAGCTGCTGAAGAATACCCACTGGAGCCCGATGGGCGGCAGTGAAGACAAGCCCGAGAACTACCACACCGTCACGTACATCCTCGCCGAGCAGAACGGCAAGACCCTCCTGACACTCAAGCAGGACAACAACGCCAGCCAGGAAGAGGCCGACAAGATGGCTGAGAACAACTGGGGCCCAGTCCTCGAAGGTCTGAAGGCGGTCGTCGAAAAAAGATGAGACCATGAGCACACTCGAGAACCGGCCGAACACCGCTCTCCTCGTCATCGACGTGCAGAACGGTGTCGTCGAGGGGGCGCACGCGCGCGACGCGGTCGTCGCGAACGTCGGCAGCCTTGTCGAGAAGGCGCGGCGGGAACGGGTCCCCGTTGTCTGGGTCCAGCACTCCGACGGGCAACTTGCGAGGGGGAGCGACAACTGGCGGATCGTCCCCGAGTTAACTCCGGGCGATGCCGAGCCCCTCGTCGAGAAGAACTTCGGCGACTCCTTCGAGGACACCAACCTCGAGACCGTGCTGTCGGGCCTCGGCGTCGGGCGACTCGTCGTCGTCGGCGCGCAGACCGATGCGTGCGTCCGCTCGACGCTGCACGGCGCGTTCGTCCGGGGGTATGACGCGACCCTTGTCAGTGATGCCCATACAACGGAGGACCAGACGGAATGGGGGGCGCCACCGCCGGACAAGGTCATCGCGCACACGAACCTGTACTGGACCTACCAGACCGCGCCGGGGCGGACAGCTGGGACGGTCGAGACCAAGAATGTCGACTTCGGCGGCGTGCCCTAACCGCCGGCGACTTACTGCGGTGTTTCTGCCATCTGGCGCTGCAGCCAGGTCGGCCGGTCCGTAGGGGCGAGTCCTAGCGTCTTGTGCAAGCTCGCCATTCGGGTGGTGACTTCGCCGTCGCTGACGCCCAGGTAGCTCGCAATGCCCTTGTTGGGTAGGTCGCGCTCGATCAGGCGGAGCAGCTGCAGCTCGGCGCCCTTCAAGCGAGTCCGCAACTCAGCGTCCGTGAAGCGGTGCACCCAAGCTGGCCTTGTCACTTACCTGAATTCTGTCACACTTTGCCGTCCTTCGCTTGTTCACTTAGCGTCCAGTGCCGCTACCACGTCTGCGGTAGGGCCTACCGAGCCATCGAGTGCCGGCAGGTGGCGGCGGGCTCACTGCCTCGTTCGGACCTCAAGTCCCGCCGCCTCCGCTGGGTCTAACGGTCGGTCGTCTACATATTCGGGCAGTTCATGTTGCCCGAGCCGGGGCTCGGCGTGGTCGGTGATGCGCCGGTTGACGGCGACGTGCTGGTCGACGGCGACGCACTAGTCGATGGGCCGACGTCCGGCGACACGGTCGGCGATGGTGACGTTGCTGCATGCACCGCGATCGTGCCGAATCCGCCGACGATGCCTACGCCCGCCGCCACCACCATCTTGGCTATCGGGCTGCGAATCCAACCGAGGTTGTCCATCGCTTGATCACCTCCCTGGCGGCAATGCGTGGCCGATCGCCACCGGGTCGAGCATGGACACGGTCGCCTTTCAGATTCATGACGAATTCGTGAGGACATCCTTATATAAGGCGCGTCTCATTGAATCGTCATCGAATTGCAAGGTCGGGCCGTCCACGATGGCGGCACCGTGCGGGCGGCAGTCACCTCTCCAACCGATTCCATTTCGGTAGAAACGCACGACCCCAGCCCCATCGCTTACCGGAAAGGCCTTTGGCTCGTGGGCAGCGTCGCACTCGGCTTCGCGCTCGCCGTTGTCTGGTCGCCCAGTTTCGTCGATCAAACCATTGGCGAGAACGGCGCCACCACCATCCTCGGCTACAGTGTCACGGCGACACCAATCGGCGGCGTGCTGATGGCGATTGGTTTCGCTTTTGTCTCCGGCCTGACCGGGACCTTCACCGCCTGCAACGTGGCGGGCCTGTCGGCGATCGCTCCGCTCTCTGCGGGTCGGCAACCATCGTTGGGCTCGGCCATCCGATCACTTGGCTGGCTGGCACTCGGCACCGTCGCCGTCGCCGGTCTCTATGGGGCGATCGGGGCGCTCATCGGACCGAGCATCCCCCAGCTCTCGCACGCCTTGCTCGGCACCTTCCCGATCCGCCTGATCCAATCGATGGTGGTCTTCGGCATTCTCGGGCTCGTGCTCGTTGCCATGGGCCTGGCTGCGCTCAGCAGAGTCCGGCCCTTTGGGTCACGGCCTGTCGGGCGCTATGCCTCGGTGCGGCTGGTCCTTATCGGTGGGCTGATCGGCGCCTTTCTGATCGGACGGCCGTTCCCGCTGTTCGTGAAGATCTTCCAATACGCCGCGGCCTCCCACAACCCAGCGCTTGGCGCCCTGGTGTTCCTGCTCCAGGCCCTGGGCAATATCGCTTTGCTCGCGCTCATCTTCCTCGCCGTGTCGGTCGTGGCGCGCGGGCGGTTCCTGCGCTGGCTGGCCGCCCGGCCCGATCGACTCGCTCGCTTCAACGGGATCGCGCTGCTCGCGGCTGGCACCTTCCTGATCGCCTACTGGTGCATCCGGCTCCCGGCCGTGTTTGGGATCGGTTGGTGGCCGAGGGTGCCGTGGTCATAGGACTCATCGAGCCAGGCGGAGAATCGAAACACCACTCGCACCCGCGCTAGCAACTCGGCGGCTGGCAGCCACGCGTCGAGGTAATAGTCGGCGCCAGCATTGAGCATGGTGATGCACTCCTGACTGCTCGGTGACGCGCTAGCCGCGACGACCCAGCGGTAGCCCAGCCGGTGCAGCGCCCAGCACGTTGCCACCGGGTCGCTGGCCGGGATCGCCAGCAGGACAACCTCGGCCGGCGCCGCCTCGGCCAGCGCGGCGGCCGAGACGGTGCGAACGCTCATGCCCGCATCGCGTAACACGCGAGCGATTGACGGTGCGGCATTTTCCAACCCATCGCGGACCAGGAGGAGCTGCGCTTTCATACGGTCGACCCGCCTTCGAGCGCTGGCAGAAGCTGCGTGACCTGGTTGATCGGAATGGCGAAGCCAACGCCGACGTTTCCATTAACCGGACTCTCGATCGAATTGTTGATGCCGATCACCTGTCCCGCGGTATTGACCAGCGGACCACCCGAGTTGCCAGGATTGATGGCTGCGTCCGTCTGGATCAGGCCCGAGAGACTCGCGCCAGTCGAGACAGCGCCGCCCTGGCTCAGGTTCGAGACGATCCCTTCGGTGAGCGTTCCGGACAAGCCGAATGGCGAACCGATCGCGTAGACGGTGTCACCGACCTGGACGCCACTAGAGTTGCCCAGGGTCACAGGGTGCAGGCTCGAGGCCGGAACGGAGATTCGAATGACGGCCAGGTCAGCGCCCGAGTTCGACCCCACCAGGGTGGCCGGCACAGTTTGACCGCTGCTCAACGTGACCTGCAATTGCCGGGCGCCGGCGATGACGTGCGCGTTGGTCAGGATGTCGCCCTTGGTATCGAGAACGATCCCCGAGCCGATCGCCTGTCCATTGCCCACGACCGACGTAATCGTGACGACCCCCGGCGACACCTGCGCGTAGACGGACTCCGCGGTTGCCGACGACACTGAGGTGGTCAGCGCGCTCGTCGGCGTGCTCACCGTCGCGGCAGCGACAGATGTCGGATGCACCAGGAGGGCGGCGACCGCGCCTGACCCGGCGCCACCAGCAACCGTGAGGGCGGCGACCGCGACGAGCAGTCCGCGACGAAACCGTTTGGGTGGAGGCGATGGTGGCGACGCCGGCGGCGCGGCCGGGGCTGTCGGTTGAAACTGGTTATCGAAATATTGATGAGCGACCATTGTGATTCACCTCTACTGATTGATTGGTATGGACTCATGGTCGGCCTGTAAACCTTGCGATTCGGTGACGGTGAGCGTCATCGTTTCGAAAGGTGGATGCGCCGACGATGGTTCACATGCGATCCGCAGTTGCGACGAGACGACAATTTCTAACCGCCGGCGGCGTCGCGCTCGCCGGCGCGGTGCTCACTGGCACCGCCGCATCGGCGATGCTCCGCTCCCCATCCCCCGCGGTCTCTCCGACATCTATATCTCCCTCCCCTTCCCCCTCTGGAGCCGGGCAGGGTGGGGGTACTGCGACACCAACCGCGACGGCGACGCCGACACCAGCACCCACACCAGCGACGGTCACGATCCCGGTGCCGGTGTACCAGCAGAGCATGGTCCTCGACTGCGAGACCGCTGCTCTACAGCAGGGCCTCGCCTACTACGGGATCTTCGTCAGCCAGGCAACGCTGTTCGCCCAGGAGAATGCCGACACGCGGCTACCGGTGATGGGTGCGAATCACACGGTGCTCCGCTGGGGCAATCCCTACACGAATTTCGTTGGCTACGTCAACGGCAGCGACTGGGCGCCCACCGGCTTCGGCGTCTACTGGCCGGTCATTGTGGAACTGGCGCACAAATACGGCCTCCCAAACGCCGTTGGCGGCGAGGGCTTCGCGCCCAGCCAGATCTACAGCGAGCTGGCGGCGGGCCATCCGGTTCAGGTTTGGATCGAGACGCGGTTCGCTCGCGTTCCTCTCGGCACCTGGACCGCATGGGACGGGACCCAGGTCCGCTATTCCTACGCCGAACATTCCGTGACCCTGAGCGGGGTCTCCCCCACCCAGGTGCGCGTCAACGACGTCCTCAACGCCACTCAGTACTGGGTCGACAAGGCGCTCTTCGAGGCGAACTTCGCCGACTTCAACAACATGGCGGTGATCTTTAAGTAACGTAAGAGCCGTGGGCCAGGGCCCGGAGACCGATGCCTTCGTACTGAGCGCCATCGCTTGGGGATCGCTCGCCCTTTTCCTGGTCGGCACCTTGGTCGGCGCCCTCTTCCTCGAGCGCGCCTATCGCCTCGCCTTAGCGGTCTTCGCCGTGGCGACCGTTGGCGGCTTCACCTTTTCCTTTCTCTCGGGCTTCTCGATCGGTCGCTTCACGGCGGTTTTGCCGCTGGTCGTCACGGCCTTCGCGGTGACGCGTGATCGCAATCGGCGTCTTCAACTGGCAGCCCAGGCCGCCGCGATCGGGATCTACGTACTACTTGCATGGATCCTTCCGCAACAGGTTGGATACTGGGGAATCCAGCTGGAGCTCCCGCTGTGCCTCATCGCGTATGCGGCTGCGCTGATCTTTCCGCCTACGCGGAACGTACGCGAGCCTCGTCGCTAACGCTCGAGGACGACGATCGGGATCTCGCGCTTGGTCAGGGTCTGCTGCTGCACGATGTAAGGCACAAGGGGCGTGAGCTTCTCTCGTTCCTCCGGCCCAGCAGTCCGGGTGCGCACCTTGAACTTTTCCGGACCAACCTCCAGCGTCGCAATCGGGCGGGCGAGCAGATTCCGATACCAGGCTGGGTGCGACGGGGCGCCGTTGCCCGAGGCGATCACTACGTAGCGATCACCATCTTTCCCGAAGCCGAGCACGGCCGTGCGCTCCTTCCCCGATTTTGCGCCGGTCGTGGTCAAGAGGATCAGGGTGCGGCCCGCCAAGGGTCCGGTGAGCTGTCCGCGATTGGCTCGGAAGTCTTCGACCAACTTTCGGTTAAAGGCGATCATGTCAGCTGGGATCTGGACCGGCCCCGGTCGTTTGGCTGACTCGTCAGGACTCATATCTACACCTTATCGGAGGCCGCCCTCATTACCGAAACGGTATTACCCTCCCCCGCTGGGGGAGGGCAGGGTGGGGGCATTGCGCCGAAATCGTGGAAGCAACCGAGCAAGCAGCAGCGC
>DATNMN010000183.1:0-4229 GCA_035602295.1 Candidatus Dormiibacterota bacterium | reverse complement strand
GCTGGTCAACCGCCAGCGCATGCTGGCCCGGCGGCCGCGCGGCCCAATTAGGATGCCTACCGAGTGGCTATGGGGTAGGTTCTGAGAGGGCTCAGGTGATCAGGTTCCCAAAGCCTGTTAAGCGAAGTCAAGACCTCCTCGATCAGCTGCCCTCATCCAGATGAAGGTCGCGATCAAAGGTGCTGGGCGGACATCAATCACTCGCTGCGGTTAACCGTCTGCCCAGCGTCCGTCAAGCGTCCGTCGACCGTCCGCCGAGCGTCCGTTAGACGTTCGCTGCGGAAAGCCAGAGCTCCACGTTTGTATTCAGAATGAGTTCGAAACTTGTCCGGTTGGGGTCGTTTGAACCCTGCCTTTGTATTCGTTTTGGTAGGTGATGGCAAGTTGACTAATAGGGTCAACATGTACGCATTTTCTCCGTGAGCGCGGGATTCGGGATATTGACCAGCCGCTCAACTACCTAGCTGCTTGATTGTCGACACCAGTCGCCAGCCATCCCAAGCGCCACCAATTAGTGGGTTGATGCAGCCAGCCTTTCCTCAGAGGCATAATCGGCTGATCCATATGGATTGACTGCGAGCTCGAGCCCACCAAACTGATTTCGGCTCGTTGGGGCAAACGGCAGACTTTTGCCCTATAGAGAGCAGGTGATGGTGATCCGAGGGATGTCGGCTGATCGGGCCGAGGCTGACTTGATCCGGGCTGCCCGCGGAGGCGATGGCGCCGCCTTCGCCGATCTGCTTCGGAACGAATACCCGGTCGCTTTCCGACTAGCTTACGGGATGCTGCACGACATCGGAGAGGCTGAAGATGCCGTGCAAGACGGTGCCTTCAACGCCTGGCGCAGGCTCGGAAATCTCCGCGACGGGTCGACACTGCGACCCTGGTTCTTAGGCATCGTCGCCAATCAGTGCCGCAGCGTTCGAAGAAGACGCCGGTGGCCAGCGGTCAAATCCGAGCGTCCCGAACAGGAGGCTCCGGAGGCGGACATCGCAGCCTCGGTCGACCTACGACGAGCGCTGACGCGGCTCGATTACGACCAAAGGCTCGTACTCGTCCTTCGCTACTACCTCGACATGTCTTTTGAGGAGATTGCTGGCACTCTCGGAGTCTCACCGAAAGCGGCGCGGACCCGCGTTGAGAGGGCGGTCCACCGCTTGCGCCCGATCGTTCGAATGCAGGAGGGATTGAGTTGATGGACGACCGAGTGCTGTACGAGCGGTTTCACGCCGCACTTGACATCGAGCCTCGGCCAGACGCCTACGACCGATTTCGCAAGGCGCTGACGCAGGCTCGCATTCGGCCCTGGCAGCGGCATCGGTTCGGCATCGCCTTGCCGCGAAGCAGCCGCCGGCTCATCGCGGCGGCGTTGACCGTCGCGCTGGCAGCCGCGGCGATCCCCGCCTTCCTTGCCCTCCACCGATATGCCCAGCAGGTCACTACGACACGGAAGCATCCGTCGTCCAGCACATGTGTCCCGGGGCTTCACATGGTGACTGACACCATTGGTTGGGGGTCCGCGGGGCGAACGACGGACGGAGGCCGCACATGGAGAGACAGCTCACCGGCAGAGCTGCCGAATTTCTCGAAGAGCGGTCGGTCAAGCTGCACGCTGGATTCCAACCACGCATGGACAACCCAGACCACGGGTCCGTCCCTCACGCAGTCCACCGAGTTATATGTCTTTGGAACCGCGGATGGGGGCCAGACCTGGCAGAAAAGTACCCCTGTTCCCGCTGGCGGAGGCTGGGTGAGCGTCGCGCTTGAATTCATCGATGCGCAGAAAGGCTGGCTGCTGACCGACACAGGCTCTGACGCTGCACCACCGCTCACACGGACGCTCTATTCGACTTCTGACGGAGGCCTCCACTGGAGCCGCGTGGCCAGCGGGTCTTTGAGCGGCGGCTCGATTCTGGGAAAACTCGCCTCCGGTTGCGCCGAAAGCGGAATGACCTTCATCAGCGCTGAAAAAGGCTGGCTGACATGGGACTGCTCCCGGAGCAACGGGCCAAGTCCCGTCCAGTCGAGTGGGCCTGTCGTGGCCGCCACGAACGACGGCGGCCGCTCGTGGGCTGCCGTTCGTCTCTCGTCATTTCCCGCGACTCCCGATGGGAGCTGCGGTGCGAGCCCGCCCGTCTTCACTGGGGGCCAGGGCGTGATTGTGGTGAGGTGCGGCGGCATCGGTTACAACGGCTGGGCGGGCGCCTACCGGACTAGCAACGCCGGGGACTCGTGGACCCTCGGCAAGCTCCCATTCGGGGTGCAGCTGTCGCAGGTCGACTTTGTCGACGCCACAACGGGCTTCCTGTTTGGCGGCGGCGTCGCCACGAGCGATCTCTATCGAACGAACAACGCCGGACGCGACTGGATCCTCGTCAAGAAAAATGTCTTCTTGGGTCAGAGCGTCGGCATCTTCCAGTTCATCGATGCCAGCACCGGGTACGCGTCCACGGCGGCGTCGCAGGGCGCGCTCTTGAAGACGACGGACGGCGGGCTGACCTGGTCGCTTCCCGGGTCGTCAACGACTATCCCCCAGAACCCAGCTTGTGGTCTTCCTCCGAATCCACGTGCGGGAGGGCCGATCCCGGTCAAGATGGTTAGCCCGACTAGCGGCTGGGCGTTTGGCGCCCTGCGCACGACGGACGGCGGGACCAACTGGCTGGATGTCGCCCCGGCCTCAGTTCCGTACCGGTCGAGTGGCTACGCGGAGTTCTTCCTCGACGCGAATCATGCCTGGGTGGCGGAAGGCGCCGGCTCGTCAACAGCCTGTGCGGATCACATCGTGACCTTCGTGACCGCCGACGGCGGACAGACGTGGCGGAAGGCGGCTCCGATCCCCGTCACCGTCGACCCTGGGGAGGTGCTCTGGCCATTGCCGACGTCCTTCGCGTCCCCTTCTGTGCACACCGGACCTTATCTTTCCTTCGTCGATGCGAAGCACGGCTGGCTGCTGGTGGTTTCGGGAGGCATAATGTCGGGTCACGATGGACCGCTCTACAGGACGATGGATGGCGGGATGCATTGGAAGCTGGTGACGAACGATCCATCGTCGGTCGCCGCCTGCCCGAATCAGGGCGGCGGCTTGGGCCCCGGTGGCGCCGGCGGCATCTCTTTCGCCACCGCGTCCACCGGCTTTATGCAGGGACCTCACTGTGAGGTGGGTTATACGGGGGTCGGGGGCCCGAATGCGACCTACGATCCGAGTAAGGCGCCTGACCAAACCCCCCAGCAGCTGGTCACACACGACGGGGGTGTCACCTGGCGAGTGCAGAGACTGGCGGCCGCGCAATGTTGCGGAGTGTCTCTGCCTGTCTTCTTCGACCAGAGCCACGGGATGATATTTAACGGGAGCGCCAACGCGCTCCTCGTAACCTCTGACGGGGGCGATACCTGGAGCCTCCGCACCATGCCCGTTGATGCCGTGAGCTTCATCAATCCCAACGAAGGTTGGGGCATAGCGACTGACTGGCAATCCCGTAGTTACGCTCGCCTTTTCCACACCGGTGACGGCGGCAAGACCTGGACGATTGTCAATGCGAGGGTCGCGCCGGCTGATCCTCCCGGTGGGTCGGCCTACATTGAAGGGGGAGTGTTAGCGGCAACGAGCCTCAGCTTCGTTGACGGCCGAAACGGATTCTGGGCGACGGGCTCAAACACCAACGGCGGCCACGCGCAACCCGGTAAGCTCTACAAGACGACCGATGGGGGCCACACGTGGACCGCGGTTCAGGCGCGCGTGGGCTGATGGGGCCAAGGGTGAGACGAACGGCTCGCGTGAAACGCGGTCAGGATGCGATCCTCATCGACTTTCAGGGCCAGAAGAATTACCTTGATGCGCGGCAGGGAGCCGGAAAAGACATCGAGTCGCACGTCTACCAGGGAGGTCGGCACGGCCTCGTCGCGGATCCAGCCAACAAGGACGATGCGACCCGCCGGCGCTTCGACTTTCTAAGACGTCGTTTGAAGGCGGGCGGGTAGGCAATGGTGAACAGGCGATGCCTGGAATGGTGGGCACGACTCGGCATTCTCATGATTGTGCCGCTTTGGTTGGCCGCCTGCGGCGGGACGGCCGCCCGTCCCACGGTTGTCGCGTCCCGGGCCGCCTCTGCCACCGCGGCCGCGAGCGGCCCTTATATCTATTGGGCGAACTGGGGCGCCGGACGTGGGACCACGATCGGCCGCGCCAATCTCGACGGTACGGCGGTGAACCCGAGTTTTATCACCGGCGC
>DATNMN010000182.1:0-5262 GCA_035602295.1 Candidatus Dormiibacterota bacterium | reverse complement strand
GTGCCCGTCCTCCCCTAGACCCAGGTGGATAACATCGAACCGCGGCCGGCCGCTCGCATCCGCTGGGATTCGGAGGAGGGCGGGCGTCGGATCGCCGATCAGGGGAAACACGTGATCGGGTGGGATCGGCACGTGCTCGAGCAGTGCCGCCTTCGCCATCGCGTAGTTGCTCGCCGGATCATCGAGTGGTACCTGCCGCTCGTCCGACCAGTAGGCGAAGACCGATCCCCAGGGGAGGCTATCGCGGTAGGGCGGCCGCGCGAGCCGCTCGTAGCAGCCGCGGGGCGTCTCGCCGCCGGCCAGGGCCCAATAGCACGCACCGCGCTGCGCGACCGCGGCCCGCAGGTGGTCAGCCGTCCAGCGGGCGGCGGCCTCGGCGAGATCGGCCGGTCCCGGAACGACGACCGGGCTTATCGCGTCGACCACCCCGGTTAGCGCAGGGCGGCGTCGAGCGCCTGCTCAAAGAGCACGTCGTGGCCCGGCAGGGTCAGCTCGAAGCCGAGCAATTCCTCAGCTGCTCGCGACTCGAGGCGGACGGTTCGGGGGGAAAGATCCTGGTCGCCGAGCCGGATCTGCGTCAAGAGCCTGTTGCCGCGAAGCCGTTTGAGGCTGAAGCGCGCGAGGCCCTCATCGCCGCCTGTGTAGATCAGGAAACGGCAGACGCCATGCTCGTGCGAATCATCCGGTCGAAATTCGAGGGGCACGTCGATCCCGACCGTGGCCATGCGGCTGCGGACCCATCCGCCGAGTAACCGCGCCTGCGCGGTCGAGCCGTCGCTGCCGTGAAAAATCGAGACACCGTGGATGTGAGCCAGACGGGCGAGCATTCCCGGCATATCGAAGAACTGCGCCGCCGTGTGCCGCCAGGCCATTAGCCGTGCCCAGTTGAGGTCGCCGATCGACGCCCGCGCCGTCACCCGGCGAGCCACCCCGAGGAGGCGCGTCAGGTCGGTCTCATCGAAGCCCTCGTCAGTATCGACGATGAGACGATCGGCGAGCTCGCAGAGGTCGTTGAATAGCGGGCTATCGAATTCGGGCCGTCCGGGCCACCAGAGAATCACCGGCAAATCTGGAATCAACAATGGCGCCGCCAGGCTGGCCAGGTGGCGAGCGGGCTCGCCATGCGCATGAAGGAGCACGCGTTCGGTCGTGACTCGGTGGCCGCTCTCGGTCCGCTCCTGGGCGGACACCTCGGCCTCGAGTTTGTCCGCTTCGCGGGTGTGCTGGGCGAGCAGAATCAGCGTTCGCGAGGGGTTCGTGACGGAGAGGCGATCGAGAACACTCGAGATCGCGCCCAGTTCGAGTTCGTTTCCAACGACTGCGATCAGGTTGCAGACACTGGCGCGGGCTTCCGCCGCCGCGTGCTGGGCCGCCTCGCTCCCCCCGCCGTCCGCGTGCAGGCCCCAGCGCACCTGGTCCAGCTCTTCCTGGATGGCGTGCACATCGACAAAGGTACGAGCCGTGAGCTCCTTGTGGTTCTGGATCATGGCCGTCGCCAGCGCCGGCCACCCTGTTCGATCAGCGCGTCTGCCTCGGGCGGACCCCAGGTACCGGCGGCATAGCTCGGGAACGCCGGCGGCGGCTGCGACGCCCAACCCGCCTCGATGCGGTCGACCAGCGCCCAGGCTCGCTCCACCTCGTCCTCTCGCGCAAAGAGGGTCGCGTCGCCCAGCAGGCAGTCGAGCACCAGCCGTTCGTAAGCGTCGGGCGACTCCACCATGAAAGACGAACCGTAGAAGAAGTCCATGTTGACGGTGCGCAACCGCATCACCGGGCCTGGAATTTTGGCCGCGATCTTCAGCGAGGCCCCCTCGTGCGGCTGGATGCGCATTACCAGCCAGTTGGGCGTCAGCTCCTCCACGGCCGTCTTCGCGAACGGCAGGTGCGGGGGGTTCTTGAACTGGATCGCAATCTCCGATGCGCGGCTGGGCAACCGCTTGCCCGTCCGCAAGTAAAAGGGAGTGTCGGCCCAGCGCCAGTTGTCGATCTTGAGCCGGACAGCGACGAAGGTCTCCGTGTTCGACGTCGGCGAGACATTGAGCTCCTGCCGGTAGCCGGGCACCTCCTGGCCACCCACCCAGCCAGGTCCGTACTGGCCGCGGACGACGTCCGTCGCGACATCGATCGGATGGATCGACTTGAGCACCTTAACCTTCTCGTCGCGCACGCTGTCGGCATCGAAGTTCGGGGGTGCCTCCATCGCGGCGATGCTAAGCAGCTGCATCAGGTGGTTCTGGAAGATGTCACGCAGGGCACCGGAGCCTTCGTAGTACTTGCCACGCCGCTCGATGCCGATGTCTTCCGCAACGGTGATCTGCACATGGTCGACGTAGCGCCGGTTCCAGATGGGCTCGAAGATGCCGTTGGCAAAGCGGAACACGAGGACGTTTTGGACGGTTTCCTTACCCAGGTAGTGATCGATCCGATAGATCTGTTGCTCGGTGAACACGGCGTGGATCGCCTGATTCAGCGCCTGGGCGCTCTTCAGGTCGTTGCCGAATGGCTTCTCGATCACGACCCGTTTCCAACCCTCGCCAGCCTTGGCGATCCCCGAGGCCCCCAGCCGGTCGATGATGACGGAAAAGAACTGCGGGGCGGTCGCCAGGTAAAAGACGCGATTGCCGTTGGTCCCCCGCTCCCGATCCACACGGTCGAGCTCCGCGGCGAGCCGGCGATATCCGTCGCCGTCGTCGTCGAAGGGCATCCGCACGAAGGAGATCCCCTCGGCAACGCTCTGCCAGACGGCGCGATCGACCGGTTGGGTCCGTGAAAACTTCTGCACGGCATCCGCCACGCGACTGCGGAACTCGTCCTCAGATATCGCAGTGTCCGCGACGCCGATGACGCTGAAGCCGGATGGGAGATAGCGGTTGAGCGCAAGGTTGTAGAGCGCCGGCATCAGCTTGCGCGCGGTCAGGTCCCCCGAGGCACCGAAGATGACCATCGCCGCCGGGTCCGGCGTGCGCGGCAGGATCAACCCGTCCCGCAGGATGTTCTGGGTGATCGGGGTCGTAACGGCCTGGGCCATGGCTTACTCGGCTTTGACCGGATGCCCGCCGAACTCGTTACGCAAGGCGGCGACCACCTTGTCGCTGAAGGAATCGTCCTGGCGCGAGCGGAACCGCATGAACAAGCTCATCGCGAGCGCCGGCGCCGGCACCGCGCGATCGATCGCTTCCTGCAGGGTCCAGCGTCCCTCGCCCGAGTCGTCGACGTAACCGCGGATGCGGGAAAGCTGCGGGTCTCGCTCGAACGCGGCCTGCGCCAGCTCGAGCAGCCACGAACGAATCACGCTGCCGTGGTTCCAGAGCTTCGCCAGCTGCTGGAGATCGAAGCCGAAGGGCGCGGCCTTGAGGATTTCAAACCCCTCCGCGTAACTCTGCAGCATCGAATACTCGATACCGTTGTGCACCATCTTTGAGTAGTGCCCGGCACCCGATGGGCCGACGTAGGCATAGCCATCGGGTGGCGCCAGCGTCTTGAAAATCGGCTCGGCCTGTTTGAAGACCGCCTGGTTGCCGCCGATCATCAAGTTGAAGCCGACCGTGAGGCCCCATATCCCACCACTGACGCCAACATCGAGAAACTCGACCTGCTGCGAGCGCAGCGCTTCCGCGCGGCGGATGGAGTCCTTGTAATTCGAGTTGCCACCGTCGATGATGATGTCGCCGGGCGAGAGAGTGCCAGAGAGATGCTGGATGGCGTCATCCACCGGCGGGCCCGCAGGGATCATCAGCCACAGGACGCGTGGCGACTTGAGCTTCTGGCCGAGATCCTCCAGGCTGCCGGTCACCGTCGCCCCCTTACCGGCGAGCGCCGCGCCGGCCTCGGGAACGCGGTCGTACACCATAACCTGATGGCCGCCCTGCAGCAGCCGCAGGGTCATGCCCGAGCCCATGCGGCCTAAGCCAATCAGGCCGAGCTGCATCTAGGCGACTCCGACCGTTGAGCCCACCGCTTGCCCAATCTTGGTGAGGCCCTGGGCAACGTCCTGTACCTGGACGCGGAGCACGCGCCGGCCATGGTTGCGCAAGGCCTGGAAGTCACCGAGCGCCTGCGCCTGCTTCAGGACGCCGAACGAGAGCCGCTCGCCCGGAATCGGGATGTCCTTTGGATCATCGCCGACGATCTGCAGAAACACGCCGGTGTTCGGCCCGCCCTTGTGGAGCTGCCCGGTCGAGTGCAGGTAGCGCGGCCCATAGCCGACGGTGGTCGCGACCCGGTATTTGTCCCGAATCGCGAGCCGAATCGCGTTCAGGACGCTGTCATGTTTTGGATCGGGCGCGATAAATGCCAGCAGCGCGACGTAGTCGCCCGGTCGAACCTGGCCGAGCAAGGCCTGGATCGCAGCCTCGAGCGTCGCTCCCTGCTGGCCCGCCCAGCGGATGCCCTCCCCCGTCGTCGGCGGATTGCCTTCGGTGAGAACTTTCTTGGTGAGGTCCTTGGCCTCCTGCACGTTGGGCTGGTCGAACACATTGATGCCGAGAATCGCGCCGGCGACCGCGATCGCATACTCCCACCGGAAGAATTCGGCCCCGAGGCCCAACGGGTCACTGATCTTCAGCGTCACCACCAGGTGACCCGCCTTGCTGAGGGCCTCGAGCCGGCCGGCGTTCGGGTCGTCGGCGCCCGATAACGCCAGCCGAACGAACAACCGATCGCCGCCATAGACCTGGGGAGCACCCAGTGCCTCATCGGCCACCGGCACCAACCCCTTGCCCTCTTTGCCGGTGCTCTCGGCGATCAACTGCTCCGCCCACACGCCGAAGCTTTGCAGCGCGGACGGCGCGATGATGGTGACCTTGTCCCGCCCGGCCTTCGCTGCCTCGGCGAAGATCGCCCCCAGCCAAACACCCGGATTTTGATCCGTGGGTCCCGACCCCGAGCACGCCTGCACCATGGTTGCGGCCCGATCGAGCAGCCCCGCCAGGTCGACGCCGCCGAGCGCCGCCGGCACCAGGCCGAAATAGGACAGAGCCGAGTAGCGGCCGCCGATGTCGGCCGGATTCAGGAAGACGCGCCGGAAACCGCGCCGAGTTCCTTCGTCGGCCAACGGCGTCCCGGGATCGGTAATCGCCAGGAACTGCCGCCCTTGCTGCCCGCTTTGCTGCCAGAAATAGCGGTAATGCGACAGCGTCTCGAGCGTTGTCCCCGACTTCGACGCCACGATGAAGACGGTCCGCTTGATGTCGATCGCCTGCTGCAGCCCGGCGACAGCGGCGGGATCGGTCGTATCCAGCACGTGGACGTTGAGCGCACCGC
>DATNMN010000181.1:0-3706 GCA_035602295.1 Candidatus Dormiibacterota bacterium | reverse complement strand
CGTGTCCACCGGCCGGCCGAATTCCGACTCGATCACCGATGCGACGACGCCGGGTTTCAGTGCTGGTGCGGCATCCTGGAGCTTCGCCAGCTCCACCTGGTAGGCGACCGGCAGGAGGTCGGCGCGGGTGGAGACGATCTGGCCGAGCTTGATGAACGTTGGGCCGAGCTCTTCGAGGGCCCGGCGGACGTGCTCCGGGCGCGAGAGCGGCTGCTCGTAGCCGCGGTTGAAGACGCGCTGGAAGGGGACGAAGCGCTCGAGTCCCACGACGCTGATGAAGAAGCCGAGACCATGCCGGGCGAGAACCCGGCTAATCTGCCGATACCGCTGGGCTTGGGACTGGGGAGCGATGTCAGCCAGCCTAGCAGCGATACGCTATGACCCATGGGGGTGGAGCTGCTGAGCGCGAGGGTCATGGACCGGGTGCCCGGTTGGGAGGGTCGGACGCGCACCGTCGAGCCGCTCGGCGGTGGCATCACCAATCGGAATTACCGGGTCGCGGTCGACGGCGATGTCTTCGTCGTACGCATCCCCGCTGAGACGGGAAGCCTGCTCGGCATCGATCGTGGACTCGAGCACCAGGCCAGCCGGCTGGCGGCGGCCTGCGGCGTTGGCCCGGAGGTCATCGCGTTCGTCGAACCAGAAGGCGTGCTCGTGACGCGCTTCATCGAAGGGCGGGCGGTCACCGACGAAGCGGTCCACCAACCGGCGATGCTCGAGCGGATCGCGCAATCCCTTCGACGGATTCACCAGTCCGGGAGCCTCGTGGCGAGGTTCTCAGCCTTTCGCGTCGTGGAAGCATACGCGCTGACGACCACCCGGCACGGCGGCCAGCTGCCGGCGTTTCTCGAAAGGGCGCGGCCGATTGCCGTTGACATTGAACGCGCGCTCCCGCCCGAGCCGCTGGTGCCCTGTCACAACGATTTGTTGAACGCGAACTTTATCGACGATGGGGCGACGATTCGCATCGTCGACTGGGAGTATGCGGGCATGGGTGATCGGTTCTTCGACCTGGGCAATTTCGCCGTCAACCATCAGCTCACCGAAGAGGACGAAGGCCGACTGCTTTCGGCATATTTTGGCCGCCTCGTCGGCAGCCAGTATGCCCGGCTCCGGTTGATGCGCATCATGTCGGACTTCCGCGAGGCGATGTGGGGCGTGCTGCAGCAGGCGATCTCCGAACTCGACTTCGATTTCGCCGGGTATGCCGGCAAACACTTCGATCGCTTGCTGACCGCTGCCCGCGATCCGCGCTACGACGACTGGCTGCGACAGGCCGCCGGGTGACGCTGCCCGAGCGCACGCGGGTCGTCATCATCGGCGGTGGCGTCGGTGGCACCAGCATCGCGTATCACCTTGTCCAGCGCGGTTGGCGGGACGTCGTGTTGCTGGAGCGTGCCCAGCTCACCAGCGGGTCGACCTTCCATTCCGCGGGCCTCGTCGGTCAGCTTCGCTCCAGCATGCCGCTCACGCGATTGATGATGGACAGCGTCGCGCTTTATCGGCGGCTCACGCAGGAGACTGGTGTCGACATCGGCTGGCGCGAGGTCGGAAGCCTTCGGCTTGCCTCGTCACGCGAGCGGATGGAAGAGCTCGAACGCCAGGCCGGTTGGGGAACCAGCTTCGGCCTCCCGATGGAGTTAGTCGGCGCCGATGAGGCGCAGAAGCGGTTTCCGCTGATGACCAAGGACGGCGTGCTCGGGGCCGCCTTCATCCCAACCGACGGCTACCTTGACCCGAGCGGGCTCGCGCTCGCACTCGCCGAAGGGGCGCGACGCGGCGGAGCGCGCATCTGCGAGGGCGTGCGGGTCACCGCCATCAAAACCGATCGCGGCCGGGTTCGCGGGGTCGAGACCGACCAGGGAGCCATCGAAGCCGAGGTGGTGGTGAACGCCGGCGGGATGTACGCGCCCGAGATCGCGGTCATGGCCGGCATCACGCTCCCGATCATCCCCATGGCACATCAGTACCTCGTCGCCCGAATCGCCGAGCCGATTCCGGAAGACCTGCCGACCATGCGCGACCCGGACCGGCTCGTGTATTTCCGGCGGGATGCCGGCGGGCTGGTGATGGGCGGTTACGAGCGCGATCCCGCTCCCTTCGGCCTGGACGGCATCGCCCCCGACTTCAACAACCGCCTCCTGCCGGAGGACTGGCCACGCTTCGAGCCACTCTCGAGCAACGCGATCACTCGGGTGCCCGCCCTCGAGCGCGGCGAGGTCGTCAAGCTGATCAACGGGCCGGAGGCCTTCACGCCCGACAACGAATTCGTCCTCGGCGAGTCGAGCATTCGCGGGTTTTATGTCGCGGCCGGGTTCTGCGCCCATGGGATCGCGGGCGCCGGCGGGATGGGCCGGGCGATGGCCGAGTGGATCATCGACGGCGAGCCCAGCCTCGATCTCTGGAAGATGGACCTTCGCCGCTTCGGCGCTCCCTATCGGAATCGCGACTACGCGCTGGTCCGCACCGTCGAGGTCTACTCGACCTATTACGACATCCACTATCCGAACGAGGAGCGCCAGGCCGGGCGACCGCTGCGCGTCTCCCCCACCTACCAACGATTGAGCGAGCTCGGCGCCAGCTTCGGTGAAAAGTCGGCCTGGGAACGGCCCAACTGGTTCGAGCCGAACGCGGCCGCGGCCGATGGACTGCCCCGCCCGACGGGATGGGCTGGTCACCACTGGTCACCGGCGATCGCTGCCGAGCACCGTGCAACCCGAGATCGCGCCGGCCTCTTCGACGAAACCTCATTCAGCAAGATCGAGATCAGCGGCCCCGGCGCGCTCGCCTTTCTTCAATATCTGTGCGACAACGAGATGGACCGAGCCGTCGGCAGTATTACCTACACGCAGATGCTCAATCGTCGCGGCGGAATCGAGTGCGACTTCACCGTGACCCGGCTCGAGGCGCAGCGGTTCTTCATCGTTACCGGGACCGCCTTCGGCAACCATGACCTCGGCTGGATGCGCAAGCATCAACCAGATGACGGCTCGGTCGTGATCGACGAAGTGACCGCTGAGCGAGCCTGCCTCGGCATCTGGGGGCCGCGCGCCCGCGACATCGTGCAGCCGCTGACCGACGCCGACCTATCGAATGAGGCCTTCCCTTATCTGACGGCCCACCGGATTGTCGTCGGGCCCGTACCCTGCCTCGCGCTCCGCGTGACGTATGTCGGTGAGCTCGGCTGGGAGCTGTATTGCGGGACCGAGCAAGGGCTCGCGCTCTGGGATGCGCTCTGGACAGCCGGCACGCCGCTTGGTATGGTGGCGGGCGGCTACCGCGCGATCGACACCATGCGCCTGGAAAAGGGTTACCGCGTCTGGAGCACCGACATCACACCGGAGGACGATCCCTACGAAGCCGGCCTCGGCTTCGCGGTTCGACTCAACAAGGGGGTCGATTTCATCGGCAAGGAGGCGCTCATCAAAGCGAAGGCCAACGGAATCACACGACGCTTGCGGCCGCTGCTCCTCGAAGACGCGGACGCCATCGCGCTCGGCGGCGAACCCGTCCGGGTCAACGATAAGATTGCAGGCCGCGTGACCAGCGGCGGTTATGGCTACACCATCGATCGCAGCATCGCTTATGCCTACCTGCCGCCCGCGTGCACCCCGGGCAACGCGGTCGACGTCCAGGTGTTTGGCCGCTGGGTCCCAGCGACCGTCGCGACCGAGCCGCTCTACGACCCGGCCGGCGAGCGCATCCG
>DATNMN010000180.1:0-2759 GCA_035602295.1 Candidatus Dormiibacterota bacterium | reverse complement strand
CCCGTACTCGAACATGATCCGGCGGCTCAGCGAGTCATCGAGCGCGTGCACGGTCAGGCCCTGCCATGCGTACCAGGCAAACGCGAGGATGACGGCGACGTACTGGCTGCCCTGGTTGAGATAGGTCACCATGCCGAAGGCACCGAAGGTCACGGTGCCGGCGGTGAGGAAGGCTGAGAGCAGGGCGAGGCCCTCTCGCTTGGTGGCGAACCGGAAGCTGCGATAGCCGCTCAACAGCGCGACGACGAAGACCGCGCTGAACTTGATGACGTTCGGCAGGTCGTTCGACTGGAGGATCAGGAAGAAGAGCGCGAGCAGGGCGCAAAAGGTGGTCGCGTCCCGCAGGAAGCGGTGCAGCGGACGCTCGCGGCCCATGCCACGGGAGAGGTCAACGAAGCAGCTGGCGAAGATGAAGGCGCCCATGGTCAGCATCGCCAACGCGTGCACCCGATAGTCGGGCGCCAGGATCGAGAAGGCGGCCGCAGCGATGATGATCAGCACCGGCGAGATGTAGTGATCGAGGCTCAGCCACGCGGGGGTGCGATTTCGGGCGTGAAGGAAGACGAGCCCGAGGGTCGTAAGGGCGGCGAGGCCTGCTGTTGCCTGCCAGACCTGGGTCGGGGAAAGGAGTTCGGATTTGAAGGTGAGGCCGATCGCAACCGCCCATGCCGAGAGCAATCCGAGATAGCGAGTGCCGAGCTGGACGGGGCGGGGGGCGATGCGTGACCGAGGTCGCGCCGCTAGTTGCCCGGGCGGAAGGGTTGCGGAAGAACTCGCCAGGGCTTCCGACATGGCGGCTAGTCTAGCAGGGAAACGTCCGTTTGGGGCTGGGGAAAGCCCTCACATTTCAACCCCGAATTTGTATTCAAAAACAAATGTTCGACGTCCATTGCCGGTTCTGTGGAAACTGTGGAAAGATAGGGCGCGATTCAGGCCGTACTCGTGCCCTGCCGGCCGTATTTGTCCTCCAGCCGGACGACATCGTCGATTTCTGGGGTTGAGACCTCGAAGAACTCGCATTCGTCGACGCCGATCATCCGGTGCTTGCGTCCCGGGATGACCCGCCGCGACATCCCGGGGGTCAGGCGGTGCGTTTCCATCTGGCCCGTGTCGTTTTCGAGCTGGAGGTCCATCGCGCCCTTGATCACGAGTAGCGTTTCGTCTTTCTGCCGGTGATATTGCAGGCTGAGCATCTCCCCGGTGTTGATGTGGATCACCTTGCCCAGGTATTTGTCGGTGACGGCGAAGCGATTCTCCCAGCCCCAGGGCTTCTTTACGACGCCCCCAAGCTGCCCTGCGGGTGAATCACTAGACAAGTTGGCGTAATCCGAGCTTCTCTTCGAGGGAGGCGAGCAGCTGATCGACGCGCTCCTTCGAGGACGCTTCGCTGTAGACACGGATCAGCGGTTCGGTCCCGGAGAATCGGACCAGCACCCAGCTCGCGTCCTCGAGGTAGTACTTGAAGCCGTCGTCGGTGCGGGAGCGGACCACCTGGGCACCGGCGATCTCCGTTGGCGGTTCCTTCTCCAGCCGGCCGTAAAGCTCCGCGCGCCGTGCCGCGTACTCCAGGCGGTCCAGGTGCAGGTCATGACGCGCGTAAAAATGCGGCCCCACCAGCTCGGTCAGGTGCTCCATGATCTTCGAGAGCGGCTGACCGTACTTGACGATCATGTCGGCAAAGGAGATGCCCGAGAGGACCCCATCCCGTTCGGGAATGTGGCCGCGGAAGGCGAAGCCGCCGCTTTCCTCGCCGCCTAGCATGGCATTGGTCTCGGCCATCGTCGGCCCGATGTACTTGAAGCCCACCTTGAGCTCGTGCACTTTTACCCCGAAACGCTCGCCGAGCTTGTCGACCATCGAGGTCGACGTCAGCGAGCGGACGACGTCACCTTTCTGTCCCCGCTTCTCGACCAGGTACATCATCAGCAGCGCCATCACCTGCAGCTGATTGATGAAGGTGCCGCGCTCGTCGATGATGCCCACCCGGTCGGCGTCGCCGTCGTTCGCGATGCAAAGGTCGAACCCGCCTTTGCGCATTCGCTCCATCGCCTCCGGCATCCACTGGGCGATGGGCTCCGGGTGCATACCGCCAAAGCCCGGGTTTCGCTCGCCGTGGATCTCCTCAACGGTCGTCTTGCCGCCGGAGAGCAGCGCCCGCACGTAGCCCTGGCTGGCGCCGTACATGGGTTCATGGAGGATCTTGAGGCCGGCGGCCTTGATGGCCCCGAGGTCGATGAGGCGATTGATCTGCGCGGCGTACGCCGGTTGAGGATCGAAGACCTCGATCTTCCCCTCGCGCTCCGCGTCGTCGAAGCGAACCTGCTTCACCCGCCCCCCGCGCTGCACCTTCTGGATCTCCTGCTCGAGCCGCCCGGTTACCTCAGGCGAGGCCGAGCCCGCGTATTCCGGCTTGTACTTCAGGCCGCTGAAGTAATACGGGTTGTGGCTGGCGGTGATCACCAGTCCGCCACTCGCCTTCTTGTCGAGGATGGCGTAGGTCGCGACCTGGGTCGGCGCCGGGGCGTTGATCAGGTAGACCTTGACCCCGTTGGCGGCGAGCACCTGGGCGACCTCCCTGGCGAAGATGTCGGAAGAGAAGCGCGTGTCGTAGCCGACGATCGCGGACGGGTTCGGCCGGCTGGTCATGTACTGGGCAATGCCCTGGGTCGCGATTCGAACCGACTCATAGGTGAAGTCATCGGCGATGATGCCGCGCCAGCCATCGGTGCCGAAGGTGATTTCGACGTTCGCCACGGTTG
>DATNMN010000179.1:0-19571 GCA_035602295.1 Candidatus Dormiibacterota bacterium | reverse complement strand
ACGTACTTCTGGTTGCTGGCGCCGGCAAAGGCGTTCGGATCGATGCCCGAGCTACTCTGCTGCGCGACCCACTTGTTGGAGGCGGGCGTCAGTCCATAGTTGGTCCCGTTCAGCGAGATCTCCTCGACCGTCAGCGTTTGGCCGCTGATGGTTGTCTGGAATTTGAATCGTCCCGCCGGCTTGGGTTTGTAGACCAGGGCGCCATCCCCGATCAGCTGGACCGTCACGCCATTATTCGTGATCTTGCCGGTCACGATGAAATGGCCGTCCTTCAGGTTTGATTGTTGAGGTTTGGCCAGGACCTCTTTGGCGGACGGCGGTGCGGCCGGTGTGGGGATGCCGCAGCCCGCCGTGAGCACGGCGGCGGCGAGAAGCACAAGGGCGCGAGGCGTGTTCACTAGCCCTTGACCACCTGCGAGGCCGGGGGCGGCGCAATCGCCTGCCCGGTGTTGTACTTGTCGAAGGTCAGGGTGAGGGTGTTTCCCTGCTGCGTGATCACGTATTTGAGTGGGTAGCCGTCACTCTCCCGGATCCAGGCGTCGAACGGATTGCCATCCTTGTCTTTGGCCGACGCGTGCCAGGCCTTTCCCTGGGGCAGGGTTTCCTCGCCGACGTACTTGAAGTTGGAGGCCCCGGCGAAACTATTCGGGCCGAGGCCCGACGTGCTCGCCCTGGCGACCCACTTACCGCTGCCGGGAATGGTCATGGAGTAGTCGGTCCCGTTGACCGAGATATCTTCGAAGCTGACCTGCTGGCCGGCGACCGTCGTTTGGAACTTGAAGCGGCCTGATCCGGATGTGTAGACCAGCGCGCCATCGCCGGCGAGGGCAACCGTTTTCCCGTTATCGGTGAATTTACCGCTGACGAGAAAGTGGGCATCCTTGAGGCTGCTGGTGTGCACCGGCTTGGCGAGGATGTTTTGCGGGCTCGGCGGTCCCAGCGGAGACCCAGGTCCGCCACAGCCGGCGAGCAGCACCCCGGCCGCGATCGCGGTCACGAATCGTAGAACCGTTGTCACGCTACGACTGGACATCTGATGCAGGCGGGGCCGTCACCGTCTGCCCGGTATTGAACTGGTCGAAGGTCGCGGTAAAGGTGGAGCCCTGCGTGGTGCTCGCGTACTTGAGCGGATAGCCATCACTCTTGCGGACCCAGGCCTCGAACGGACTGCCGCTGGCATCCTTCGCCTTGACGTGCCAGGCCTTACCCAGTGTCAGTGTGTCCTCACCGAGGTAGGCGGCGTCCGTACCTTTGAACGAGCTAGGGTTGGAGCTCGTGCTGGCCTTCACCGTCCAGCGTGGATTGTCAGGCGCGAGATCGTATTCCTTGCCGCCGATGATGATCTCCTCGAACTTGAGCGATTGACCGGCAATCGTGGTCGTCATTGTGAACTTCGACGCCTGCGCCGGCTTGACGACGATGACGCCATCGCCGGTCGCGTCGAAGGCGACGCTGGCACTGACGATGTGCGCCACGAGCGTAAAGTGGGCATCCTTGACGTTAGCCTGGTCGGGCTTATTGAGGATCTCCGAGGCCGTCGGGAGCTTGGCGGCACCGTTGGCCGTCGGCCCGCAGGCGGCCAGCATCAGGACGGTCACGGCAAGCGTCGCCCTTGGCTTCGCTTTCACGTCGCCCATCCTAGTAGATAGGCCTGCTGACCCCGGCCCCGGTCTAAACCAGATCAGGTTCCTCGAAGATCACGGTCCCGGCCGGTAGCGTCGGTGGCGCGATGACTTCCTGGATCGTGAAGACGGTCTCGATCAATTCCGCGGTACGCGTCCCCGACTGAAGTCGCTCGAGCAGCCTTGTCCCGATCCCGGGCCACCCAACCAGGTGGCTACGGATCGCGGCCAGCCCGGGATCGTAGCTGATGGGAACGACCTGCACGCCGTCGAGGTTCAGTTCCTCCAGCTGGCCGAGGAGCTCATCGGTCAAGCGGCGAGGCTCGGCCAGGAGGGCGCGACGGCGTTCTAGGTCGCGTCGCTCGGCTTCGCGGATTTCGTGGTTGGCCGTTCCCAATGGTCCGATCACTCGGCCCTCCCCTGCCACAAAAGCACTGGCGCGAGCACGTTAGCGTGCGTCACCCCTTATGTCAATTCTTCAACAAACAGCGCAATTAACGCCGCAAAAGGCCACGCGGGCCCGGCGCAAACACCCAGCGCGTGGGGGATCCGGTGAAATCGGATTCGGTGAGACCGAAGGCCCAGGTCGGATGGACCACAAAACAAGCGTTTTCGGGAGCGTTGAAGAAGTCGACCGAGTATTCCGTGTGGTACTTGTCATTAATTGCGATAACGAAGGCCGTGATGGCGGCCACGTCCCCGACCAGCTCGGCGGTACCTTCGATCACAACGGGCTCGTAGGCGTTATCAGTTGTGATCGCGCAGCGCGCGTTCGTAGCGAGGTTCCGCGCCTTTCGGGAGCCCCGACTCGAGCTGAACCAGAGCGCCTCGTCCACAAAGACGCCCCACACCGGCATGATGTGGGGACGCCCATCGGGCCGCACCGTCGCCACCCAGTAATCATGCGATCGCTCGAGGCGCTCCCGGGCCCACGACCACGGGAGAAGACCGGTCCCTTGATCGGCGTCCAGCGTGCCGTAGCCGGGCATGTACGGTCGGCTCCCGATCGGTTCCGCCATCGAGTTGCTCACTATAGTTGCTGACAACATCAAGGGACGCTCAGGAGGACGCTCTCATTGATTGGAAACTTGAACTCGTCGCGGTTCCAGTATCGGACGTTGACCGCGCGAAGGCCTTTTATGCAGAAAAGGTTGGCTTTAACGCTGATCATGATCAGCAAGTCAACGAGAATTTGCGGTTTGTGCAGCTGACGCCTCCGGGTTCGGCTTGTTCGATTTACATTGGTACCGGCTTGACGAAAATGAAGCCGGGATTGATTGAAGGGCTGCAGATGGTGGTGCCTGACATTGAGAAGGCGCACGACCAGCTGGCCGAACGCGGTGTTGAGGTCAGTGATATCCAGGACCTGGCGTGGGGCCGGTTCGTGTACTTCAGCGATCCCGACGGCAATAAATGGGCGGTTCAACAGCTGCCCAAGCGGGGTTAAGGCCACTCACGACCGCTCGAGGCTGGGTCAGCTCCAGGCCAGCCGGCTGCGCTCCTTCCAGTACTGGTCCGCCGGCTCCGCCATTTTTGCCAGCTCGGTGACATGATCTGGAGCAAGCTGCACCGTCGCGGCCATCACGTTGCTGCGAAGCTGCTCCACCGTAACCGCGCCGGAGAGTACGACGTCGACCCAGGGATTGGCGAGGGCGGCTGCCATCGCGGTCCGGTCCTGCGACGCCAGGCGTCCGTTGGCCAACGCCTCTTTGATGATCACGCCCCAGCCGGCGTCGTGCGCCTCGGCGAGCGCCGGACCGGCGGACGGCTCGAGGACGTTCCAGGTCGCCTGGACCGACTGGAATGGGTTGACTCCGTCGACGCGCACGGCGAGTGCCCGGCGGATCACCTCAGCCTGCCGCGGACCGCTGACCGAGAGGCCGATGGTCAGCCCTCCGGCGCGCAGCTTGTTCAGCTCGGCGAGCACGGCGTGATCGTCGAGGACGCCGCTCTCGAGCGTCGCGGAATGGATCTGGTAAAGGTCGAGATACTCGCCCAGTAGCGCCCGGCTCTCCGCGAACTGCCGTCGGAGCGCAGCCAGCGAGTGATCCTTGACCTCGTGCACCTGGGCATCGACGCGCCAATCACCGACGTAGGTGTAGCCCCATTTCGATCCCACCGTCACCGCCTCGCGAGGAAGCCCTCGCTGGCGAAGCCACGAGGCCAGGAAGCGTTCGGCGAAACCATACGAGCGCGCGGCGTCGAAGTAGCGAATGCCCGCGTCATAGGCGGCGCTCAGGACCTCGTGCGATCGGCGCCCCAGCGCCTCGACGCTTCGGTCCGTGCCGATGTCGTGTTCCCGACCGAGCGTGATGTAGCCGGGACGTCCGACGGCCGCCAGCCCGAACCCGATCGGCGTGACCTCGAGCCCGGTGGCGCCGAGGGGACGCAGCGTCATCCCCGTCGCGCGCGCTACGGCTGCCTGAGGATCCGCGCCTTCTCCTCCTCGAACTCGGCCTCTGTGAGCACGCCCGACTCCTTCAACTCGCTGATCTTGCGTAACTGCTCGTATCGGTCCCCGCTGGGCGAAGGTGACGCTGGCGTCGACGCATCCAATCCGGCGGATCGCTTCGCGTAGTCGACGGCGGCCGCTATGTCAGACCTGACCAGTTGTCCGTTGATGTGGGCCGGGAATGAGGCTTGCGGGCGATCGCGGGTGTCGACGATGATCGTCGAGAAGCCGACCAGGTGCTTCTGAAGCGTCACACCCAGCACGTCGATGAGCGGAAGGCTGACTGTCGAGCGGCCGGTCAAATCAGCGGGGCAGAACAGCCGCCGCGACGTCAGCACCAGCGATTTGATTGACAGGCCCCAATCTTTCGCGGTCTTTACCACGACCTCGCCGTCCTCGAGGCGGGCGCCATCTGGTAGTTCCACGTTGCGGGCCACTAGGGCGACACCTTTTCCATCTCTCGCGCGCCCAGCGCGGCGGCCGCCACGGCATCGAGGTCGCTGTCGATCGACGCCTCGACGGCGGCGATCACTGCCCCTTCGACAAAGGGCGCATTGCTGAGGAGGACCCGCCCCTGACCGTCGGACAGTTGCTCAATCGCCATCTGGGTACTGAGCACGGCACTGCCGAGGTCGACCAGGATCAGCACGCCCTGCGGTCCGCGAACCTCTTCGATCGCGTTAAGGATTGCGGTGGCGTCCGTGCCGAGGCGCCCATCTGCGGTGCCGCCGGCGACGGCAATCTTCACCTTCCCCTGGGTCATCTGCCCGGCGAGTTCACGCACACCTTCGGCGAGTTGGCGGCTGTGCGACACCAGCACCAGGCTAACGGTAGCCATAGGCCCTCGCCAGGATGTCGATCGGATGCGCCGAACGCGAGCCGGCTCCATGTTCGACTTGCATGCGGCAGGTCTCGCAATCCGCCAGCACCGAGTCACTACCTGCGGCCTTGACCGCTTCGAAGAGCCGGCTGCCGATCTTCATCGAGAGATCGTACTTCTCGACCTTGACGCCGTACGTTCCGGAGATGCCGCAGCAGCCTTCGTCAACTTCCTCGACCCTAACCCCCGGGATCAGGCGGAGCAGGCGCATTGCCGGGTAGCCGATCCCGTGCGACTTCAGGTGACATGGTGCGTGGTAGAGGACCCGGGTGTCGACTGGTTGGAACTCGACATCCAGCTCGCCGGCCTCGTGCAACATCCAGAGGTACTCACAGATGTCATAGACACGCGATCCGACCTGCTCGGCGCCGGGGATCTCGAGGAGGTGCGCATAGTCGTGTTTGAGCATCAGTCCGCAGGAGGTCGAGCTGGCGATGATGTCGACGCCGGCCGGGAGCTGGCTCAACCGTCGCACGTTCTCGACGCCGTACTTGCGCGCCAGATCGGTGTTCGAGTTGACCACGGCCGGGATGCCGCAGCACTGCTGCCGGGGGACGACGACCTCGATCCCGTTCCGCTCCAGCACCGCGACCACCTGCTGGCCCAGCCGTCGCTCGTTGAAATCAACCCAGCAGCCATAGAAGTAGGCGACCTTCCGTCGAGTGGCGGTCGTCGGTCGGGTATGGCGCTTGAACCAGCTCTCGAAGGTCAGCCATTGATACTTCGGGAGCGGCCGCCGCCGGTGGATGCCGACGAAGCGCTCCATCAGCAGGCGGAACAGCGGATTGCGGTTCCCGAAATTCGCGAGCGGCGCGGTCAGGCTGCCGAACCGGCTGAGCAACCGCGTGTGTCCCAGCAGCCAATCGCGCAGCGTGCGGCCTTTCTCCCGGGCCCCCTTGTTCTGGGCGCGACGGATGTACTCCTGGATGCTCACCTGCGACGGGCAGGTGACTTCGCAAAGCTTGCAGCCGGAACAGAGGTCGAGACCGGCGTTGACCGTCGCTTCGTGTTGGTCTCGGTAGCGTTCGGATTCGGGTCCCAGGGACTTTGGTCCGCGGAAGATATCGGTCGAGCGGGCCACAGGGCATACGGTGTTACAGGCCGTGCACTTGGTGCAGGCTTCGACCGATTGCTCCTCTTCGACCGTGTCGGAGAACCTCTCCAAGTCTTCGGTGATCATGCTGCCATCGCCTCCTGTGCGGCGCGATACCCGGTTGCGATCGCCATACCACCCCGAGCCTTGATGCCGGTCGGGTCGTAGCCGGCCATCCCGCCACCGGCCACGAACACGTTCGAGGCGAGGGGTTGGCCGTCATTGCCAACCGGCTGCAGCCGGTCACTGATGGGATAGCCGACGGTGGCGAACGGTTGCGGCGCAAACAGCGACTCATCCGTGCGCTCGGCAGGCGTGGCGTGCTGCGCCAGCACCTGGTGAAAGAACGGATCGCGCACCGTATGCGCCCCGGCCCGCCACGCCCCGTCGACCGCGTCCTCGAGGGCGAGGACGAAAGCCCGGGCCTCGACCGGCTGTTCCCGGCCGGCGGACTTCAGATGGATGCGCAGGCAGCGTCCGTTGGCGACCTCCGCCTCGTGCGCCGGCGCGGCCCAGATCATCTCGACGCCCGTTTCCTGGATGTGCCGGCGCAGGCGATCGAAGAGGCGGAGCCCGAGCACGGAGGGCGGGAGGGTGGGGATCTCGAACACCGGGTGGCCGCTCTCCTTCTCGAACTCGGCGTGGACGTCGGTGTCGTGCGTCAGGCCGAGGACGGCCGGCACTCCGAGCCGGGCGCCATCATCCTTTACTGCATGCCGCAGCCGGGCGGCAACCTCGCGCCGGAAGGTCGCGTCTTCGAAGCTTCTTGCCAGGTCGATCGACGTGAAAAGGCGGTCGGGTTTGACGCCGGGCAGCGACACGCGGACGGCCGTGACGCTCCGATGCCCGCCGTTCCAGGAGCGTGACAGGTTGGACGCGGCCAGCTCGGGGATGAAATCCTGGTAGCCGTCGAAGCCGCAGAACGCGATCGGCTCATCGCGCTGGAGATCACCGGCCACCATCGAGGTCGGAACCAGGCAGCTCGGCTTGGGCGTGCCCATCGCAGTCGGGAGGAGGAGGTTGCGAGTCAGCGTTCCCTGCCAGTTGAACCCTGCCTCACGCAGCCACTCGAGCAACAGCGAACTCCCGTCCTGGAGCGCCGCCAACCCCGCCCGCGCGTAGGGATGATCCGGGTTCTGCGCGATCAACTGTCGCACGGCGGCGACGGGCTCCTCAACGGGCTGCGCGCTGGTGGCGTTTGCATACCCGAGCACGTCGACCGTTGCATATAGAAAGTAGAGGGACGAGAGTCCAGGCCAGATGAGGACGGGATCGCGACCCGCACGCTGAAGAGTGCGAGTGGCGACAAGGGCGGCCAGGCCCGACCCGACGACAGCGACATCGCACTTCACGGTTGGCCCACCGCCTCCACCGCTTCGGCGGGAACGCCCCCACCCCGACGCTCCCCTGCCGGCGGGAGAGGGACTGGTTCCATCAGCTGGCGGTCGACGTTGAACAGCTCGAGGTGCAACCCGGCCGTCACCTGCGCCTGGCGCAGTTGGCTTCCCCAGAACACGTGGCGCACGCCGCGCCAGCGCGTCTCGAGAAAGTCCGCCATGGCGCGGGTCGCCGTCTGCCCATCGACGCCCCGGTCGGTGAGCAGGCGGCCCGCAAGCCGGTAGGAGCAAATGGCCGCCTGGCACGGCCCCATCCCGGACCGCGTGCGCCGCCGGACGTCTTCCAGCGTGCGGACCGCAGGATCGTTCATCCACGGCTCGACATCCTGGGGGCGAACCAGCTCGCACTCACAGATCAGGGGCTGAAGCGCGAGCTCCTCGGCGTGCGGCTTGGGCATCCCGAGCTGGGCCGGCCGGTGCCGTAGCTGGTCCATTTCATCCTCGCGGTCGTTGAGCGGCACCTGCGCCGTCGTACACGGGGTGGTGACGCCGAGGCGCCGGGCGACCAGGTCGGTGACGCGCTCGGCCATCAGACGAAAAGTGGTGACCTTGCCGCCAACGATGCTGGTAAAGCCTGCGACGCCGTCGCGCTCCTCGTGGTCAATGACCGCGAAGTTGCGGCTCATCTCGCGTCCCTCGGCTTCGGCGCCGAGGTCGTAGAGAGGCCGCACACCGGCGTAGGCGCGCATGGCGCGCGCCGTGGTCACGCCGTCCAGCATCTTCGCCCCTTCGTCGATCAAGAGCCGGACTTCAGCCCACTCGATGGGCAGCACTTCGGGGTGCGGAACCTTGACCGCCGTGGTGCCCAGGATGGCGACGCTCAGGCCGGGGACGACGATGTCGCCGTCACCGGGCTTGTGGCAGCGGTTGATCGCCGCGTGGGCGAGGCGGCGCGAGAGGACGACCATGACGCCTTTGACCGGAACGACCTTGACTTCGACGTCGAGCAGGCGGGCGACGAACCCCGACCACGCGCCGGTGGCGTTGATCACCGCCTGGCAGCCGATCGAGGTCTCCTCACCGGTCACGGCGTCCCGAGTCAGCACGCCCGAAATCCGGTTGCCTGTCCGGCTGAAGCCGACGACTTCGGTGTAGGTTCGGACCTGCGCCCCGCGACGGCGTGCGGACTCGACGTTGCCGACGACGAGATAGAAGGGATCCAGGTGGCCGTCTTCCGGGATCCAGAAGACGGTCCGCACCTGTGTCGATAGCGCGGGCTCGCGGCGGCGCGCCTCCTCAACCGAAATTCGCTCGCAGGTGATCCCGGCTTTCTGGCATCCCTCGACGAATCGTGGCTCCCAGGCCTCGTCCTCCTCCGACACCGATACGAAGTAGCCGCCGGTATCTTCGACCGTGGTGCGCGCGATGCGGCGGAGGATGCGTCCTTCCTCGACGCACTCGATAGCGGCGGCGAGGTCGTTGACGCAGTAGCGTCCGCCGGAATGGAGCAGACCGTGGGAGCGCCCCGTGGTCCCGGATGCCAGATCGCCCTTCTCGACCAGGATGGCATCGATGCCGCGCAGGGCCAGGTCTCGGAGCACCCCGGCGCCCGTCGACCCACCCCCGATGACGACAACGCCCGTGCTGGTGTCAGGCATTAAGAGAAAGGGGAAAGGACCTCAAGGCCCTTTCCCCTCATCCTAGCGCGCTTTTCTACGACTTCGCGCCAGCCCCTACCGCTTCTTTTGCCGGTTCCTTCTCGACCCAGCCAAGCGTCCGTTCGACAGCCTTCTTCCAGCCGGCGAGCCCAGCCTTGCGCTGCTCCTCGGTGGACTTTGGTTCGAACACCTTGTCGACCTGCCAGTTCTTGCGCAGCTCGTCGAGCGTGCTCCAGAAGCCGGTCGCCAGCCCGGCGCCGTACGCGGCACCCAGCGACGTCGTCTCCTGAACCTGCGGCCGAACGACCTTGACGCCCAGGATGTCCGCTTGCAGCTGCATCAGGAAGTCGTTCTTGACCGCCCCGCCGTCCACCTTGAGCGTGGTCAGCTTGACGCCGGAGTCCGCTTCCATCGCGTCCGCAACTTCCTTGGTCTGGTAGCAAATCGCTTCGAGGGTCGCCCGCACAATGTGGGCCCGGGTGACATAGCGGGTCAGCCCGACGATCGCGCCCCGGGCATACATGTCCCAATGCGGAGCGAACAGACCCGAGAACGCCGGCACGAAGTAGATGCCGCCCGCATCGTCGACAGACTTCGCGATCGCCTCGGTCTCCGACGCATCCTTGATGAGCCCGAGGTTGTCACGCAGCCACTGGATCGCCGCGCCGGTGATGGCAATCGAGCCTTCCAGCGCGTAGATGGACTTGCCTTGCTCGAGGCCGTAGGCGGCTGTGGTCAGCAGGCCGCTCTTCGACGGAACCGGCGTGTTGCCGGTGTTGAGCAGCATGAAGTTGCCGGTGCCGTAGGTGTTCTTCGCCTCGCCTGGCGAGTAACAGGTTTGCCCGAAGAGGGCCGCCTGCTGGTCGCCGAGGTCCGCGCACACCGGGACGACGCCGCCCACCGGGCCGTTCGCCTTGGTCTGTCCGTAGAGCTTCTTGTCGCTCGAGGGCCGGATCTGCGGCAGCATGGCCCGCGGGACCTTGATCTTGCTGAGCAGTTCCTGGTCCCAGTCCAGCGTCTTCAGGTCCATCAACATGGTCCGCGACGCATTGCTGTAGTCAGTGACGTGCGCCCCACCCTCGGGCCCGCCCGTCAGCCACCAGATGACCCAGGTATCGATGTTGCCGAACAGCAGGTCCCCGCGCTCGGCTGCCGCGCGTGCGCCCGTGACGTTATCGAGGATCCACTGGATTTTCGGCCCCGAGAAATAGGTGGCGACCACCAATCCCGTCTTGGCCTTGACCGTCGGCTCGACGCCGTCGTTGATCAGCTTCTGGCAGATGTCGATGGTGCGGGTGTCCTGCCAGACGATGGCGTTGTGGACCGGCTTGCCCGTCTTCTTCTCCCAGACGACGGTGGTCTCGCGCTGGTTGGTGACGCCGATCCCGGAGAGCTCGTCGGCTTTGATGCCTTTCTTCGCCATCGAACCTTTGATCACGCGCTGCGTCTTGTCCCAGATCTCCATCGCGTCGTGTTCGACCCATCCGGGCTTGGGATAGATCTGCTCGTGCTCGAGGTAGTCGGTCGACACGACCTTGCCATCGTGGCTGAACACCATGAAGCGCGTGCCTGTGGTGCCCTGGTCGACAGCCGCCGCGTACTTCTTCTCCGCCATGCCCATCCTCCTTACGTGGTCGATTTTGCTTGCTGGGGTAGCGCCGCCAGGCTATCGCTCAACGCACGCAGCATCAGGTAGGAAGAGGTCGCGCCCGGGTCCTGGTGGCCGATACTGCGATCGCCGAGGTAGCTGGCGCGTCCCTTCAGCGCCTTGAGTGGAATCGTCGCCTTCATCCCTTCCTCGGCCGCGTCTGCCGCCGCGGCGAGGGCCTCCTGCAACGAGGCTCCGCCCTCAAGGGATTGCTTCGCCCGCGCAACCGCGGGCGTCAGTGCGTCGACCATCGTCTTGTCGTTGGGGTTCGCTTTGCCCCGCTCCACCACACCCTTCAGCCCCGCCTCGAGTGCGCCGACGAGGTCCCGATCGGAGATCTCCGACTTCCCATCGAGCGCCGCGCCGGCTCGCAGAAAGAAGGTGCCGTAGAGCGGTCCGCCGGCGCCCCCCACAGAGCCGACCAGCGCCATGCCGGTCGTCTTGAGGAGGGTGCCGGCGTCCTTGTCGCGAACCGGGGCGATCTTGACCAGCACGGTCTGGAAGCCCCGGTCCATGTTGATGCCGTGGTCGCCGTCGCCGATAGCGGCGTCCAGACCGGTCAGGTACTGCTTCTGCTCGGCGACGATGCCGGCATAGCGTTCCACCCAGTCATAGATCTGCGCGCTGGTCGCCGCCAATTTGTTCTCCTAGACCTTCCAGCGAAGCGCCGGCGTGTGCACGGGCGCATCCCAGAACTTGGTCGTCTCCGCATCGAGCTTCAAGATCGTCACCGAGCAGCCCGCCATCTCCAGCGACGTGATGTAAGGGCCGACCAGCGACCGCGTTACCTTGATGCCCCGTCCGGCCAGATACCGGTTGACCGCGTTGTAGACGACATATAGCTCGATGAGCGGTGTGCCGCCCATGCCATTGACGAAGGCAAGGACCTCATCGCCGCTTTTGAACGGGATGTCGTTGACGACCGCCATCGTCAGGATCTCCGCGATCTCGTCCGCGGACTTCAGCTTGGTCCGTTCCCTTCCAGGCTCGCCATGGATGCCGATGCCCATCTCCATTTCATCGTCGGCGATCTCGAAGGTGACTTTGCCGGCTGCCGGCACGATGCAGGAGGTGAGCGCCATCCCCATGCTCCGGCCGTTGGCATTGACCTTCTTCGCCAGCTCGGTCACTTTATCGAGGTCGGCGCCGGCCTCCGCCGCGCCGCCCACGATCTTCTCGAGCAGCACTGTGACGCCGACACCGCGACGGCCCGCTGTGTAGAGGCTGTCCTGGACGGCGACGTCATCATTGGTGACGACCGCATTGACTTTGGCGCCCTCCCCTCGGGCCAGCTCCGCCGCCATTTCGAAGTTCAGGATGTCACCCGTGTAGTTCTTCACGATGTGAAGCACACCGGCGCCACCGTCGACCGCCGCGGTCGCCCGCGCCATCTGATCGGGTGTGGGCGAGGTGAAGACCGCACCCGGACACGCTGCGTCGAGCATGCCCAGTCCGACGAACCCACCGTGCATCGGCTCGTGACCGCTGCCGCCGCCCGAGACGAGCCCCACCTTGCCCTTTCGGGGCGCATCCTTACGGATGATCACGTTCGGGTCGTACTCCACGCGGATCAGGTCCGAGTGCGCCGCGGCCATCCCGGCCATGGCGTCCTTGACTTCGGTCTCCGGCGTGTTGATCAGCTTTTTGAGTCTGGTTGTTACTGCCGCTTCTGCCATCGCTGCCTCCTCTTACTTGTGACTTGCTGTCGGCAAGACGCGTCGGAACATGAACATCCCGAACCCCTTCCCCATGAGTAGCCCCAGCCCGATCGCCGCCAGGTTGATGCCCAGCAGCTTCGGGTCAAAGGGCTTCGTCAGCAGTGCGAGCAGCACGGCCCCGAAGGCCAGGCCAGCACCTGCGATCAGCAGGATGCGATTCAGCCGCTGGAGAGGCGTGCGGGTAACCGCCGCCCGAGGGCGGGGCGAGGGTTCGATCCCTCGCCCGCCCGGGGCTTTACCGAGTTGTCGGTTGAGCCGTCGAGACACTGTCCTCCTAGGCCCGCGCCCGCGCCGATTCCTGTACCGGAACGGTGTCCGGACCAACGGGAGCCGGTAGATGCTGGTGGATGAACGTGTCGTAGATCCACGCGCCGAGAGGTCCGCCAATGAGTGGCATCCCGGTTGTAATCCAGAGGTTGAAGTTCTGACCCGGGATCGCGTTCGAGCCGTACCCGATGAATAGCCCCCAGATCCGCGGCCCGAGGTCACGCGCGGGATTCAAGGATGCCATTTCGATCGGGGCAAACAGGCCGACCAGGGCGGCCACGACGAAGCCGATCGCGATCGGCGCCAGGTTGGCCGCCGATGGCATGCGGTCCTCGACGATGCCGAGGATGCAGATCACCAGGATCGCGGTGATGATGATCTCGGTTCCGGCGGCACGCCACCAGGGATCCTGCGTCAGGTAATCGGTGCCGCCTTGGAGCGCCGGATGACCCGCCCACCCGACGAGCCCGGGGTGGGGCCAGTTCGCCCAGAAGATGAGCCCGCTGTTCACGCCGGTATCGGCGCCGCGCGAGATCTTGTTGACATTCTCGTACGCGACGATGATCCCGTTCCATACGAAGGAGACTGCCACGGCTGCCGCGAACGCCCCAACGAGCTGGGCGGCGATGTACCCTGGGACTTTCGACCATGGGAAACCACGGCGCCAAGCGAGGGCCAGCGTAACGGCAGGGTTCAGATGCGCGCCGGAAACCGCGCCACACGAGTAGATGGCGAGGGTGACCGCGAACCCCCAGAAAAATCCCGCCGCCAGCAGGCCGGCCTTGAAGCCGTTCCCGCCTGCGCCCGCGACCGCGAAGGCGACGAAGCTGTCACCGAGGAAAACCAGAACGAATGTTCCCAGCGCGTCGGCCAGGTATTTTTTAGTCCAGCTTTCGGATACCGCCATTCTTTCCTCCTCCCTTCGATTGACTAAAAGTCGCGCGATGACGCCCTATGAGTGGCTTCGTTCCCGTTGCACCTCCTTTTGGCAAGCAATAAAAAAAGCCCTAACCTGCACGCTCCATTTGGAGCGCATAGGTCAGGACTTTTCCCTTCAGTGTCCCGCCAGTCGCCTGCACGGTTGTTCATACCACAGGAATACAGATGTGTCAATCGCCCACTTGGGTCGATCGAGCGTCAGGAAACTGGGGTGCGGCTGAAGTCGCGCCAGACCTCGAGACGGGCGCTGGAGACGACGGCGGCACCGGCGCGAAGGGCCTCGCCGGCCTGCTCCGCCGTACTGATGAACCCGGTACCCCAAACCGGTGTATCGGTGATCGAACGTATGCTCGCCATGACCTGGGGGATCGCGACCGCCGGGGCAATGGCGATGGCGTAGGGCGCCGGCGACACGAGCGAGTGGAGACCAGTCTCGAGCCCGGTCGAGTCGAGCGCGTGGATCCGCTGGACGGTCCGCAACCGAAACCGGCTGGCGTCCTGCAGCAGGTGCGGCTTGACCGACAGCACCCCGGAAAACCCGAGGTCGGTGGCCAGGAAGGCGAGAGCGGCACTGTCCGGCGCGAGCCCTTCCACGGCGTCGAGGTTGACAAAGATCGCGACCCCACGGCGGGCAGCCCCGGCGAGGGGTCCGACGATCGACAGCAAGCTGCCGCGTTCGAGCAGGACCTGGCGATAGCCAAGGTCGAGCGCCTGGTTCAACGACGCGCCGTCGCGAACTGCCGGCAGCATCACGCCCATCACACCGGGCGTTCTCACGGCCACAGCTCCGCGGTACTGGTGCTCACCGCCAGGGCGCCCCGTTGCAGCGCCGCATCGCGATGCGCCGGCTCGGTCACGAAGCCACCGACGATGATGGGGAGGGGGAGGCGGGACCGGATTTCGTTGACGACGAGGGGAAAGATCACGCCGGGAAGGACTTCGACGATGTCGGGGCGCGCGTGATCCAGGGCCGACATCGCCGCCGGTAGTGCGAGGTCGTCGTAAAGCAGCAGCCGCTGGACCGAGATCACATGTTCCGCTCGGGCGGCGGCCACCAGGCCGCTATGCGACGTGATGATCCCGTTGACGCCGATCTCCCGCGCGAGGAAGGCGATGCCCGCCCGGTCCTTGCCCAGGCCCGCGATCAGGTCGATGTGCACGAACGCCAGCTTGCCGCGCGCCTGCACCGCCCACACGAGTGGACCCAGGTGAAACGCCGGTGCGCGCAAGAAGAAGACCGCGGGAACCTGCGAGGCGAGCGCCCGTGGCAGTTCCTCGCCCCGACGGATGACGGCCGCCACCGGGACCTTGCCGAAGGCTTCGAGGAGGCGGCTGAGCGATCCATCGACGGGGCGGGGGCGGCCCGGCGTGACGGTCGTCCGAGTGGCCATCGCCACCTCCTTGTAAGGCTTCGATTTTAAGGGCCGACGGCGGCGTTTGGATCAGCGAACCCTCAAGCGACCTTGACCGAATGCGGTCTGGGCTGCAGACTACGCCTGAGAGGGAGGCGGTAGAGTCATAACCGAACGCCGTTTGACCATAATGAACAAGGTCGGGCTTCATGCTCGGCCGGCCGCGCTTTTCGTGCAGACGGCCGCTCGCTTCAAAGACACGCGCGTCGAGGTCGAGAAGGACGGCAAGGTTCGAGACGCCAAGAGCATCCTCAATGTTTTGACGCTGGGCGTCAGCCAGGGAACGACGATCACGGTGCGCGCCGACGGCCCGCAGGCGGATGCCGCGGTCGCCGCGCTGACCGATCTCGTCGATCGTGACTTCGGCGAATAGCTCGGAGCGGACGCGGCTCCAGGGGATCGCCGCCGCGCCGGGACAGGCCTTTGCACCTGCCTGGCGATGGAAAGACGCATCGCTCGAGAACACTGCCGCCGGACCGACTGGCGAGATCGGCGCCGACGAGTTACAGCGCGCCATCGAACAAGTCAAGGTCCGCCTAGCTGCTACCACCGCGCGGCTTCACGCCTCTGGCGCGTCGGCTGAAGCGGGCATCCTCGAGGCCCAGGTCCTGATGCTGGAAGATCCAGCGTTGCTCGATGGGGCCCGCGGGTTGGTCATCCTGGGGACTCAGGCGGATGCGGCAGTGGCGGAAACGATGGCGCCCTTTGCCGCCATGCTGCGGGCGTCACCGGACCCAGTCTTTCAGGCGCGCGCCGCTGATGTCGACGACGTGGTCGAGCAGGTGCGTCGAGCTCTGCATGGATTGAGCGATGTTCCCCCGCTCCCGTCGCAGCCCTCGATCGTAGTGGCGCGCGACCTCGCCCCTTCGCAAACGGCGGGGCTGGACCGCGCGCTCGTCGTCGGATTCGCCACCGAACAGGGAACAGCGACCGCGCATACCGCGATCCTCGCCCGCGCGCTTGGCCTGCCGGCCGTCGTTGGGATCCCCGGGCTGGTCGACGCCGTCGCCGATGGCCAGCCCCTGCTCCTCGACGGCGATGAGGGCACGCTGCTCGTCGATCCCCCTGCGAACGCGATCCCGCACCTGGAGGGTCCCGCCGCGCTGGCGGTCGATGCCGAACCCGCCGTCACCCGCGACGGCCGTCGGGTCGAGGTCGGCAGCAACGCGGCCAACCTCGAGGACGCGCAGCGCGCCGCCGCCGCCGGCGCGGATGGCATCGGATTGCTTCGCAGCGAGTTCCTCTTTCTCGGCTCCGACCAGCTGCCCACCGAGGACGAGCAGGTCGCCATGCTGGAAGCGGTCGCGGCGGCGATGGGGCCGAGGCCGGTCATCTTGCGGACCCTCGACGTCGGCGCGGACAAACCCCTTCCAGCCCTGCCGCAGCCGCCTGAGGCCAACCCCGCGCTTGGCGTACGTGGCCTTCGTCTCCAGCTCCTCCGCCGGCCGGAGCTGCTGGCCGACCAGCTGCGGGCCGCCCTTCGCGTCGCTGCGAACCATCCGCTGCGGCTGATGTTCCCCATGGTGTCAACGGTTGATGAGGTCCGCCAGGCGAAGGCGATCCTGGCGGAGGCAGCCAAGGATGTCAATACGGCGGCGACCAACGGGCCGGGCATGCCGGTGGGCATCATGGTCGAAGTGCCGGCCGCCGCGATTGGCGCCGATTTGCTCGCCCGCGAGGTCGACTTCTTCAGCATCGGCACCAACGACCTCACCCAGTACCTCTTTGCGGCGGACCGCACCAACCCGGAGCTGGGGCCGCTTGCGGACAGCCTGCACCCTGCAGTGCTCCGGATGATCGACCAGGTGGTGAGGGCTGCCCATCGGCACCGGCGCTGGGTGGGCGTCTGCGGCGAGATGGCCTCAGATCTCTGGGCGGTTCCGCTGCTGGTCGGCCTGGGTGTGGATGAATTGAGTGTCCACCCGCCGATGGTCGCGCGGATCAAGGCCACCGTCCGGCAGCTAAGCGCGGCCGAATGCGCGAAGGTGGCGTCCGCCGCCCTCAAGCTGGAGGGCGGCGCGGCAGTCCGGCATCTGCTCGAGCAGCGCCATCTCGAGCCCAGCAGCCTCCGTCCGCGAACTGGCCGATAATGCACCTCGTTGCGCCGTGCCCGCCGGTTCGCCGGTCTCGTCCTGGCTAACGTCGTTCTCGGGCTTCTGCTGTCCGCTTGTGCCAGCCCGGAAGCCGCCTCGGAACTGGCTCCCACCCTGAGCCTGAAAACGGTCGGTGGAAATCGGATTGCCTTTCAGAACGGGATCCCGGTCCCGACCTTTTCTTACCAGCCACGACGACGCATCGACCTGAATGGGCTCTGGCGGCTTCAATCCACGTCCATGAACCACGATCTCTCACTCAGCGTGCGGGCCCAGTCGTTGAAGCAAATCTTGGCGGATGCGGCCGGTCGCGAGTCGACCGCGTTCGACGACACACTGTGGCCCACGGTCCAGGTGCCGGGATCATTCGACCCACCGCCGGCGTCGTCAGCCGACGGAGCCTGGTATCGCAAGGACTTCGATGTTCCGGCTGATTGGCAGAACCAGACCGTCACGCTGAAATTCGGCGCGGCCAATTACATCGCCGACGTTTGGCTGAACGGCCACTGGCTCGGTTACCACGAGGGCGGCTCGACCCCATTTGCCTTCGACGCCACTGACGCGCTGGTGCCCAACGAGGTCAACACGATCGCCGTCCGGGTCGACAACCCACCCTGGGGCACGCGGCAGGACATCGTTCCCTGGGGTCTGACCGATTGGTGGAATTATGGTGGTCTCACCCAGCCGGTCTGGATCGAGGCGACCGCACCCGTTTACGTGGTCCGCGCCGACATCGTTCCTCATCTCGACGGCGCCGATATTGCCGTGACGCTGCATCAGCGTGGGGGAAACCCCACGCCCGTTGCCGTCGGCCTCGACATCCTGCCGGCGGCAGTGACCACGACCAACCTCGCCGACCCCGATCCGGCGAAGCTGATCCCGGATGGCGCGGTGCCGATCGCGTCGCAACGGCTCGATGCCGGCCAACTCGGCCGCGATGGGACGAGCCAGGTGCACGCCAGCTTTTCGCTCACCAATGCCGCGCTCTGGTCGCCGCAATCCCCAGCGCTGTATGTCCTCCAGGTCCAGGTGTTCTGGCAGGAGCGGCGATCGGATCAGCTGTACGAGACTTTCGGCTTGCGTCACATCGGCGTCGACGCCAGCGCGCCGCGCTTGCTGCTCAATGGCAACCCGGTCGCCTTCGCGGGAGTCGCACTTCACGACGAGCGCGTCTATCCTGCGGTGAACGGCCGGCCGCGCGGCGGTCCGGTCGTCACGCCGGACGACATCCTGCTCTTGCTCGACAAGGCGAACGCCATCAACGTCCAGCTGATCCGTGCCGACCACCACCCGGCCAACCCGCTGCTGCTGATGCTCGCTGACCGGCTGGGCTACGCGATCTGGGAAGAGATCCCGCTCTACCACTACACGCCCGCGACCTTCACGATTGCCATGGACCGCGGCATCCCGCAGCAGATGTTGAGCGAAATGGACCTGCGCGACATGAACCACCCATCGGTGCTGTTTCATGGCCTCGCCAACGAGTCGACCGGCGGGATCGAGCGCGAGCAGGCGCTCGCCACGTTGCACAATCTCGATCGCGCCATCGACGGGACGCGCTTGACCGGGCAGGCAGCCTACGGCAGCCAGCCCGATGACCAGACCAGCCGGCCGCTCGATGTCGCCGGTCTGACTTCGTATTACGGCGTCTTCTACGGGCCGGACGCCGGACCGGGGACGAGTCGAGCGCTGCAGGTCGCTCACGCCACGTTTCCGCGAAAACCGATCATCATCCTGGAGTACGGCCGCTGGTCCGATAATCTCGGCGACCGGGAGGAGCAGCGGCGGATTCTCGCCGACACCTACCAGGCGGCGGCATCGAATCTCGACACCAATCCCACTGGCTTCGTCGGAGCAGCCGTGTGGTGGACCCTCGACGACTACTGGACGCAACGCCCCGGTGTGAAGATCGAGCACTTTGGTCTCTACGCGCCCAACGGCGACCCGCGGCCCGCGGGGCTGCAGGCGGCCGAACTCTTTGCGGGCGGTGCCGGGCAAGGCGCGAAACAAAAGATCGTTTCCTCGGCGACCGGCCAGGCGCGGATAGGGGCCCCGGCGCTGCGATTTCTTGGCTACCTCGCCTACGCGCTCGTTATCGCGCTGGCGATCCCTGCGAGCATCCTGTTGGTGCTTCTCCTGGCACGGCCGCGGCCGCGACGGACGATGGTCTCCTGATGCACCAGGTGCGCGGGCGGGTGGTGGCCGTGTCGGTGCGGGCGGCGCTGATCGCCGGCGGCTGGATCGGCTTTGCCCTGGGGCTGGTGAGCGGGTGTGTGCTCGGGGCCATCCTCTCCTGGTTCTCGGGCGCCATCTTGAGCTGGCAGCGCGATCTCACCTTCACCGTCGGCGTCACCGAGCAGCTGCTGCCATTTGGCAACCAGATTCCTGTGCTGCAGCGCCTGCAAGCGAATTGGTTCATCGTCATTCCCGTCGTCGGTCTCCTCGTGGGTAT